>DEQQ01000083.1 GCA_002360455.1 Saprospiraceae bacterium UBA3362
GCACAAGATCCTTGTGTTGCATTATCTCTATAAGTCAAGCTGTATGCTCCACAATTCTCTCTCACTGTCGGTGTACCTGTAATTGCAGGTGTCGTAGGTGAGGTACAAGCTACTGTAATGTTTGCAGGGCATGTGATGATCGGTGCCAATTTATCCTCAATTGAGATATGACCCCAACATGAATTTCCTGTTGTAGGATCGATTACTTTTACTTCATAATCTTTTCCGATATCTCTTGAGTCTACTTGCGCTCCTCTTCTTGTAGGCATTCTGTCGATCAATGCTCTTGTAGACCAATCGCGAATTTCTACTACATAATTATCATAACAGCTGTATGGACCACCTTCCAATACATCATCTGCTCCGATAGTTGCAAAACAACTGTCGTTCAATGATACTCGTAAGTTATCGTTACATGTTAACTGCTTAGTTGCGTTAGCAAATGCATTTACACACACATCAAATTGACATGTAGCCACGTTTCCACTTGCATCTGTAGCCTCATAGCATATTCTTGTACATCCTACAGGGAAGAAACATCCAGGACCGTATGGAGCTCCACAGGTCTGTGTAATTCTTACTCTGTTTGATGTTGCTACGGCATATCCTACCAATCCAATCCAGTTGGTATTTCCAAATCCGAATGATGAGTTTACGAATGGTGCAGTGAATAATCCTCCTGTATACGTTGCCCCGTTTACAGGTGTATTCACGTTTGCATCTCCGAATACTCCTGTTGTACAGTCTCCGAATATGGATAAATAAGCACTAGCTTGACCCGGTGCATGAATATATACACCTCTGGTCTCCCCTGCTGCCATAGTCAAACATCCCAATTTGGTAGAGTCTACTAATATTGGTGAACATTTCTTCAATGTATCATATACTGTAGCCGTTACTAAGTCGAAAGTATCTTTTGGTCCGTTAAATCCGGCTCTTCTTGCCACTCTTGAAGCACACAGGGTCCAAGCACTAGGTGTAGCTTGTACTGATGCGTGACCTCCAGGGGTAGTCTTATAATAAATATTGTGTGTAACGTTTGCAAAAGACAACCAGCCCACTTCTTGTAAGTTAAGCTGTCCTCCTGAGGTATTCACCAAGTCAAACATTACTCCCCATGCTCCGGCTCCTCCTGAGATTTGCCATGCAGCATTAGTTCTACAGATATTCGTTACTCGGTTGATTGCTCCAAAGTATTGTCCGGCAGGACAGTTGTCCATTGCCATAAACACCGGAGCATCCCATGACACTTCACACTCTCCAGGACCTGCATTAAGCGTAATTGGCTTTGTAGGACAAGCTGGCATAAACGTTGGTGGTTCTGTATCTGCAATATTTACGATCTGTAATGATGTATCGAATGCACCACAACCTCTTGAAGATCTCCACAGGATGTATTTTACTCCCGGAGAAGTAAAGGTAATTCCTGCCGCAGGGCAGTTAACGAATTGAGGAGCTGTTAAGCAAGTAATAGTAGGAGTTGCACTGGTTTGTACAATATAACTTACTTGCACTCCACCAGCGGCAGCTGTCACGTTAGTTCCCGCAGTACCACCGTTAAATGGAGACACTGTATTGGATGCTACCGGAGCAAGGCTACCGGGAACAGTTGCAGGTGAAAATACCGGCGCAGGCACTGAACAAGCTACAGGAGCTGGAGAACAAGTACCAGGGGACAAAGGTGCTACTGTTACTGTTCTATAAGTAGGTAATGTATCCGGCAATGCGAATGTCATTCCCCATGAGTTCATCTGACCTGTTTCACCAGACCAACCGTTTGTGAATACTAATGACCAGTCTCCACCGATATTGGTACCGGCAGGATTGAAGTCATGCATACAACACGCAGAATTAGTTGGTGGAGTTGCATTACATGATTGGCCAGAGCCTAAATGTGTCGCACTACCAACAGCGGCTGCCTTTATTTGATAAAAACCTGAAATTGCACCGGCTGAAGCAGGATACACTCTGGAGGCAGTATCGCAAAGCGTTACGTTGATCGTATTACTGCTTGCACTGTTACCTACAGGGTTCATCAAGTTCAAATAAGCACCAGATGGACGACGCAGGTTAAGCTGGAAGTCTCCACCCCAAGAGGCAATGGTAAAATTTAATTGCACGGCAGTTAATCTGTAGTTAGAAGGTCCTGTTCCACCGGTTAAGGTAGGGATTACCATTCTAAACTGTGTAGATTGTCCGGCAGTCGGTGTTCCAACAGCAGAACAAGGGACATCCCCTGCTGCTCCGGCACCAACCGGCGGAAGAATACATCCACCTGATTGGTTGATGTTGGGAGATGTTACGTCCCCGCACACCGTCTGGTTGGATGCACTTGAGAAGGTTAGTTCCTGTGCAAACAGGTGAGAAACACTCACCAACATGCACCAAACTAAACTTAGTTTGAATAAATTTTTAAATTCTTTCATGAATTTTGAGTTTACTAGTTTTAATTAAAATGGGAATTAAATTTTCACTGTATTGATCAAAGCTTGATATTCGCTCAAGCTTAAGATAGAACGTACTGTAGCATCTAAGTCAACTGTGTTTCCATTACGTACTATAAGGTGAGCAGTATTGTTGTTCACAAGGCTGCTTAAAACTACACTTTCTGTATTCATGTTCTGGTCTTGGCGATTGTTCAATGCATCAATCACCGTGCTAAATAGGTCAATTTGTTTTTTCAGTTGAACATCAGCAGAACCTCCTGTTTTGTAAAGAGTCTCTGTACTGTTCTTCTGAGCATACAATGCGTCGATTGCCTGTTGAACAGGCTTCAGAGGAGGTAGCTGAGTACTCACTTGAGCCTGAAGTTGCGAAGCAAAAAACATCACAACCATCATCAAGCAAAAACTCAACCCGTACTTTAGATTAGACAGCGTAAAATTTGTCTTTTTCATGAGATTTAGTTTTGGTTAATAAATTTTATAAAACAATTTTTAATTACAAATACTATACAGTATGTAACCTACAGCTCGTTACTGTAAGTCCATAGAAAATTGCTCTGACTCAATTAAAGATTTACAATTATAAATTATTGAAAATCAATTAATTAAATACAAAACAAGATTAAATAAATTTAGACTTGGAAAACTAGAAGGATTTGCTTCGTCCTTGGTAGAAGATCAAGTCTTGAGTTTGGCTCAATGCAAAAGCTACCTATTGCATTGAACCACAAAACTACACAGTACTTTAATATAAATGCTAATAAAAAATAAATATTTTTTTTATACAGATGTATAATTATGATTATCAACATATTACCGCATATTTTTTCATTTTTATCTTGTACACTTCAGAAGAATTGATAGGCTTAAATAAATTGAAAAACCGAAATTGCTTACCGAGATATTTCTCCAGGATTGAGATGACCCATTTTGAGGGCTAAAAATAAGCTCCTTAAGTTCCTCCAAGGTTTTCTCATAACGAAATTGGGTATAGTATTCCTTAAGACTTGACTAGTTATGATCGTTATAAATGACAACTAGTGCTCTCCGCAGGGAACCTAAGCCCTAAAAAAACTTATCTTTGCTCAATTTTCCAGCCTATATTCAGAAATATGAAAAAACTGATCCTAAGCCTCTTGTGTTTTTTATGCATTGTTGCGTGCAAAGAATCTTCACCTAAGCTGAATAATGTAAGCTTATTCCAATTGGTTCCTGCCGAGGAATCCAAGCTTCAGTTTGTGAATTCCAATATCGAAGATGATCAATACAATTACTTGAACCACGAGGCCATCTACAATGGCGCCGGAGTAGGAATTCTTGATGTAAACAACGACGGATTACCGGACGTATTTATGGCCTCAAATCAAACGGATTGTAGATTGTTTTTAAATTCCGGAAATCTTCAATTCAAAGATATCAGTAAAGAAGCCAAAATTTCAGGAATGGGCCAATGGGTGGCAGGAGTAAGCATTGCAGATGTCAATGCAGATGGATGGGATGATATTTATCTCAGCTGCCATTTAAAAGATGATCCAAATCAAAGAAAAAATTTATTGTACATCAATCAAACCAATTCCACTTTCAAAGAGGAGGCCGAACAATATGGATTGGCAGATGCAGGATTTTCTATTCATACAGTTTTTTTTGATTATGATTTGGATGGTGATCTGGATGCCTTCATTTTGAACCAACCTCCAAATAATAACGAAGTAAGAAATTCACTCAAAGCTCCCGAAGAATTATTTTACAGTAGATTATATGAAAATCAAAACAATCATTTTTCGGATGTGAGTCTAGCCAAAAATATTCGCTCAGTTGCCTACAGCCTCTCGGCTCAGGTGGCCGATTTGAACAATGATGGCCGGCCTGATCTCTATCTGTGCAATGATTACAATTTGCCGGATGCATTATTTATAAATGAGCAATCCATTTTTAGAAATACAATTGCATCGAGTATGAAACACATCAGTAATTTTTCTATGGGAGCAGATATTGCAGATTTAAATAATGATGGTTTTTTGGATATAGGAACCGCAGATATGGTATCCGAAGATCATTATCGCAATAAAGCCAATATGAGTGGTATGAATCCAAAAAGATTTTGGGATCTCGTCTCCAAAGGAATGCACTATCAGTATATGTTCAACACAATACAGCTTAATCAAGGCAATGGGCTTTTTAGTGAAATTGCCCAGATGTGCGGAGTATCCAATACGGATTGGAGTTGGGCAGTATTATTTCAAGATTTTGACAATGACGCAGATGAAGACATCTACATCACCAATGGATTGAAAAGAGATGTAAGAAATAAAGACTATGATCATTACAAGGAAGAGTTTCTTAAAAATAAATCCCTGTTAAAAAAAGATGAAAGCATACTCCATGCAACAGATTTATTGGATAAAGCTCCATCAGTTAAATTGAGTAATTATTTTTATTCAAATCTAGGGGATTTGAATTTTGTCAGCAATGCAAAAGATATAGGTCTTTCTCAACCCAGTTTTTCTAATGGTGCAGCTTATGCGGATTTAGATCTGGATGGAGATTTAGAAATGATTGTCAATAATATAAATGATGGTGCTTTTTTATACAAAAATAACAGTACAGAATTGGGACGTCATTACCTAAGATTGAAGCTGACAAGTGAAACAAAAAATAAAAAAAGTTTTGGAGCCAGAGCAATAGTGTATACTTCAAAAGGAGTTCAAATGAAAGAAGTAAATCCATACAGAGGTTATCTATCCAGTGTTGAGCCCATTCTTCATTTCGGTATAGCAGAAGGCGCAACAATTGATTCGATAAAAATTAGATGGCTCAGTGGAAAAAGTATTACTCAGAAAAATATTAAAGTAAACCAGGTTTTGGAGATTAAAGAAAAAGAGGCCAAGAATACAAACACTCCACAAATTAAAATCAATAATGATCATCAGTTTACTGTAGAAGTTGAATTAGATCCTTCAAGTGCAAAAATGACTCATCAAGAAAATGAATATGATGATTATGCAAAAGAAGTTTTGATCCCTCATAAACTTTCTACTTTAGGTCCTGTCTCTGCAACAGCGGATGTCAATGGCGATCAACTTGAAGATATCTTTATTGGAGGATCTGCCGGAAAACCGGGTCAACTATTTCTTCAACAAACTGATGGTAAATTTATTTCCAGTGTTCAGTCTGTGTTTACACAATATTCAGCAAGTGAAGACAGTGATGCAATCTTCTGTGATGTAGATGGAGATCAAGACAAAGATCTGATCGTAGCCTCCGGCAGCAATGAATTCCCGGCAGGGTCAAAATTATACCAAGACAGATTGTATTTGAATGATGGTAAAGGAAATTTCAAAGACGGAACAGCAAATTTACCTACCGAATCCATCAGTAGCGGTGTAGTCAAAGCATTTGATTTTGATGGTGATCATGATCTTGATCTTTTCATAGGAGGGCGTCAGACTCCAGGGAAATATGGCTTATCGACATCAAGCATGTTATGGGTCAATGAGAACGGAAAATTTACAGACAAAACCTTGCAGCTTTGCCCGGAATTGAAGTCTGATTTTGGAATGGTTTCTTGTGCAAATTACGTGGATTTAAACAGAGATGGTAGTTTGGATTTGATCGTTGCAGGAGAATGGATGCCTTTACAAATTTTAATCAATGATGGGAAAGGACATTTTAAAAATGAAAGTAAAAAATGGGGAACAGATAGTCTTAGAGGTTGGTGGAACACAATTTACTCTGCAGATATAGATCAAGACGGAGATGCAGATTTAATTGCAGGAAATGTAGGTCGAAATATAAAATTTAAAGCTTCTCAAGAAAAACCGTTTTATGTTTATTTAAATGATTTTGATCAAAATGGGACTTGGGACACGTATTTGGGTTCTTATGACAAGGACGGTAAATTATATCCTGTTAGGGGAAGACAATGCAGCAGTGAACAAATGCCGTTTGTTAAAGAAAAATTTAAAAACTATGAGAGCTTCGCCAAGGCTACTTTAACGGAGGTGTTGGAAGGAAAAATGGACGGAGCCATTATAAAAAATGCCACTGAGTTTAGAAGTGGAATTTTTATCAATGAATCCAAAACCCAACTTAAATTTCAAGCTTTCCCAAATACGGCTCAAATTGCTCCTATTTATGATTTTGTCTTGCACGATTTTAATAAGGATGGAAAAATAGATATTGCTTATTGCGGAAATTATTATAATCGTGAAGTTGAAACCACCAGAAGTGATGCTGGTGTGGGTGGAATTTTATTACAAGATTCCAACATTCAATTTAAACAAGTTCCAAGCTTCAATACAGGATTTGCACTGGACCGTGATGCAAGAAAAATGAAGCTGATTAAAATCAAAGACAAAGAAATGATCATTACGTTCAACAATAACGGTGAGGTGCAAATTAATTTAATTCAATAAATCATTTTTTGAATTTAGTAGTCTGATCTTTTTGTAGGAATAACATCAAGAATTTGCATATAAACCATTAGATTGGTATTAGGCGGAACGATGCCATCACCATCCGACAAATACGCCATACTGCTGGGAATAAATGCATAAAATTCATCTCCGACAGTGGATTGATCCAAAAGATACTCAATCCCTGCTATTGTCGCTCTAGAATAAGGGATAATTTGATCAGGATTCAAATTTGCAAAGGTTGAAGCAAGATAAGAATTATCTTCAAACATGGTGACAAGTTCGAAACGTACAATATTACTTGGACCGACTTTCTTGCCCTTTCCTTCGACCAATTTTTTAATGTAAACACCATTTTTCATTTCAGCCATCAAGGAAAATTTTTTGGATTGAAATTCCTTTATGAAGTTGGTCAAAGAATCTCTGATAGTCTGTTTGCGACTAATCCTAAAAGCGTAAGTTATTGAGTCTAATTTGCTTTTTTCTATCATATAAGCTTCACTGGAACCCGGCTTTCCTATAGAATCAACTTTTATCGTCATCAAAAAACTCTTTCCTTTTGTATCCGGTCTCATTTTATAAGTAAATGAATCAATAAGCTGATAGGTAGAAACACTATCACCGGAAGACAGCATGCTGATGACATCCATGGCGAGATTATCCTTTGTAATTTCATCACTCTTCAACATAGTAAAAGGAACAATCATTCTCTTTGCCGCCGTTGTAAGTTCAAGACTGTCGTCTAACCAGCGTTGCAAGGAACAAAAGGCTACTTCACCTTCTTGAATTACAGGGCCAGGGACATCTTTATGCATAAAGAATTTATTACCTCTTTTTGTCTTCCTCTCTATGCCATCCGATGTACATGAATTGAAAATGAGTATCAAGCCTAAAAAACAAAATATCTTGTTCATGTTTAATTATTTATTAATGAATATGCGAATGCTCGCCCGAATTCTTTGCCCAACTAAAAATTTGACAAGGAATTACTCTAACATCGTTTGATTCTGAAAGTTCGTAAAATTGATTTAATTTTAGTCCATCATACTTAATCCATTGATTTTTAATGGGCCAAAATACCTCACAAGAAATCAATTGAGATCCTTGCTCAAATCCAAAATGAGCAACGTAAGGATTGCTCCCAAAACTGCTCCCATGCGACATCTGTCTATGAAAAGTTTTTTCTTCTCCTTTAGCATTTTTTATTTTCAGTTTTATCCGAGAACCTATCCCTTGTCTATTGTTTTGTTCTCCTTTGAGACGGACAGATACAAACACATTATTTTGATGCGGATTTTCAAAAAATGCATTCGGAAATCGATCACCTTCATAAGCTCCACCCATCACAGCATAAATATCCTGATCTCCGTCACAATCAAAATCCGCAAACGAAATTCCATGACCTTTTTGTAAATGCGCAAATCCTCCAGAATAACTAATATCTTTTAGGTCTGTTCCTCCTTTATTCAAAAACATTTTATTCGGAATAATCGACTCCAAATTGGGTTCCCCTGTACCCAAATAAATATCTTCAAATCCATCGTTGTCCAGATCTCCAAAACCACAGCCCATAGGAAACAATGGCGTATTGAGATCAGTCTCTGATGCAATGTCCTTAAAGCTGTTATTTTTTTGATTAATATACAAACCGGGAATTTCTGATCTGAACTTCTTGTTTAATGCCGCAAGAGCAAACTCCTCTCCCGTATAGCCAAATAAAGAGGTGTTGTATGCATTAACATAAATATCCAACCAGCCATCATTATTGAAATCAAACATCCAACATGCAAAACTTTCTTTTGGTTTCAAAACTCCTGCATTCAAAGAAATATCTTCAAACTTGGGAATTCCGTCGGATTGATTTCCAAGATTCAGAAACAACATATTGTAATCATTGAGTCTAGAAATATAAAGATCCATCCAACCATCATTATTGATATCTCCTGCACAGATGCCTTTGATCAAGGATGCAAAATCTAATCCTGTTTTTAGAACTTCATTTTTGTATTTTCCATTTTTTTGGTTGATGTAAAATTCTATTTTTCTATCCTCCCCCGGCTTACTCTCATTGCCGATAACTAAATCCAGCCAGCCATCATTATTGAAATCTGCAAATACTGCTGCTTGAGAAGGATGAACAGCAAATATTCCTGATTCTATTGTTACATCCGTAAATGTATTATCACCGTTGTTCTTATATAAAGAATTAGGTAATCCCTGTCCAAACAACCATGCCCCTCTCATGACTAAAAAGTCCATCCAACCATCATTATTGTAATCCGCCTGCACCACATGCAATCCGCCCATCTGCCCTTTTAATCCGGCTTTTTCTGTCCAAGGACTAAACTTGCCGCTATGATCATTATGAAGATACTGAATGCTCTCTTTGCTCGCCCAGCCCGTTGCAATAATATCCAAATAGCCGTCATTGTCAAAATCTTCTACACATACTCCTCCCGCAGATTCGTTTATTGCAGTTTGATTCTCTAAAGAAATATTTTGAAATTTTGGAAATGCAGTTTCATTTTTAAATTTGGAAACAGGTAAAAGAAATTTTTTCGGTACTCCTTCGGGATAAGTTCCCAATGTCATGTGAGCAATATTCAATAGCCATATAAATGTATGATCATTGGGATAAAGCTCCAACAGTTTTGTATAAAGTTCTATGGCAAGTTCAGAACCTGTTTTTACCTTGTGCTGAGCATCTTTATGAAAAGGCATTAAACATGACTCTGCATTGTGATATTGCTGACAATTATCTTTTTCTCCCAATCTTATCGCTGCTATCGCCTTCATACGATTTAAAACAGAATCTAACTTGGGATTGAGTTGATTCATTCTCTTTAAATCATTGATTACCTGATCCAATAACTGAATACCTTGATCCGGGTAATTCATAAAGGTCATCTGATTGGCATAATAAATTTTTGCATCCAATTGATTTGGATTTGCTTGAAGCTGGGATGCAAATTGATCCATCAAATAACTGTTTGAGCTTGGCATCGATCTGTAAATCGATGTTTTTTTAATGGAATCAATTGTATTCTGAACAGAATACTTTGCCTTTTGGGATTGCTTTGTTTTACAAGCTGCAATGAGGAAAATAAATGCTATGACTTGGCAAAAACGAAAAGAACCTGCTACCTTAATCATGATTGAATTTGAAGAACTGTAATGCTGCATTATTGTTAGAAACAATAATGCCAATATTGTTTTTATGTTCTATTAATTCAAGTCCTTTGGAGTCTTTATCGATATAAATGCCGGATTGGAGCGGAGATAAATAGGAGAATGATGTCTTGTCTGCCGACTGGACCAAAACCCCTCCAATAGAGCCATCATATCTTGTAGTTTCAGGCTCAGAATTATATGCATTTCCTGCAAACAATATATCTTTCACTCCATCTCCATTGAAGTCTCTAACAATAAAATCTTGTATGGTAGAAAACTGTGCTTCTACAGGCAATAACTCTGTTTTAAACTTTCCATTCTCATTTCTTAGAATGACTGATCCAAATTCTGTTGAAGTCAAATGAATTGCCTTATCCAGTTGATCTCCATAAATGTCCTTCAATGTTGCATTGGCAAATGAATTGTAGCTTGGAAATTTGGTCTTAATAAAAGGCATTTGTTCTTGACTGCATTGTTTACCTCTTACCGGAAGTTGCTTGTTATCAATCTTCTTAGAAAGTACAATATCGTAAGTACCACTTTCGTCAAAATCCGCACAATAAATTTCTAAAGGCTTATCTTTGGAAGGATGAAATTTATTGTTCATTCCCAGATTCCCTGCCAGTAAATCTATATCTCCATCATCATCCAAATCCGTTGCTACAATTTGATTCCACCAACCTCTCAGATCGGTATCAAAAATTTCTTGCGGATTTCTCTTCTTCCAATTCTTATTTTCAAAAGAAAAAACTTGAATGTCAGTCCACTCTCCGGCCAAAATCAATTCCTTTTTTCCGTCTGAGTTAATATCTTCCCATGCTGTGGTTTGAATCATTCCTGCAAATTTTAATTCCTCCGGCAGAGCAGAACTTATATCTTTGAACATGCCTTTCCCCAGATTTTCAAAAACATAGGATTGCGGAGATTTTGGATATTGATTAGGAACTACACGGCCGGCTCGAAAAACGTCAAGATCTCCATCCAAATCAAAATCAAAAACTTGAATTTTGGAACCTGAAGATCTCGTTGCAGGAAGATTTTTCGACCTAACGAAATTTGCTTTTCCGTCATTGAGATACAACCTGTCTTGATAATTTTGCCCTTCTGCAGATTCTGTTCCTCCTGAGACTACATACAAATCTTTGTCTCCATCCCCATCAGCATCAAAAAAAGTAGAGCCCAAATCTTCATAATTTTTATCTTGTATAAATGCAGGAACAGATCTTGGCGAAAAAACACCAGATTGATTTTGAATATAAAGTTGAGACGGTTGAGTTTTAGCGGCACCAATAAAAAAATCTTCTAACCCATCAGCATTCACATCTGCTACAGAAACCAATGGTCCAAGCGTACTCAGTGAGTGTGGCAATAAAATTTGACTCGCATAATCATCAAAAGAGTTCTCTTTATGAAAATAATTTGGATTAAAAAATTGGTCAGAAAATTCTTTAAAAAAAACCTTTGATACAGGATTGGATTGAGCTACTGCATTTGATGATTTTGAGTATTCAATTTCAATTAATTGATTGGGTTTTACATTTGACACAGTCTGCTCTCTTCCATCCAACCATTTCACATAAACTTCATCGATCAATTCTGTTTGCCCTATACCAAAATGGATAATCGACTCCATAGTTGACAAATATCCTCTTGTTCTTTGATGATTGATGGTCCATTGGGTTTGTTTTGTACGCAACTGTACTTTGGCTCCCAGTCCATCAGGATTTGCCTTTGGACCTTTTAATTTTATCCGAAGATAATTAGATTCTGATTTGCATTGATTTTCATAAACAAAGGCTTCTTCATCAATATTGTTGACAACCAGATCAAGGTCTCCATCATTATCAAGATCACCATAAGCGGCACCATTAGAAAATGAAGGGTGCTGCAAGTTCCAGTCCTTTGTTTTTTTCTCAAACTTAAAATTGCCCTTGTTTTGAAACATTACATTTGAAATTCGGACAGCAGGAAGATACTGAAACAATTCTTGCACACTGGAAAGCTTGTACTTGCCATTAGACTCTCTTGCTTTGGAATGAAGTTTTTCGTTTCCATCTCGATCATATACATCCATTCTAAATCCATTGGTCACATAAATATCTCTCCATCCATCATTATCAAAATCTGCCATTAATGGAGCCCAAGACCAATCTGTCTTATCCAATCCGGTCAACTGTGCAATCTCACTAAATTTTCCATTGCCATGATTGTATTGCAAAGCATTATGCATATACTGCATTGCAAATCCATTGGATTTCAATGAATCAAATTGTACCGTATTCATCTGCGGCATGGAGGTTTTATTGCGTTTATAGTCATCGGGACGCATTTCTACAACAAATAATTCTTCATTCCCATCGTTATTCAAGTCCGCCATATCCGCACCCATAGAATAAAACGGTACATGCTTGAAAGTTTCTTTCTCTGAATGTTTGAACTGACCATTGCCGAGATTTATATACACATAGTCATGCTGAATAAAATCATTGGCAACATACAAATCCAATAATCCGTCTTGATTAAGGTCCGCTACAGTTACACTCAAGCCGAAACCAAAATTTGGTAATATTCCCGAAGACTGAGTAATATTGGTAAATGTTCCGTTGCCTTCATTTCGATAAAGTTGATCTACATTGGGTGCAGTTTTTTCATTCAAAACATTCATCTTGGATTTTATAACATCAGAAATGGACAAGCCCCATTCTTGAGGTCTATTGGCAACATACAAATCCAAATCACCATCATTGTCCATATCAAAAAATGCAGAGCAAACCGAAAATCCCGAATCTCCAATTCCATACTTATCTGCTTCTTCAGAGAATTGAAAATTTCCTTTATTGATAAAAAGCAAGTTTTTATTCTTAATGCTATCCTTTTGATAACCTCCTCTACAAATATAAATATCTTCTAAACCATCTTCATTAATGTCCACAAGGTTTATACCTGATCTCCAACCGGAATATTGCCCAACTCCGGCAATAGCAGTCATATCCGTAAACTTCATGTTGCCTTCGTTCTTATAAATTCTATCCGGTACCTGATTGCCGGTAAAATAAACATCCGTCTTTCCATCATTGTCAAAGTCTCCTAAGGCCACACCCGCTCCATTGAATATGTAGTTGAAGTTAAAAATAAATTCATCTTCATTCTGCTTGATTTGATTACTGAACTTGATTCCTGTTTGATCCGAAAGAAGCAATTTAAATCCGGAACAAGAATCGGATTTTTTTAAATCTGTTTTTGTTTCTTTGCACGCTGTCAACAGAATAAACAAAGTAAAAATACAAATCTGGTTTTTCACAAATCTAAAATTTTAACTAGTTCAATTTTAATAATTTAAGCTTAGAGTTATTAATTCCAACAATCAATGCATTACTCGAAGCCAATTTAATGGGCTTCAATTCCTTGACATCATAAGGAAGATATATTCCGGACTCTTTGACATTTATAGCTTTCCATTCTCTGTTGTTTTGATTCAATAAAACGGTACCGATTCCTGCATCCGCATTGGTAGTTTCTACCTCTGCAGAAAATTGGTTGCCGGCTAAAATGATGTCCAACTTTCCATCCTTATTGACATCCTCACAAATGATGCCTTGAGTAGTACTAAATTGTGCTCGTTTAGGTAAATTCTTAGGTTCTAATTTCCCGCCGTTATTGTATAAAATCATAGACGTAAATTGCTTGGACTGAAGATGCAAACTTGAATCCAACCCTGTCCCATAAATATCCTGCAATTTGGCATTGGCAAACGAATTGTAGCTTGGAAATTTTTGCATAATAAAAGGCATCTGTTCCTGACTGCATTGCTTTCCTCTCACAGGAACCATATCAGAACCATTATACTTTGCCAAGACAATATCATAAGTTCCATTGTGATCAAAGTCGTTGGCAAAAACTTGAAAAGGTTTTTCAGGACTTGCATGAAACTTATAGTTTTCTCCTAGATTACCGCAAATTAAATCTTGATCTCCATCACTATCTATATCCGCTGCGATCAACTTATACCACCAGCCTTCAGAATGAGGAATATTAAGTTCTTGTGAAATTTCTTTGCACTTCCCTTCGGAAAATTTAAAAATTCTGATGGGCATCCATTCTCCTGCAATGGCAAGTTCTTGCTGGGCGTCCTGATCCAACTGAAACACTGCTGCCGTAGTCACCATTCCTATTGTTCTTAGCATTGGAGCCTTCTCATCCGTAACATCTTTAAAAACAGCTTTACCTGAATTTTCTAACAAGTAGGATTTTGGTGCTCTGGGATATTGATCCGGCACTGTTCTTCCTCCTCTAAATAAATCTAAGTCTCCGTCTTGATCAAAATCAATGGCAATGACAATACTTCCACTAGAACTTATATTAGCTAAATTTGACTTTGCTCTTGTAAAATTTCCCTTCCCGTCATTCAAATAAATTCTATCCTGATAGGAGTTCCCTTCTGGTTTTTCTGTACCTCCTGAAACAACATAAAGATCCAAATCTTTATCTCCATCTGCATCAAAAAACAAGCTTCCCATATCTTCATACTCCTTATCAGAAGAAAATGCCGCAGTAGTTTTTTCATTGAACGTTTGTTGACTTGTTTGTACATACAAAGCTCCCGACTGACCCATTGCTCCACCTACATAAAAATCTTCCAAACCGTCTCCATTGACATCTGCAACAGAAATATTTGGTCCCAATCTACTTAATCGATGAGGAAGCAAAATTTGCTTTTTGTAATCATTAAAAGAAGTATTTTCTTTATGAGAATATATCGGACTGCACCATCCTTCACCCAATTCTGTAAACAACCCGGCTTGATTTGATTTTTGATAATTCATTTGACCCGAAGCATCTTTGTAATTTACTTCCAGTACTTTATTTGCCTTAGGAGATTCTATGAGCTGCTCTTTTCCATCCGGCCAAACAACAGTAAGTGATTTGATTTTTTTATTTCCTAATCCGAAATGAGCTATAGGTTCTGAACAAGAAAGATAGCCGCGAGAATTTCTCATTTCTACATACTGAATAGCTCCATCTTCCAGTATTAGAGTAAGCTTTGACCCAAAGCCTGAAGGATTGAGTGCAGGACCAATTAATCGAACTCTAATAAAATTTTGTTCAGAATGGTTCTGATAAATGAAGGCCTCATCTTGAATATTATTGACAATCAAATCAAGATCTCCATCGTTATCCAAATCTGCTACAGCAGCACCGTTGGAATAACTTGGCTCTTTGATGCCCCAGTCGTTCATGGCTTTAGAAAAACTTAAATCACCGTTATTCTTAAAAATATAATTGACTGCTTTGGCAGCAGGTAGGTTTCTCAATATTTCTTCTGTAGTTTTCTTTGCATTATTATGAATCAAGTCATACTGAAGTTTTCCATAAGAATCTCTGTCATACAAATCTCTTCTAATTCCATTGGCTACAAAAATATCTTTCCAGCCATCATTGTCAAAATCAGACAGTAAAGTTGCCCAAGACCAATCTGTTTTATCCACACCGGCAAGCTGAGAAATTTCAGAAAATGTCCCGTTGCCGTTATTCAATTGAAATGCATTATGCATATACTGGTCATGGATCCCTACAATCTTCATTGTGTCTATTTGAGATGGATTCATTACAGGCATGGAAGTCTTAGATCTTTTATAGTCCTCCGGGCGCATTTCAACCGTAAAGATTTCTTCCAAACCATCATTATTCATATCCCCAAAATCAGTACCCATTGCATAAAATGGAGTATGATTGGTGATTTCTCTAATGGCTTCTTTAAATTTTCCATTGCCAAGATTTTTATAATAATAATCATTCTCTATAAAATCATTAGAAATGTAAATATCCTGCCATCCATCCTGATCCAAATCTCCGGTCGTCACACTCAGTCCATATCCAAAATTATTTACGATTCCGGCTTCTTCTGTAACTCTTGTAAAAGTATTGTCACCATTATTTCTATAGAGTTGGTCTGAGGACAAAAGTCCCGGATTTTTTTTACCGGCTAAAACCGCAGGAATATCAAGATAAAATTGTTCCGGTCTGTTAGTAATGTATAAATCTAAATCGTTGTCATTATCATAATCAAAAAAATTACAGGCCAAACTAAAACCTGGGTCCGCAATATTATAACGCGAACCTTCTTCCGTGAAGGTATTATTTTTTTGGTTGATGAACAATAAGTTTGAATTAAGCTTGGGATCGTTTTTAAATCCTCCTCGACAAACATAAATATCCAAAAATCCGTCGCCATTGACATCCGCCATTGTGACTCCGGTCTTCCAACCTGAAAATTTATCAATACCTGCTGCAGTAGAAATATCTTCAAACTTAAAATTGCCTTTATTGATATACAATTTGTCCGGAGCTCTATTTCCTGTAAAATATAGATCTGTCAATCCGTCATTATTGATATCTCCAACTGCTACACCGGCTCCATTGTACAAGTAATTAAAATTAAAAATATGCTCCTCGGGAATCTCCACAATTTTGTTGTTGAAACTTACTCCTGTATGCTTGGACTCCATGAGTTCAAACAGTTTTTTTCCATCGTTCTGTCCTGTGCTTTTTTTTACTTTATCACAGGAACTTACTAACATCAATACCAATAAAACTAAAATACTATAACGCATAATTTATCAGTTCAACTTTAAACAATTTAATTTTGAATCATTATTTGTCACAAGCAAATAATCTTCATTTTTGATTTTTATTTTAGCCAAATCTTTTACATCGGTTTTTAAAAACAAACCGGACTGTTTGAATGGAATAATCTTCCATGCATTTGCAGACCTCTTGAGTACCAATCCAATAGAAGCATCAGAAGGAGTGGTTTCTATCTCAGGATGAAATCTGTTTCCTGCAAGTATAATTTCTTGCTTTCCATCACGATCTAAATCCATGAGTTCAAAATCCTTGATGCATGAAAATTGTGCCTCTACAGGAAGAACATCTCTAATAAATTTTCCATTCTCTTGGATCAACACCATAGATCTGTATTCTTCGGCCTTGTACGAAATTCCTTTTTCCAAATCTTCTCCGTATATCTCTTTCAAATTTGCATTTGCAAAGGAATTGTAGCTTGGAAATTTGGTCTTAATAAACGGCATCTGTTCCTGACTGCACTGTTTTCCTCTTATAGGAACCAAGTCGTTGCCATTATATTTTGCAAGAACAATATCGTAAACCCCGTTTTTATCAAAATCATTACAATAAATAGAAAAGGGTTTTTCGGCTGTTGCATGAAATTTGTAATTCTCTCCCAGATTACCACACAACAGATCCTCGTCTCCATCGTCATCAATGTCAAATGCTACTAACTTACTCCACCATCCCGTCAAGTTGGTAAGTCCCAAAGTTTCAGCAGGTATCTCAGTCCATTTCCCATTTTCGTATTCATGCACCTCTATTCCCATCCATTCTCCTCCCAGGATCAACTCTTTTTGAGCATCATCATCACAATTCATCCAACAAGATGTGATTACCATACCGGCATTCTGAAGATCGGGAGCTGTATGACTTATGTCTTTAAAATGTCCTTTTCCATCGTTCAACAACAGATATGATTTTGGTGCAAAGGGGTATTTGTTGGGTATGGCTCTTCCTCCTCTGAAAAGATCGAGATCACCATCTTTGTCCCAATCATAAGCAGAGACCGTAGATCCACTGGAAGTTATCTCAGGCAAACAGTCGGTACATTTGCTTAAGTTTCCTTTTCCATCATTAAGATACAATCTATCCTGATAGATTTTTCCTTCTTCCAAATCCACTCCACCGGAAACTACATAAAGATCTTGATCTCCATCCATATCAAAATCGATCATGAGGGATCGCATATCTTCATAGACAGCATCCTTCAAAAAAACCTGAGCACTGGTAGGACTAAAACGTCCATCTTGATTCTGTAAAAAACAACTTGCTGCCTGATTTCTTGCTCCACCAATGAACACATCATCCAATCCATCCTTATTCAAATCTCCTAAAGACATAAACGGACCAAGCTTGGACAATCGATGCGGCAATAGAATTTGATTTTTAAAATCATCAAAAGAATTTTCCTTATGGATATACTGAATTGGAGCATTTTCGCCGATCATCTCAGTAAAATATTGAACTGATTTTGGCTCGTTTTTTTTGTCTTGAGCTTGTTTATAATCTAGGGTAATAATGTGTTTAGAACTTTTTGGAGATGCAAGCTCTATAACTTTGCCATCAAGAAATGTACAATTGATTTTTTCTATTTTTGTATCGGTCCCAAGACCTACATGAAGCATGGCCTCGCTGCTTGAGAGATAACCTCTTGTAGATCGTATCTCCCCGTGCTGTATTCCTTTGTTTGTATAAACTGTGACCTTTGTTCCTATTCCTTGTGGATTTTCTCCCGGTCCTTTTATTTTGATATGAACATTGTCATGATTTCTTGGATTGTTATTTTTATAAATAAATGGAAAGTCTTCAATATTATTTACGATAATATCCAGATCTCCATCATTATCCAGATCTGCAGTAGCAGCTCCGTTCGAATAACTTGGCTCTTCGAATCCCCAATCTTTCATCACTTTCTTGAACCGGAAAGAATCTTGATTTTGAAACATGTAATTCACAACTTTAACTGTTGGAAATTTTGACATGGCTTCATCAAAAGAAGTAAATGAGGTTTTACTGTTCCGCATTTTCTTGATTTCTGCAGTCATATCTCTATCCAATACATCTCGTTTATATCCATTTGTGATGTACAAATCTTTCAATCCATCATCATCAAAATCGGCTATCAAAGGAGCCCAAGACCATTCAGTCTTATCTAAGTGCGCCAGTTGCGAAATTTCACTGTAAAAACCATTGCCGTGACTGACCAGTAATGAATTGTGCATAAATTGCAATCCAATGTTGAGTAACAATAAACTGTCATAAGTCTCAGTGGACATTGCCGGCATAGAAGTTTTGGATCTCTTATAATCCTCAGGCCTCATCTCGGCTATAAATAAATCTTCATATCCATCATTATTGATGTCACCCAAATCACTTCCCATAGAACTAAATGAAGTGTGATTCGCAATTTCTTGAATAGAATGTTTGAACGTACCGTTCTGCTGATTGATATAACAATAATCGTTCTCCGCAAAATCATTGGTCACATACAAATCCTGAAATCCATCCTGATTCAAATCTCCTGCGATGACATTCAAACCAAATCCAAAGTTTGGCAAAATTCCTGAACCTGCAGTAATATTCTTAAACTTACCGTTCCCTTCATTGAGATACAGTTGATCTGTAGTCGTCGGGTCCGCCAATTTTTTATAATATTCTACTTCCTTAAAATAATAATCAAATAAACTTGGTCGATTGGCTACATACAGGTCAAGATCATGGTCATTGTCCATATCAAAAAAAACAGACTGAATACTGAATCCAATATCGTTGACCCCATATTGCTCGGCAGATTCTCTGAAAGTTAAATTTCCTTGATTGATAAATAATAAATTCGTATTCTCTAATGGCGATTGTTTACTTCCTCCTCTACAAACATAAATATCTTGAAATCCATCTCCATTAATATCTATTATACTCACACCACTTTTCCAACCTTTGAATTTGGAAATCCCACATTTTTCTGAGATGTCTTCAAATTTAAAATCTCCTTTGTTGATGTACAATTTGTCCGAAACCTGATTGCCTGTGAAATACAAATCTTGCAGTCCGTCATTATTAAAATCCGCAACCGCTACACCTCCTCCATTAAAGATGTAAGTAAAATTATCAATGAATTCTTCACGTGTCTCTTTGATTGGATTTTTAAACGAAATGCCGGTTTGAGACGGAGGCAATAGTGTAAATTGCTTCTCGCCGGAGGTTCTAGTTTGCGTCTTACATGCATAAAAACTATAACTTATAGCTATAAGTCCAACAAAGACTAATACTTTAGGAAAATAGTTCATAATTGGGTTAAAATGGTTGGTTTTTATAGTGAAATTAATAGCAAATGATTAAAAAAACCAATGCTCAAAAGAAAATTATAAAAACAATCCTAATAAACTGTTTATCATTCCTTTAAATATATTAATTAAAATACATATAGTGTCTGCATTCAGTGAATTGAATTACCGAGGATCTTGTTTACAGTTGATTTTGAAAAGAGAATAAAACTTTTTGTAATAAATCCACGTTTTCTATTCTAATGCGGCTTTTAAGTATCGGCTTAGCTGTTCTGATTTTATTGTCCGGAACAGGTCTCAGTTTGTTCAAGCATGTATGTTCGAGCAAAGGCACAAGCTATGGTATTTACACTTCTGCAGAACATTGTTGCTCTAAACAAAAGAAGTGTTCAAGCTCCGATTTAAACCATCAACACCAAGGTCCAAGCATAAGCAAAACTCCTTGCTGCTCAGACGAATCTTACTTCGCAAAATCAAATCTTTTTTTTCAGTCCTTAATTCTGCATTTCAAAGTTCAAGCTACAGATTGGAATGAGATAAAATTTACTCTGTTTGAGTTTCAAGATCAATATCAGTCTTCCTCTCATATTTTACCATCTTTGCTGATCCACGCTCCTCCGAATAAACAGGACCTACTGAGTTGGATGCAGCAGTTTCGTTGTTAGATCGATCGTTTTTTTACAAGATAGAAATCAAGATATTATTGTGTAGATTTTTTTATCCTATGATCCATTTTCTTACAAATGATTCTTGATCTCAATTCTTAACGATGGACTTAATCTAAGATTAGTCTGCGATAGTTTACATAATCTCTTCAAGACATTTTCATTTATTTAAAACAAGATTTATGATCTCTCGATTACAGCTGATTCTGTGCATGCAGCTTACTCTCCTTGTGAGGGTTTTTGCGCAAGGCCCTCCTATTTTATTGGATAAACCCATTATGTTGGGTGCTAACAAAGGGACAGTCAGGACCCTATATAAAAATCAGGAGTTGAAAGTCTATGATTTTTCTACTTGCATGCTTGAGGCAGACTACAATGTGTCAAACTTTGTTGCTCTTGGCACAGAAATACCCATCAATTTTTTCCAAAATTCTATAGTTGTAGGAGATCTCAATCTCATGGCCAAAGTTCAATTTTACAACTACAACAGAATTGGAAAAACGGTTCGCTTGGCAGCTAAAGCAAAGCAGATGTTTGCTACAGGAAAAAAATTGGAAACCATGACCCTTGGCATGGGTCATGCAATGAGCTATCTGGGATTGTTGGCAGCAAGAGAAAGTTTAAAATTGGGAACACAGGCAGAGCTTGGATACTATTTTTCTCCTTCAGCTTCTCATCTCAATTTTCTTGGAGCAAAATTAGGATTCGGAATCCCATTATTGAAACCGGTGTATCCGGTCAATCAAGTCAATCTTTATTTTGAATCAGAAGGCATTTTTGCTCAAAACCATTTGGGTAAAAATCAGTACGGAATTTATCTTGCTCCCGGAATTCAATATGCCAAAAAGATCTTTACTGTAGAAGCGAGTTTCCAATTTCCTCTTGGACAACAATTTCATCATTTGGCTACTTACGAACGAAGGTCAAGCTTGCTCATTGGAGGAAGAATTATTATTTAATAAATTAATGGACTAAAATCCAGTTTAAACATAAAAAAATTGAAAACCAATATTCTCCATTCTACTTTATCTCAACAATTCAACAATTAAAAAAACAATTAAAAAATGAAAAAACTTATTATATTATTATTCATTATATCCCATCAACTTCTTGCTCAAACAGATCAATTTCTTGTCCGAGTAGAAGGATTGGGTTGCCCGTTTTGTGCTTATGGACTTGAAAAAAAATTTAGAAAAGTCAAAGGAATAAAGCAAATTAAAATAGACATCAGCAATGGAAAAATGACTTACGAAGTTCCTGCAACAAACTTGATGAAACTTACAGAAGCAGATGCTCTCGTCACCAAAGCCGGCTACGTCGCAAAGGGAATTTCTGTCCTTCGCTCAAACGGAAAAACAGAAAAAATCGGCGAACCTGATCTTGTTGTAAAACCAACTAAAATGGGAAAACAAAGCGCTGTTTTCAAGGTTTCCGGCAATTGCGAGATGTGTAAGGCCAGAATAGAAAAAGCTGCAAAATCTGTCAAAGGAGTGCAATCTGCCGTTTGGGATGTGGACACAAAATTGATGACTGTGAGCTTTGATAATTCCAAGCTAAAATTAATCGATATTCAAAATGCAATAGCCAAATCCGGCCATGATACAGAATTACAAAAAGCAGATGATAGCACCGTCCAGAAACTTCCTGCCTGCTGTCAATACAGATAATTTTATTACCAACTTCAATTCATTCAATATGAAAGTCTATTCTCTGTTAGCCTTTGTTTTTACCTTAGTTTTGGCCTGCAAGCAAAACTCCTCTGTCCAAAAAAATGAATCAAAACCATGGACCTTCGAAAAAACAATCCCGCTGGACTCTGTAGCTCCTATAGGCATTTGCAGTGATGCTTCAGGCAATCTATGGATAAGTGATGCCGGAGGAAATCAATTGATCCAAATGGATAGCAGTTTCAATCTTGTAAAATTTGTTTCGGATCTGGATAGACCTATGCATATTCAGTCTTTCGACAATCAAATTTATATTGCAGAATATGGAGCCGACCGGATCAGCGTTTGGAATCAATCCGAAAAAAAAATCATTCCCTGTTCACTCCCGTTTGATGCTCCTTCCGGTGTTGATGTTCATAAGAATAAAGTTTATGTCGCCGATTTCTATAATCACAGAATTGTTAGTTTTGATTCTTTGACAGCACAAAAAATAGGAAAACAGGGCAAAGGAAATGCAGAATTCAATTACCCTACAGACCTGCAAATCAACGAACAAAAAATCTATGTGGCTGATACTTACAACAACAGAATTCAGATATTGGACCTTAATGGAAATCATCTAAAATCCATAGCCGACAGCCTTGAAATCAATGCTCTCACCGGATTGTTTGTTTCAACAGATTATGTGTATGCCTGCGATTTCGAAAACAGCAGGGTGCTTATTCTTGATAAATCAGGCCGCCTTCTTCAGATTCTGACAGAACAATTGGATATGCCAACAGATCTTATTGTAATAAATCATAAAATGTTGGTTGTGAATTATAACGGAAAATCCATTTCCGTTTACGGCAATAAATAATCTTACAATTCTTTTTCGAAAATCATATTGAGGTAAATTTTACAAAAAAAAATTTATAGGAAGGCTTGTTTATTCTGCAATGAAAAAAAACTTAGATTAATAAATAAAAGCAAATATGCAATCGGAAATTCTCACTTGAGAAAAGACTAATTTTTTTCATCCTCTTCATCCTCCGAGGGCATCAAATTGGAAGGCAAATCTTTGGTTGTATTGAGCCCAAGTTTTTTTAATTTTTCTGCCTGAGTGATCAGATTCCCTCGGCCATCTTTGAGCTGGCCTTTGGCTCTTAGAAACGCTTCTTGAGATCTGTTGAGATGCTTTTCGATATCCTCCATACTTTCTAAAAACCCTACAAACTTTTCATAAAGTTTCTCTCCCTGCTTTGCTATTTCCATCGCATTTTTATTCTGAGCTTCTCTCTTCCATAAATCTGTAACAAGCTTCAATGCTGCGATTAAGTTGGTTGGAGAAATCATCAAAATCCGCTTGTTGTATGCGTAAGCCCACAGATCCTGATCTTCCTGGATGGCCACCAAATAGGCTGGCTCAATAGGAATAAACATCATTGTAAAATCTAGCCCCTGAGTCAATGTATCGTACTTCTTTTTTGCCAGTTCATCAATATGATTTCTGATGGACTGAATGTGTTGGCCCAAATACAAGTCCTGTTGCTCTTTATCTTCTTCTGCACAATATCTATCGTATGCAGTCAGAGAAACTTTGGAGTCGATGATCATTGTTTTTTGATCCGGCAAGTGGATTACCACATCCGGCCGAAACATTTTCCCATCTTCGTCAGTAAGAGTCGACTGAATAAAATATTCTCTATTTTTTTGTAAGCCGGATTTTTCAAGAATGCTTTCCAAAATAATTTCACCCCAGTTGCCCTGTTTCTTAGACTGACCTTTAAGAGCCGAGGCTAGATTATTGGCTTCTTTACTCAGTTTATAATTAAGCTCAATGAGGTCTTTTACTTTTTCTTCCAAAGAAAATCGTTGCTTGGATTCTTTGTCATAAGTTTCTTCAACTTTCTTTTTGAAGACATCCAAATTTTCACCCAAAGGTTTAAGAATACTTTCTAAGTTTTCTTTGTTGGCCTGTGTAAACTTTTGAGATTTTTCTTCTAGGATTTTGTTGGCAAGGTTCTGAAACTCCAACTGAGATGTTTTTCTTATTTCTTCCAGTTCTGATTTTTGTTGACCTAATCGCTCTTCCAAAAATCTGTTATTGGCAAGAAGGTCCGAAATATTTTTTTGGAACTGATTGATTTTATCTTGTTGACTTACATTAAGGTTTTTCTCCTGCTCAAATTCTTGTTGCAGTTTGCTTAATTGTTGCTGGACATGCTGTTGAGTAAGCTGTGCCGCTGTTTTTTCTTGTAGTGATTGATTCAGTTCTCCCAACTTTTGATCCAGCTGAAGAGAAAGGTTGTGGTTGTCCACCGTCAGTTGTGTCATTCTGTTGTTGAGATTCTGCACTCCTGCAGATCCTGAGATCCATTTCTCTTTGAGCTCATCGTATTCCTTTCTTGATACAGAGGTGGATTTGTATTGAAAATACAAAAACAACAATAACACTAATAATGCCAATAAAACAAAAATAATGAGTAAATAAAGATCCTGATTCATCTTGAGTTCTTACTGAGTTTTTTTTTTAATGGTTGAGTAGATCATCATTCGGATTAGGACAAAAATGTTTTTTTGCATTAAGGATAGGAGTGGCGTCCCGTATTTTCGGGACGGTCCTGCGAAGCAGGACGGAACCCACGGATAGCCTGACCCCGCTACTGCGGGGGAATGCCCAAATTGCAATTCCAAATTTCTTGAACCACTATCATCGACAAATTTAATGGATTTACCACTGCAATGGACTTTCTATCCATAAGATTTTACTGTCGGCCACCGCTTTGATCTGTAAGTCCTGTTGTTGAGTGAGCATAACAGCATCCCTTTTATGCAACATTTCATCGCCGGTGAGCAATTCTCCCTCGATTACAAATGCATACAGTCCGTGAGATTTCAATTGCATATCGTACACAAACTCTTTGCCTGCCTCAAGCTCCAGCAAAGAAAAATACGAGGACTGATATATCCAAGGCAAACCCTCCTGCGGACCGGGTCCTACAAGGATTTTTAGCTTGTTTTTTTCCAATTGATAGGAGGACTTATGATAACGTGGATCAACATTTTTCTGGTTTGGAAACATCCATATCTGCAACAAATTGACCGACTCGTTAGGATCGGGATTGTGCTCACTATGCATCAGTCCGCGGCCTGCACTCATGATTTGGATCTCGCCGGGAGATATGATATCTTCAAATCCCATGCTGTCTTTGTGCCGTAAACGTCCTTGCAATGGGATGGTAATAATTTCCATATTGTCGTGGGGATGCATCCCAAAACCCATTCCTCCCTCTACAATATCATCGTTGAGCACCCGCAGTGCCCCAAAGTGCACATCCTCCGAACTGTAATATTGCGCAAACGAAAACGAATAATTCGCTCTCAGCCAGCCGTAGTCTGCAGACCCTCTTTGCTCCGATCTTTTGATTCGCATCATAGAAAAACAATTTTTAGTTCATTTTTTTGAGATCATCCTTTGAATCAAAATAAACAGCAAATTCGATATCAGGTTCAATTAAATTAGATCGATCAATTTTATTTATTAGAATATTCTAAATTTTAAAATATCTCCCAAAATAATCCTATACTTTTGCCAAAGAATTTCAAACTTTACTGAAAGATGATAGAAATCAAAGTTCCGTCTATAGGTGAATCCGTTACAGAGGTTACCCTAATCAAAATAATCAAACAAGAAGGTGAACATGTAAAATTGGATGAGGCTCTCTGTGAGTTTGAATCCGACAAAGCCACCTTCGAGCTGCCGGCAGAAGTGGCCGGGAAAATCCATTGGCTTGTCAAAGTGGGAGACGATCTAAAAGTGGGAGATACTGTGGCTCAAATAGACGCCTCTTCACAAGCTCAAACTGCTCCTGTACAAGAGCCGGCGAAGCCAGTTGAAACTCAAGAAAGCAAACCGCTTGCAGCCGTACAAGCCAATCCAAAATCTGACATCGCCTCTCCTGCAGCTGCCAAGCTGATGAGAGAACAAAACAGCAGCTCAGACCAGATCAAAGGAACCGGCAAGGATGGACGCATCACCAAAGCTGATGTTCTTCTTACGCCATCCACGCAGCCTTCGAGCAGTCAGGAACATAAACCGGAAACTCAACAGATCAGCCTCAATCCGCAAGCTAAAACCTATTCCAGAACAGAGAGAAGAGAAAAACTCTCCAGAATGCGAAGAACCATCGCCAAACGTTTGGTCTCCGTAAAAAATGAAACAGCGATGTTGACTACCTTCAATGAGGTGGACATGACTGCAATCCTGGAACTGCGAAGCAAATACAACGAAGCATATCAAACCAAGTATGGCGTCAAGATAGGCTTCATGTCTCTATTTGCTAAGGCTTGCGCTCAGGTGCTTCTTACTATGCCGGAGGTCAACGCCTTCATAGATGGTGATGAACTTATCTACCATGATTATGCAGATATTTCGATCGCAATATCCACTCCTACAGGATTGGTCGTTCCTCCAATAAAAAATGTTGAAAGCATGGAAATTCACGAATTCGAAAAACAGCTCAAAGTCTTGGCCGACAAAGCAAGACTTGGCAAATTGAGCTTGGAAGAAATGAGTGGAGGAACCTTTACTATCACCAATGGCGGAGTTTTTGGCTCTCTTATGAGTACACCCATCCTCAATGAACCTCAATCTGCAATTCTTGGTATGCACGCCACAAAAGAAAGACCTGTGGTCGTCAATGGTGCAATAGTCATAAGACCCATGATGTACCTCGCTCTATCATACGATCATCGCGTGATCGACGGAAGTTCATCGGTGACCTTTTTGGTTAGAGTAAAAGAATTGTTAGAAGATCCAACCAAACTCTTTTTACATTTGTAAAAAAAACAAACTGTATGACTCTGGCTCAATTTTTTGAATGGATTCAACTAAATGCCCATTTCGGGATATTGTATTTTATTGCTATTCCTCTCATCGCATTGCTCGCCGGTTGGTTTGCCAAAGAAGAAGGGCATCTGAGTCCCTGGAGATATCTTTACAGCTTGCTGATCTACGCTATATGCATTCCTGGAATTTTTGCACTCACACTCAATATTTATTTATTTTTTTGGGAACGCAGAAGCATTATGAACACAGATCTCATCATCCAAGTTCTTCCTATTGTCAGCATGATTGCCACAATCGCTATCATCAAAAACAATGTCAATCTTGATGATATTCCGGGTTTCGAAAAAATAAGCGGCCTTGCTCTGATCATTGCCGTTATTCTGACACTCATGTGGATCCTCGATCGCACACATATTTATGCCATCAGCTTCATGCCTTTTCCTATGGTGATAGGAATTATAGTAGGAGGAGTTTTATTGCTCAGAATGTTGTTTAAAAAATGGATATAGCATGTCTTGGATGTGGGCATGACCACTCATGCAATGAGTGGTCGGAGTCTTGCGTGGTTCGCTTCGCTCCGTGCTTCGCACCGCTCACTTCGTGAGCGCACTCCAGCCTCCTCATGCAAAAAAAATGCTCTGAACAATAAAATGAAAAACATATCAATAATGGCTTCCATCTTTCATCATCATAAGATTGGATTGAGCCTGTTTTTACTCTCTGCATTTATTGCAATTCGAGAACAAGGAGTTGCTCAAACTTTGGATTCTGTTATTTACAAAACAGACGCATTGATCCTAAGCACAAATAGTGAGCAGAATAACTTTACTCTCACCCATGTGCAAACAGGACGCCAATTGTCCAAGCTAAAATTTGCAAAACCAATCTATCAGTATGTTCAAGTTTTGGATGAACATAATGCAATGTATTTTATTGGAGAAGACTGGCAAGTTGAGCAACAGGTGGATGATTTCCTTCCTTTTTGTGGGAACGAAAATTCTTATTCACTCACCATAAAAAAGAAAAAATCATTTTTCTACATTTATGAAAAATTCAATTCCAACAACGGATCTCATAACTCCCCTTCAAAAATAAGCTATAAAGTTGCTAAATCCATCGCCGACTCTGTAATGTTCAAGAACGGCAAATCGGTGTTTCAATATTATTTGTCTGATCAAAACTATATTCCTCCTCAAAATTTGTTGATACTTTATAAAAACAAAAAATATTTTACACTATTAAACCCAAAAACGAAATACGAAGCGATGGATTTTTCAAATTCGCCGATTTTAGTGATTACAAAGAAAGGCTATCGGTATGGAATTCTCAATAAGATTGTCCCAAAATACAAATGGATAGGAAAATTCAAAAGGTACCTTGCAGAAGCTGAAACTGAAACAGGCAATCGAGTTTATATAGATCAAGATGGAAAAGAATATTGAACTGCAGTGCAGAATAGACTGTAACTTCTTTTGTCATCAAAAAATACTCATTCCAAAGTAAGTTGGGAAACAAGAACCATAAGCTACAGAACTTTGTACATAAAAAACTCCAATCGTAGAAACAGCAGGTCAAAATCCATTTCCCTTCGTTCTTTGTTTCTCATCTTTGTAGCTATCACTTTTTTTTAAAAAAAATCAAGCTTAAGCTAACCAAGACTGACTTAGTTTTCAATACAGCCTCATGCCGGAATCTCTTGAGCCAACTGTGGCTATCTTAGAATTTCCTCTGCATTTCCTAAACTTTTTTATTCATTATCCTTTCTATATGTTTATTAAAATGCCAGGCAGATGATCAAATGGATTCAAAGAGTTCTTCTTTCTCCCGCTTCATTCCTTTATGGTTTAGCTGTTGGCCTGCATCAATCTCTTTACTGGAGTGGATTTTTAAAATCAATAAAATTTAGTGTTCCTGTTATTTCCATAGGAAATTTGAGTGTTGGCGGTACGGGTAAGTCACCTCATGTCTATTACTTATTGGAGTTGCTTAGAGAATATATTCATCCGGCGGTGATTTCCAGAGGATACAAACGAAAAACAGAAGGATTCAGATTAGTAAATAGAGATGATCAGGTAAGTATGGTTGGAGATGAAGCATTGCAAACCAAAATCAAATTTCCCGACATCCCTGTTGCCGTCGCAGAGAGCAGAGCCTTAGGAATACCTGCCTTGTTGGCCAAGCGACCGGAAATTCAATTGGTCCTTATGGATGATGGTTTTCAGCATTTGCAAGTCAAGCCCGGTCTCAATATTTTATTGACAGAATATGCATCACCCTTTTCTCAAGATGCTTTACTTCCCGGAGGTAGACTCAGAGAGTGGAGACATGGAGCCGGCAGAGCAGATATCATCATTGTAAGTAAATGTCCAAAGGAACCTACGGCTGAAGAAACAACAAAATGGCGTAAAGAACTTAATATTCATGCTCATCAAAAATTATTTTTCTCCACCATCCGATACAGTAAGCCATACCATTTTCTGAATCCGCAACGATCTCTTTTTTTTAATCAAAGCATGCACGTTACCGTACTTAGTGCCATAGCTCAATCCTCTTATCTAGTCAATGAAATATCGCAACATGTAGCCTCCACCATCGAAATTTCGTTTGAAGATCATCATTATTTTTCTGAACAAGAAATTCGCGAAATCATTAGAAAATTTAATGCCATTTCCAACCCGAATAAAATTATCCTCACCACAGAAAAAGATGCCACAAGATTGACAGCTTATTCCGCATTGCTGGAACAAGAAAAAATCGATATCTTTGTCATGCCGATCTCTATTGATTTTTATCAAAAAAATGAATTTGATCAAACCATTAAACAATTTTTACTCGATTTTAAAATTTAATATTTTTTGAATTCTTATCTTCAATATTGCAAACCCCTTTTTCAATTAATTTTAGCTTGTTTTGCTGCAAATCATCTCTTCGCTCAAGGAACCGAATATTCAGTTTCAGAATCCGAATCTTATTGGATTAGAAAAATTGAGACAGAATCCGGACGACTCCTCAATACTCACACGGCCATTCTTCCCAGCAGCGACGGCAGACTTATTCATGAGTTGATGGACAGATACATGAATTATTTTAATTCTGATGAAGAGCTTGACACGAATGCTTATAATAGATTGGTTCTTCTGCATGAATTTTATCCCCGTTCTGTTTCTCATCCTGTTCTTTCTTCTTTAGCTCATCTCAATTCCTTTAAAACTCATTGGAAAAATTTATATCAATACCGATCTCATTTATTCAGCTATACCAGTCCTCATTTTTTCATTCATTTCAATCCTTTGCTTGAACTTAAAACCGGAATAGGAGGTGATCGAAGAACATTTATTAACAGAAGAGGAATTCAGCTCAGTGGCGGTATTGATAAAAAAGTTTTTTTTGATAGCAAAATTATAGAAACTCAATGTCAGCTTCCCGGCTACACGGATGATTATGTTTCGGTTTATGCCACCCTTCTTGGAGCCAATTTTTTAAAAAATTACAACAGTAAAATTTTTAAAGTGACCAAAGGGTATGACTTTCTTAATGCAGAAGCCAGTGTCGCTTTTCGAGCAAGCAAACACATAGATATTAGATTGGGACATGGAAGAAATAAAATAGGTTCAGGTCTGAGAAGTTTATTCTTGTCTGATGATGCAGCTCCCTATTTTTATCTCAAAATCAATACTCAGATCTGGAAACTGAATTATCAAAATTTATTTGCAGAATTAAGTCCCGAAAGCAAATATCTAAACACAGACTATCTATTGGATAAAAAATATATGGCAGCTCACTACCTCTCTTGCAATCTAACTAAGAATTGGAATATAGGAATTTTTGAGTCGGTCATCTTCAGCCGTAAAAACAGATTTGATTTCCAATACCTTAATCCGGTTATTTTATACAGATCTGTAGAACAGGCTCTAGGAAGTCCCGACAATGTTTTATTGGGTGGATCAAGTCGATTGATTCTATTCAAAAAAATACAACTCTATACACAGCTCATGCTGGATGAATTTGTATTCAAAGAAGTAATCCGAAATAATCGCGGTTGGTGGGCCAACAAATACGGAATCCAATTCGGTGCAAATTATCATCATGCATTCGGTATAAAAAATTTGGAGTTGCTTGCCGAATACAATTCTGTAAGGCCATACACCTACAGCTTCAGAGATAGCCTGGCCAACTACTCTCATTTTAATCAATCTTTAGCTCATCCTTTGGGCGCCAACTTTAAAGAAATACTTTTGGGACTGAACTATCTGATAGGAAAAAATTTATTTGTCCAAATTAAAATCAATCAATTCTCCAAAGGATTGGATTCATTGAATACCAATTATGGCGGAAACATTTTACTATCTCATGAGAGTAGAATAAAAGAATATGATAATTTTACAACTCAGGGAATAAAACAAAAAGTTCTATTTTCTCAAATCAATTTATCTTATCATCTGGCTTACAATGTGCAGCTTGATTTAGATTATTTTTATAGAAAAACAGAGACCGACAGTCGCAAGACTTCTCAATGGCTTCAGTTTGGGATTCGATGGAATCTTGATAGGCTAAAAATGAATTTTTAAAATAATTTATTTATTTATTAATTTTTTACAATGAACATTTTCTGCATTGGTCGAAATTATGGTGAACATATCAAGGAGTTGAACAATCAAACTCCGGAGAACCCGGTCGTTTTTTGTAAACCCAATTCGGCTGCTCTTACGGACAATAAAGCTTTTTATTATCCTGACTTTTCCACAGACATCCATTATGAAGTCGAGGTCTTGTTTAAGATTGCAAGACCCGGAAAACGAATTCAAGCTTCTCAAGCATTAGATTATATTTCTCAAATTGGATTGGGGATTGACTTTACTGCAAGAGATCTACAATCCCAATGCAAATCAAAAGGTCTGCCCTGGGAGATCGCCAAAGCTTTTGATCATAGCGCTGTGATAGGTCAATGGATTAATATAGAAAATACAGATCTGCGAAATTTGAATTTCTCACTTCAAAAAAATAAACAGGTCGTTCAACAAGGAAATACTAAAGATATGATGTTTTCCATAGAGCAAATCATTGAGTATTTGAGTCGATTTTTTAAACTGAATACAGGCGATATTCTATTTACGGGAACACCTGCAGGTGTAGGACCAATCGCTGTAGGGGATTTGCTGGAAGGATTCTTGGAATGTAAGCAAATGTTTTCTTGTGAGATAAAATAATGGATGCCCATTTTAAATTTTTCTTCTTGTTATCTCCAATTTTAGCTTGATTTTTTGTCTTAGATTCTTACTGACATTCCTGTACCTACAAACCAACTTTTTAATTTTTCTGAATCTGTGCTTACAGATTGTGAGCCTAACATATTATTGTATTCTACACGAAATAAAGCATCCCAGTGTTTAGAAAATCTATAATTCACCTGAGCATAGGTAAAAAATTCTACAAAAGAATTTTCAGAAGCTGACCCTCCTTCTATTAAGCCCAAGTTATAATTGGGATCCTCAAGATTAGAATATAATTTATACTTTTCTAAACTTCCAGGTGGTATGAATATATTTCCAATTTTTTCATTTCTGAAATCATACTCGTTTTTTAAATTAAGACATAGGCTCAACCCTGCGCCTGCATACAAGCTTAATTTTTGATATCTCAACATCTTCTTTTCTAATCCCACCGGTATACTTAATAATTGATGATTTGCTTGGGTCACGCTTTTTTTCCATAAATATTTATTGAGCTTAACGTACTCTTCACTAATATTGGGATGTGAATTATAATTACAGTATTGCAGCCCTGTTACCAATCTGTAAGCATCATGATCAAAAATCAAATTCAATTTAAGCTCAGAGTTCAACTCTGTTCGATTAATAAAATTCGGATCTTTGCTCAATGAGCTAACTTTGGTAAACTTTGGACCATAAAGTACAGACAGAGAAAGAGGATTCGGGTATTTTTTCTTCAGTTTTTTAAACACAAAATGCTGCTCTCCAAAATCCGGTAGTGTTTGTGGAATAACGATAAGTAAACTTGCTTTTTCAATTTCTTCTGTAGAAACCAAAGTTTGCAGAGAATCATAAGTCTTAAGCTTAAGATCCGAAATCACAGTTTGATCTGTGATTTCAGATCCCTTATCCCCAAAATTTTGATCATTATTACCCAATGTGTTATCTTGGTTTTTGGATAGTATTGCGGTTGGTTTTATTTTATTTTTATTCTCAGTTGCTTGGCTTCTCACAGCACCAGTTTTAGTCTCGGATAGCTTTTTGGGCAATCTAAAATTAAGCTCAACTTGGGGAAGGTGAATGGATGCTATTGATTCCACTTTCTCCGTTTCTTTCTCTGTCATCGTCCTATTGATACTGGTCCGGCTCACTAAAAAGTTGTCAGCTTTTTTCTCCATTTTTCTATGTAACAAAGAAGCAAAAATGGAATTGTCTTTTAGAATCATTTCAGGAATTACAATCTGATTTATGGTCCATAACAACAGCAAGAGAATGACAGCCTCTGCGGTTCTTGTCATGATCATTTTGTTGCGTAACTCACGCTGAGCTTTTCTTCTATTTTCAAATGCTTCCCAGACAGAATATTTGGAATGGAATCTCGCATCTTTCAAGACAGCTTGAATTTGCTGATCAAACTGTACATCTTGTTGCAATGACTTGTTCAATCTCTCCCAGCCGGCGGTCGAATCTATCTTAGACTGATAAGACTCAAGAGCTTTTTTAATTTGTTCATCAAAATGATTATTCCTCTTCATCCTGCCCCAAAATTTCTTTTAACTTAAGTCTAGCTTTTACCAAATTGGACCGCGATGTACTTTCTGTAATATGTAAGGTCTCAGAAATTTCCTTGTGACTCAGTCCTTCTATCACAAATAAATTGAAAACGGATCTGTACATTGGAGACAATTGATGAATTGCTTTCATAACCTCCTCAATGGCCAAGTTGTGAATTGGGTTTACAGAACTGACACTAACCGTTTTTGCATCCTCTAAGTCTGAAGTGAATCTTCTTTTCTCCTTGCGATAAAAGTCGATGGCTGTGTTGATCATTATTCTTTTGATCCAAGCTCCTATCAATGTGCCTGACTGGTATTGGTGAATGTTTTGAAACACCTTCAAAAATCCATCATGCAAAATATCCAATGCATCTTCTTGAGACGAAGAATATCTCATACAAACGTTTAACATGGCATTGTGATGCTCTTCGTAAATACGCTTTTGTGCCCAACTCTCTCCCGCCATACATGCCTGGATCAGCGAAGCTTCATTAGACGATATGTTGAGAGAATAATCCATAGTCCCGTTTTGTGTAGAACATTTATTACTAGTAAAACGCAGCAATCCACAAAAAAGCTGCCTTTTATTTTACATCACTATCTATGCTGCAATGTTTCATTCTAAATTCTATCCATTTTCAAAATATTATATTGAAATGCTTCAATAATTAATCTAAAATTTAAATAAGATTTTAATCAAAAGCTAACTTGCCAAATTAAAAAAAATTGTATTCTGATAAAAAAATGAGCTTCAGTGACAAATCAACTATTGTCTTAATTTATTTCTTTGCCTCAAAATAAACTTTTAAGTCCAATGGCGGTCAAATCATTAGTCCCGAAGAAACTGCCTTGCAGATTACATAAAACTTCAAATTAAGTTGACATAGGTCTGCCAAAAAGCTTATCTTCATGCGTTTTTATTTCTTTACAGGTCAACTCAACAATGAGCAAATTATTTTACTTATTTCTTCTCTTTCTTTGGATAAGCTCCTGTTCTAAAGAAGCCGGTGATGGTGGTTTTGCTAAAATACAAGGCAAGGTTTTTGCCTACAATTTAAACAAAACCAAAGTTATTGCCGATAGCGGTTATATAGGAGATCAACGTGTGTTTATCTCCTATGGAGATCATACTGTGATTGATGATGAAACCAGAACTTCTTACACAGGAGAATTCCAATTTAAAAATCTCAATCAAGGTGATTATACCATTTTTACTTTTTCATATTGTGACGCCTGCCCTCTCAACGAGAAAGCAATAATGGTCAAAACAACTATCAAATCTAAAAAAGAGCTTGTTCAACTTAGTGATCTCAAAATATTTAAAGAATAAATGGATACAATTCAAGTTGCTTCTATGGCGGGAATAACATTGCAAGCAGGAGAATTTGGAGATTTTCTATTGCGATTTGGTATGAACTTTTTGGTGGTATTCATCCTTGCTCGTGTGATTTATTTTTCCAAACACAAAGTACCGGAATATTTGTTTACCTACTTTGTTTTCAATATTCTTATCTTCTTAATTTGTTATTTACTGGCCAATACCAAGCTCAAAATGGGAATAGCCTTTGGACTGTTTGCCATTTTCTCTATGCTACGATACAGAACCGTTGTTGTGCCTATCAAAGAGATGGGGTATTTCTTTGCAAGCGTAGCCATCGGTATAATCAATGCAATGACCAATTATGATGACAATTTTTTAATCATCATCAGTTCCAACTTGATTATCCTTGTTATGATTTATATCTTAGATCAAAAAAAATCAATACTCCATTTTAATTGTCAAATTATTTCTTATGACAAGCTGGAATTGATCAAACCGGGCAGAGAACAAGATTTGCTGAATGACCTTAAAGAACGCACAGGAATAGAAGTGGTCAAAACATCTATTCAACGAATAGATCTTGTAAAAAACTATGTACGACTGAAACTTTATTACTACAGCAATTCTACTAATTCTGAATATACAAAAGAGGGTGACGAAGACGATGATGATTAATAAATGGGCTCAACTGTTTCTATTGTTTTTATTTTGTTGCCATTCTTCAATTGCTCAACAAAGGCAAGCTTATGAAACTTGGGCTACGTTGAATTTGGACTACCAGTTTTCAAAGAAATGGCTTTACAATATTTCCAACCAATACAGGGCTTATCCCAATCCCATCGGATTTAAGTCCACATGGATTGAACTTGGAACAGAATATAAACTGAATAAAAAATTCAATCTTGAAGTGAGCGCTCGTTTTGTTTCAAATAGAAAATCCGACAGAACTAGATATTCCTTTGGAGCCACGTATAAGGATCAATTTTGGAAGGCCAAATTGGCATTTAAAGTAAATTATTTTATAGAGTCTAAAATGTCTGACTATGATAATGAATTTATTCATAAGTCAGATCACATTCTGAGGCTTCGGCTTATTAGCTTGTTTAAAATAACGAAGAAGAAATTGACTGCCGGACCCTTGTTTGAATACAGGACTGATCTTCGAAATTTGGATTTGACTCCCTTACTTTGGCGTCATGGAATTGCAGTCAAGTATGATTTGAATAAACGAAATTCTTTCTCATTCTTGACGTTTCAGGAATTTGAATTTCCTATACCTTACAAGCTAACTTTTGTAAGTAACTTAAGTTACACTTACTTGATCAAATAAATTTTTGTTCAATGAACAAAGCTCTGACATTTATTTTCATAACCGTTCTTATAGACGTGACAGGACTGGGAATTATCATTCCTGTTCTTCCCAATCTTATCCAAGAATTATCCGGACTTTCTTTAAGCGAAGCTTCACAATATTCTGGGTGGATGGCTTCCGCATACTCTGTCATGCTGTTTTTTTGTGCACCTATTATTGGTGGGCTTAGCGATCAATTTGGAAGAAGACCGGTCTTGCTTTTTTCTTTGTTTGCCTTTGGTATAGACTATATCATTCAAGGCTGTGCTACCAGCATCGGTTGGTTGTTTGCAGGTAGAATTTTGGCGGGCATGTCAGGGGCTTCGTTTAGTAGTGCTGCTGCTTATATTTCTGATGTAAGTCCGGCTGATAAAAAAACACAAAATTTTGGACTCATAGGCGCTGCCTTTGGACTTGGTTTTATCATCGGCCCTGCATTGGGAGCAGTACTGGGTCAGTTTGGCTTGAGAATTCCTTTTTTTGGTTCAGCTTTTTTGGCTTTGCTTAATGTTATTTTTGGATTCTTTGTCTTACCAGAATCCTTACCGATAGAAAATCGAAGAACTTTTTCCTTACAGAGAGCCAATCCGATAGGAACCTTAAGAGTTCTTTTTAAGTATGACTTTCTGAGAAGTTTTGTGGTTATTCTTTTCCTCGCTTATTTAGCCCATTATTCTCTCCAAAGTGCATGGTCATTTTACACTATAAAAAAATTTAATTGGGATCATACAATGGTGGGGTATTCATTAGCCGCAGTTGGGCTTTGTATGGCCATTGTACAGGGTGGGCTTACAAGAATTTTAATTCCAAAATTTGGACCCATTAGGTCCATCTATTTTGGCATGACAATGGCAATGCTTAGCTATCTCGCCTATGCTTTTGCTCCAACAGGATGGAGTATGTTTTTTATTATGTTTCCATTTGCCTTAAGTGGTATTTCGGGACCATCCATTCAAGGTATAATATCAAACCAAGTACCGTCTAATGCACAAGGAGAATTACAGGGCGGGCTCACCTCTCTCATGTCTCTCACAGCTATTTTCGGTCCTTTATTGATGACCAATTTATTTGCTTACTTTACTTCACAGAACTCTCCCTTTTATTTTCCAGGAGCTCCATTTTTTATGTCGTTCTGCTTGATAACTTTAGCTTATATTTTAATGATAAAACCATTAAAACAATATCAAGTTTCAAACCAAAAAAACAGCACAGAACATTAACCAATAAATTAAATTGAGGGATCATTTCATATAGAGCATCGTTTCTTGAGTAAGGCATACATACGGAAAGCATTAAATTGACTTATAGAATGATTTTAAAAAAACGATTATCGTATTGGATAAGCTAAAAAAAATACCAAAGCTAAATCCGATTGATTTTAGCTTTGGCATTAAAAATATACAAGAGGCTGTATAAGGATTCTATACGTTTCGATTCAAATCGGCCTTTTGAGATGTCATAACTACATAAGTTCCTGCCATCTTATCGTGAAGGCTTTGTTTTGCATCACTAAAAAAAGCCATTAGATATCCAATATTAAGAATAATGCCGGAAACTATTCTTCCAACAGCTCTTATCAATCCTTTTGAAAATGAAATTCTTTCTCCGTCTTTACCTACAACTTTCATTTTTAATAACCTCTTTCCAAAAGTAGCTTGACTTTGAGAACTCTCAAAGTAAGCATAATACAAAAGATAAAGTATTATAAATACTAAGTAAACTACTAACATGGAACTTCCGGTATCGCTCATTGACTGTGGCGTCATGGTGGGATCAGACATTGCCGACAATGAATCTTTCATCATAAAGCCAGAAACAATATAGAGTGGAATACAAATAATTACTGAATCAATAATCATCGCTCCAAAACGGCGTAAAACACTTGCATATTGATTTGAGTTAGACATAATAAAAATTTTATTGGTTAATAAATAGATTTCATTTTTAGTAAATGGTAAAGTGAATCCAGCTTCGGGTGATATTCGGCCACAGTATTCAAACGCTCACTCTTAGATCTTAGATTTTCAATCCTATTTTTTGTTATCGGATGCGTTTTTAAAAATTCCATTTCATTCAAAGAAGTCAACACCAAGTTTGAATCTAATTTTTCTTGTTGCTCCAATTTATCAAGGAGGTTCATCATCGCAGATGGATCAAGTCCCAGTTTATGCAATTCAAGAATAGCAATTTCATCTGATTGTGTTTCATCTTTACGAGCATAAGACAATTGGTTCAACTGGGCAGCTTGTTCCAATAATACTCCTGAGGATCCGGCAACATCTCCCGTTATTGCACTAAGAATAAGGTAAGCACTGACAGACCTTCCTATGCTTTTCAATGAATGTCTGTTGTTTACATGAGCAGCCTCATGAGCTAATAATGCAACCAATTGATCATAACAATCTATCTTCTCCATTATTCCATCAAAAACAACGATATGTCCTCCGGGAGCTGCAAGTGCATTGACAACTTCTGAGTTGACATAATAGGCTTTTACATCATAATCCTTCACCAAATTCAATTCATCCATAAACAGCTTCAATTGGTTTGACTTCAAACTATCCAATGGACCAAAATTCAAAATCCCATTTACACTTGCATTGCCCAATCTTTCTTCTAAATGCTTTGGAACCAGTAAGCTCAATTTTTCTCCTACCCACGGAGATAAATATCGAATATATAACCAACTAGAACAAAGAATAATGATCACACCAACAAGAATATGCCATCCTCTAGTCCCGTGTACAATTTTGGTATAAAGGGAATTCAATCTTCCTTTTTTACGCAGAAATAATGCTACTAATTCCGGATACTCTGATCCGTTGAATTGGATCTGTTGTTTCGGAAAATCTCCATAATAAACAGTGTATCTCTGTTGTGAATTAGAACTCTCCGATTCGCAGTCTTTGATGTCCCAAACATAAAGCTCGTTGTCCTTCTCTTCTGTAAAATTATCATTGTTCACAATATAAATCCAAAGTTCATCTCTTTTGATTTCAAACTTTGCACTTTTTGGTGCAGAAGTTTTACCATCAAAATAGTATATTGAACTAGAATTCATTTCTAAAAATCTAAATCTATGTCCAAAATGTCGGCCATTTCGTCTCCTGTTGCTTTATTATAAGCGCCCGGTTGCTGATCGATATGGTCATAATCTATGTCAGAAGGAATTTCAATTGAATTTAATAATAATCGGTAACTCCTAATTTGTGTAAATGGAAAGGCCAAACCTAATGAAAAAATCAAAAGTAGAAAATTGACAAACAACACATTAAATGATTGCTTTCCTGTTAACTCTGTCTTCAAGGCTCGTTGAATTTTTCCGTCAGAAATTGTAGTGTGATTAATTCTAAAATGAAATAAATTCTTGATAAAAACCGGAAGATAGAACCCTAGTGTAATATAACTTAAAAAAAATCCGCCCAATCGAGTTATAAATAAATCCCCACCATCGCCATGAAAATCAAGCTTCAATGATCCTAATTGAGTGTGAGAAAATAAATATTTTTGTGTATTTGTACTAAGCCATGAAGATCCAATACCAAAAGACAAGATTGTAATCCCAAGATACTTTATATACATTTTATAAAAGCTTTTGAAGTCTCCTGTAAAATGAAAAAAAATTCCTCTCCATGAAGTTCTCGAAACTCTGTACTTCCATCCAAAAAATATCGCAAAGGGATAAAAGCCAAATACCAGAAATACAAAAAAGACAATGAGAACTACAAAAAAGACAATCGGATTTTCCATAGTTTGGCTGATAGATGCAAAATAGCCAATATAAAATAGTAAAATAAAGAAATAGGAAATGATAAATCCTTTGAACATTTCTTTACCCGTACCATGAAAACAAAATCGGGATCCCTCCAATTCGGTTTCATTCCATAAATATTGTCTAAGTTTTGCTTTAGCCCAAGGATAATATAAACCCAGACTTACAACAGTTAAAATAAAATTGAGTATCAGTATTCCAAAAAACGATGATCCCTTCCCAAAAAATCGAATAAACTTTCTTTCTTGATTTGGAGCAAATTCTACAGATTCATTTTGGTTTAATATTTCTTCCATGATGCAATATTTCTTCGTTAAAATCGCTTTAAGTTATTCAAAAATGACAATTACTAATAAAAAATTTTTAAATATAATTTATTCAAATTTATTATTATCTGATTTTTAATATTTTAAAACTACTTATTGCAATTTGACCAACTAAGATTATTTTTACTCCAAATTTATCCAAAATCCAATGAAGCAGTTCTCTCAGGTCATTCCCTTACAAACAGAACTTAAGGAACAAAGAAATAAAACTCACAAGATCGCTTTTGCCCCCACAATGGGTGCGTTGCACCTCGGACATGTTTCACTTATCGAAATCGGAAAGCAATACGCAGAAAAATCGGTTTGCAGTATTTTTGTCAACCCTACCCAATTCAATAACAAAGAGGATCTTGCCAAATATCCGCGAATGTATGAGCAGGATGTTCTTCTCCTCGAAAAAGTAGGATGTGATTTTTTATTTGCTCCTTCAGTAGATGAGATGTATCCTCATGGATTGGATACAAAAGTGAACATAGATTTGAAAGGATTGGATTCTGTGATGGAAGGTGAATTTAGACCGGGGCATTTTGCCGGAATGTTACAGGTAGTGAAGAGGCTATTAGACATTGTCCATCCTGATTTTTTGATCATGGGACAAAAAGATTTTCAACAATTTAGTCTTGTACATCACATGATCAATACACTTCAGCTCCCTGTAAAACTGGTTATGGCTCCAACCCTTAGGGAAGCTGATGGATTAGCAATGAGTTCCAGAAATTTACGGCTGAGTCCGGAGATGCGAAAAAAATCGAATATCATCTTTGCGGCTTTATCTCATATCCGAGAGCATTTCTCTATCCAAAGTCCCGGAAAACTGGCTACACAAGCGATGGAAAGAATTGAGAAAATGGGACTAAAACCGGAATACGTTGAGATTGTAGATCAATCCAATTTACAACGAGTAAAAACAATAAATGCCCCGAATGCAGTGGTTTGCGTTGCAGCTTGGGCAGATGATGTAAGATTAATTGACAATATGATTTTATCTGATTAATATAGAATCAGACTACTATATCTATCTTCTTTTTTTTCCTTTAGAAGATTTCTTATCTCTAAAACTTTTAGAACTCTCTTTTTGAGAAGGCCTCTCTCTAAATTCTTTTTGATCCTCTGCATTTTGAATTCTTATAGACCTTCCGTTGAAATTTGCGTTCCTAATAGAACACATGCGATCGGCGCTTTCCGGATCAGTCATAAAAAAGGAATAGACTCCTTTCATTTCTATATCGCGCACATTGCGCCCACTGACCTTAGTATGCTTGAATATGACTTCACGTAATTCATCATATTTCAATTGATCCTTTTTTCCAAGATTAATAAATAATCTGATTTGGTCGCCGCCATTGGATTTTCCAAAAGATCGCTTGGTCGAAGACGAACCTGAGCGAGATTCCCCAAAACTCTTATCTGATTTCGATTTACTCACACGTTCCTCAACATTTATGTCATGAGCCTGAGCATACTGGCCGGCATATTTTTGAACTTCGAGTTCCAATATTCTTTGAACCAATTCTTCCTGATCCATTTGCATCAACGGCCATATCCATTCATTTTTAAATTTTGGAATAGACTCATCTTTTGGCTGAACCTGTGTAAACAGATCTACATAGTTTTTTATTCTGGAATGAATCACATCTTCTCCTTTGGGGATTAGATATTTTTCAAATTTTACTCCTGCCAATTTTTCTATTTGATGCAACTTATAGGCTTCTTTGATGTGAAGCAATGCAATAGAAATTCCGCTCTGTCCTGCCCGCGCAGTTCTTCCTGATCTATGAGTATAGTTCTCTATATCATCCGGAAGATGGTAATGAATAATATGAGTTAAATTTTTTACATCGATTCCTCTTGCCGCAACATCAGTAGCCAATAAAGCTTTGATGGCTTTATGTCTGAATCTGTGCATCACTTTATCTCGCTGTGTTTGAGCCAGATCTCCATGCAGACAGTCAGCACTGTAGCCGTCACGGACCAGATGATCACTCAATTCTTGTGTTTCCATTTTCGTGGTGCAAAACACAATGCCATAAAAATCATCATAATAATCCATTATCCTCCTCAACGCAGTGTATTTATCTTTTGCTTGCACGACAGCGTATTGATGACTAATGTTGGCCTGAGTAGAGTTCTTTTTACCAATGGTTATTTCTTTCGGATCATGCAGATAAGTCCCTGCAATTTTTCTAATTTCCGGAGACATCGTTGCAGAAAACAAACCTGTAATTTTATTAGATGGTGTTTGAGCAAGAATCGCTTCCATGTCATCACGAAATCCCATATTAAGCATCTCATCTGCCTCATCCAAAACCGCAAACTTTACATTTTGCAATTTCACGGCTTTGCGCTCCATAAGATCCATCAATCTTCCGGGAGTGGCTACAATGATATGGGCACCGGCCTTAAGGTCTTTGATCTGCATCACAATACTGCTCCCTCCGTAAACCGGAACAATCCTCATTCCACGCTGATGTTTTGCAAATTTCTTTAAGTCCGTAGCGATTTGCACACAAAGCTCTCTTGTAGGACTTATAATCAATGCCTGAGTGGAATGATTGTCCATTTCTATATTTTGCAAAATAGGAAGCCCGAATGCAGCTGTCTTCCCTGTTCCCGTTTGAGCCAGAGCGATCAGGTCATGCTTGGCCTCCAAAAAGACCGGAATAGCCTGTTGTTGAATTTCTGTTGGCGTTTCAAAACCCAGCTCCTCAAGGGCTGAACAAATATTGGGCTCAAGGCCGAGATCGGAAAATGCTGACATGGATATTAGGAATTTTTATGATGAAAGCGCTCAGAGAATGGCAGTGCAAAGCTAAAAAGAATCCTTATTCTAAATGTGAACGGAACGTTATTGCCCCTACCAATCGCTTTATTTGGGCTGTGCCCCCGCAAGCGGGGTCGTAGTCTTACGGACTCGCTATTCGCTCGGTGCTTTGCACTTAGGGCTCCGCCCTAATCCTCCAGCCTACTCACAGAAAATTTACAAACCTCAGTCAATAAACTCATTCCTGTTGCAAAAATAAACATTGCCAAAAAAGAAGTAATATTGAATACAACTTACTTACTATGAACTAATTAAGTCTCAGAATGAGAACTAATTGACATTCATAATCCTCAATTCTTTGATCACTTTTTTGCCTGCTTCTTCTTCAGTATAAACAAATACTCTAAAGTTTTTACCATTAGTACTGGTCAATGAACCAATTTTGTATTGAGAAGAGTTATTCTTTGAAACACCTCCATGAATAGGGGCACAAGATTTAGGAGGATTTTTTTCAAAAAAACTTCGGATCGCTTTAGAGGCCGCTTGTTTGTCCAATACCTGAATCTGATCATTGAAGCATAGCTCTACATGATGATCAAAATAATTGATCAAAGCCTCAACATCTCCACTGGCAATAGCATCAAAGGCTATCTGCTTTGGCACAGTCTGAGCTGATAAGGCATAACCGAGCAAGACAAAGAAAAAAACCAAAAAATTAGATTTCATTTGTAAAGTTTTTATTATCAAGCCTTTAGCCTTCCTCAACAGCTCCCCGCTCACAGCAGTTAGCCAATATTCAGAAAATTGCAGCTTGATTTTAATAATTAACAACAATTTCTCAAAATCCGTTCCTAATTCGTAGTTTCCTTCCCTAATTTTATGCAATGGTCACCTCAGGACACAGGTAAACATCTTGTATGGCATTCAAAATTTCAACTCCATCTTTCATAGGTTTTTGGAAAGCCTTCCTGCCCGAAATCAATCCAATTCCACCTGCTCTCTTATTGATCACGGCAGTCTGTACCGCTTCAGCCAGGTCTGAAGCTCCTTTAGATTCTCCTCCGGAATTAATCAATCCTGCTCTACCCATGTAACAATTCGCTACCTGATATCTGCACAGATCTATGGGATGATCGCTGGACAATTCAGTATACATTTTCGGATTTAATTTACCATAAGAAGATCCACCCATATTCAGCGCCTCATATCCACCGTTTACCGTAGGCAATTTTTGCTTGATGATATCAGCCTGAATCGTAACCCCCAAATGGTTAGCCTGACCTGTCAGATCAGCAGCAGTATGGTAATCTTTTCCATCCTTTTTGAAAGCCGAATTTCTAATATAACACCACAATATTGTGGCCATTCCAAGCTCATGGGCATATTCAAAAGCTTCCGCAATTTCTACAATCTGCCGTCCACTTTCTTCTGAACCAAAATAAATGGTAGCCCCAACAGCTACAGCTCCCATGTTCCAACAATCCTCTACTGTCCCGAACAATATCTGATCAAACTTATTGGGATAAGTCAACAGTTCATTATGATTAATTTTGACCACAAATGGGATTCTGTGGGCATATTTTCGAGATACGGCTCCAAGCACTCCATAGGTAGAGGCAACAGCATTACAACCACCTTCTATGGCAAGTTCAACAATTCGCTCTGGATCAAAATAAATTGGATTTGGCGCAAAAGAAGCTCCTGCACTGTGTTCAATTCCTTGATCCACCGGCAATATTGAAACATATCCGGAATTCGCCAATCTGCCTGTTCCCATGATTTGCTGAATGCTTCGCAGAACCTGATTGTTGCGATTGGATGGAATCCAAATTCGCTCCGTAAAATCGGATCCGGGCAAATGCAACATCGATTTATCAATAGTCTTACTCTGATGGTCTAATAAGTAGGCTGTCTTCTCTCCTAATAAATTTTGAATTCCTTGGTAGTTCATTAATCTATACTTTGTTCGTGAGCAAAGATAATCAACTTATGAGAAAAAAGTTTCCTTAAGCTTGTTGATCTCCGTCTTTAGGGCATTTTAAGCAAGTAAAAATGCTGAGTTCTGCTTTAAGAAAGGAACCGCAATCCCACAAAATTGATGTTTCTTTGCAAAAAATTTAAAGATCAAATGGGCAAAAATGTTTTAGTCCTTGGTTCCGGAGGCAGAGAACATGCCATATGTCAAGCTATTGCAAAAAGTCCCTTATTAGGCAAACTTTATATTGCACCGGGAAATCCGGGTACCGCTTCCTTAGGAGAAAATATTGATGTGTCTCCTGAAGATTTCCCCAAAGTCATTGAACTAATAGATAAAAGAGAAATTCAGATTCTCATTTGTGGACCAGAGGCTCCTTTGGCTTTGGGACTCATGGATAATGTTGAAGATTTTTTTTCTTCAAAAGAAAATAAACCCGTTTTAATAGGACCTAAACAATTCGCAGCCCAACTGGAAAGCAGTAAGCAATTTGCAAAAGAGTTTCTATTCAGACATCATATTCCTACAGCAGCATACAAAAGCTTTGACCAAACTCAACTTCAAGAGGCAATAGAATTTATTGAGCAGATGACTCCTCCGATTGTTCTTAAAGCAGATGGATTGGCCGCAGGAAAAGGAGTGCTCATCTGCCATGACCATTTGGAAGCCTGTGAAGAGTTAAGTCAAATGCTCAACGGCAAGTTTGGTGCGGCTTCAGAAAAAGTAGTTATAGAAGAATTTTTAAGTGGAATAGAATTTTCCATTTTTGCTTTGACCAATGGCAAAGATTATATTTTATTGCCTGAGGCCAAGGATTACAAACGAATTGGAGAAGGAGATACTGGTCTTAATACAGGAGGCATGGGTGCGGTTTCACCTGTTCCTTTTGTTAGTCCGGAGCTCAAACAAAAAGTTATCCAAAACATTATTGAACCCACAATCAATGGTCTCCAAAAAGATAATATCGAGTACTGTGGCTTTATTTTCTTCGGATTAATTTTAGTCGGTAATGAACCTTTTGTTATAGAATATAATTGTCGTCTGGGTGATCCTGAAACCGAAGCCATTTTACCAAGAATCGAAACAGATCTATTGGCTTTGTGTAACGAAATTCATACTGATACTTTTGGTCGTCAAAATCTCAATATCTCAGATCAACATTCTGCGGTTATCGTATTGGCAAGCGGAGGTTATCCTGAATTTTTTCAAAAAGGAATTTCAATACAATTGCCAGAGCAAACAGAAGGAACTGTATTTCATTCGGGAACCAAACTAAAAGAGAGAGGACTGATCACTTCCGGCGGGCGTGTGTTTGCAGTAAATGCCTTAGGAAATCATCCACAAGTAGCTCTTCAAAAAGCGAATTCAATGGCAGAGCAAATTCACTTTGAGGGAAAATATTTTAGAAAAGATATTGGACTTGATTTACAACACCTATGGAACTCAAAGTAAATGAAATTGCCCAAGCGCTTGGAATAAATCAATCTGAGGGCCTTATAGAAAATGAATCCTTCATTCGCTATGTGAGTATTGATAGTAGGTACATCTTATCTCCACAAGAAACACTGTTTGTTGCTTTACAAGGGGCTCATCAGGATGGTCATGATTTTATACCTCAATTGATTCAAAAAGGAGTTAGATATTTTTTGGTAAACAGAAAAATGAAATTGGAAAATGCTCATTTTTTTTACGCTGAAAATGTTCTCGATTCTCTCCAAACATTGGCTTCGTTTTATAGACAAAAATTTTCTATACCTGTAATTGGAATTACAGGAAGTAATGGCAAAACAATTGTCAAAGAATGGTTGAGTGAATTATTAAACACTAAATTTCATGTATTCAAAACTCCAAAATCCTATAATTCTCAAATAGGTGTTGCTCTATCCATTTTCCAAATGGAATCCACTCATCAAATTGCCATATTAGAAGCCGGAGTATCAAGAACCAATGAGATGGAAAAATTAGCACAAATGATCAAACCGACTCACTGTATTCTAACCAATATCGGAGATGCACACGACACAGGTTTTTTAAATCGGAATGAAAAACTCAAAGAAAAATTGAAATTGGCAAATCAAGCTCAATATTTGATTACCAATGATTCTAATATCCAAACTTTGCATCCTGATCAGCAAGTCATTTGTTGGGGAAAACCCAATAGCCATTTTCCTTTTTTTCAACAAAAAACAAAACAGAATTCTACCCAATTGATTTTCAGTTTTCGTGAGAGAGATTACAATTTTGATCTTCCATTTACGGATAGAGCCGGTATAGAAAATGCAACACATGCCATAATGACAGCGCTTTTATTCAATTGTAATGTCAAGTCCATACAAGAAAAACTCAATCGTTTTAAATCCCTACCCATGAGGATGGAACAGATTGAAGGAGATCAAAATTGTATTATTATTAATGACAGCTACAGCCTTGATCTCCAATCTCTGAGCTTGGCACTTCAATTTTTGGATCAACAAAATAAAATGCTATCCAAAACAATTGTGATTTCAGATCCGGCTGAGCTTGATTGGACTATTCAAGATTGGAAAAAAATAGCGCAACTTTTACTATTTCATCAGATAAGGAAACTCATCTACATTGGCGTTCAAATAAAACCCTACTTAAGCTTGTTCAACGGAATCACTGTATTAAGATTTGATTCTACTCAAGAATTCATAGAACAAATAGATCGATGTCGTTTTAATCATGAAATTATTTTGGTCAAAGCGGCAAGAAAATTTGCTTTAGAAAAATTTGTAAAAGAATTTGCTGCTTCACAACATGATTGCATTTTAGAAATTGATTTGAAAGCTGTAGTTCATAATTTGAATTTTTATAAAAAATTTATCTCTCCGTCCACCAAAACTATGGCCGTAGTCAAGGCCGCAGCCTATGGAACAGGAGCTTATGAAATGGCAGCTTTGATGGAATTCAAACAGGTGGATTATCTTGCTGTAGCCTACCCGGACGAAGGCTTATATCTGAGAAAAAAAGGAATCCAATTGCCTATTATGGTTATGAATACCGGGCTTTGCGATTATAAAATTTTGGCAGAAAATAAACTAGAACCCGAAATTTTTTCCATTGACCAGTTGAATACTTTAGTTGATTTTATTAAACAAGAAAATCATCCATTTCCAATCCATCTCAAATTGGATACAGGCATGCATCGTTTAGGGATTCAAAAAAATGAAATTGGAGCCCTGATCGAAATTCTGCAATCTAATTCCAATCTAATTATAAAAAGTATTTTTACCCACCTGTCTGCCGGCGATCTCCCAAGCTATGATGAATTTACTAGACTACAGCTGGACCAATTCAAATCAATGGCAAATCAAATTACAAAATATTGTCCTACAACTCCAATATTGCATGCATTAAGTACAAACTCCATTGCAAGATGGAAAAACGATCAAATGGA
>DEQQ01000072.1 GCA_002360455.1 Saprospiraceae bacterium UBA3362
GTAGGAGGATGAATCGTCATCCAATAATTTTGTAATAGAGGATTGAGTCCATTTCCTTTGATTAGACTTAGATATTGTGCATTTTGGAATAAGGGTATGTTCATTGTGTGCCTCAAAAGTATAAATGGGTTACTCCCAATTTTTAGATCACCAATATAAAATCCAAGCAACATACTGCTCAGAATAAATTGTGCAATCCCGATGATGAGAATTACTCCATTGTGTAAGGGATTCCATCGCTTAATAAAAAAAAATCCAAGAATGCAATTCCAAAACATCCAAAGTAAAAAACTACCTTCTTGTCCTTCCCAAAACGCAGAGAGAATATATTTTCTTGGCAACTCGTCATTGACATGCGCCCAAACATATCTGAATTCATAAAATTTTGAATCCATGATATAAAACAAAAGGAGAATTGTGCTGAGTACAAAAAATACATGAAGTACATACGAAATTGTAACCGCTTTTCTCCATTGGAGTGAGCTGTAATCAGATTTTAGTTTGATTCCGGCAATAATGAGATAAAGGCTACTAAAGAATGCAGATAGAACTAAAATGTATCCCACATGGGACAGGCTAATATGTTCACCTATGTATTGTACTTCTTGCATGAATTAACTTTCAGATTTTACATACACTTCTTCGTCTTTATACTTTGAAGGGCATTTGAGTAAAATATCTTGAGCCACAAAAATATCATTTTCCATTTTGCCTGTGATGACTATTTGTTCTGACAGTTCAAAGTCTTGCGGCTTGGCTGCTTTTAATACAACTTTATTGGTTATGCCTTTTTGATCGGTCACATAAAAGGAAAGGTAATTTGGATCTTTTGCTGCGTCATAATATATTTCTTGATCTTTGGCAAGTTGGCCTACGAGTTTTACCACTTTTCCTTTAGACTTTGCTTCTTCGAAATTTGAGTAAGTGGTTAGATCTCCGGATGCATTGATTAGTAGAAATACGGCTGCTGTGACAAAAATGATGCTAATGATAACGGACTTTTTCATGCTTGCTTTTGTGAAATTATCTTGTTAAAACTTTGATTAAATTGTTTTACATTATGTAATAAAGAAAAATACAGCTTGACCACCAAATTGCTTTTTAATATGAAGTATTAATTCATAAAAAAAAATTTACTCTGTTGTGTGAGCTGCTTGTATTGCACAGCTGCAAGCTGTGGTGCAAAGCACCGAGCGAAAGCGAAGCAAGGAAAGCAGCGACCTTCCATGAAATGGAAGGGCACACCCAAATCTATTTTGCAGTTTTTCATTTAAGCTTGTTTCTGTCAAACTACAAGATGGCAAAACTACTTGAAATAAAGTAATTTTGGGGGCATTTGTTTAAAACAATTCATAGTTTTGAATAGTTAATCTTGCTTAACATTCTAGGCAAAAATTTAAATCATGGCGGCAGATGTACTTTCATTGCAAAAGTTTAGCGTTTTACGCAATTCTGCACCGATTTTTGAAGATTTGGATGTGGAATTGGACAATGGAGAAATAGCGGTTTTTTTAGGGCGACAATCTGCAGGTAAATCCTTACTTGCAAAAAGTATAATTGGCCAATATTCTAATATTCAAGGTGTTATAAAAGTGCTGGGGTTTAGCTTGAATCCCATTTCTTCTGCTCATCTCAACGAACTGAGACAAAAGATAGCTTATGTAAGTCCGGAATTTCCGCTGATTAAGAATAAAACTGTTCGTGTCAATTTGTCGCTTTCGCTTTTGGCTTCTAACAGAATTAGAGAGGACGAGACCGATTTAATGATTCAGCAGCAATTGATAGCATTGGATATTGAGCATCTCTCTTCAAGAATTTGTTCAGAATTGTCCGGTTCGGAAGACTTTTTAGTCAGAATGGCTAGAGGTTTAGTTGGTAAGCCTAGGCTTATTCTCATAGATGATCTTAATATTCATAAAATGGTGGATGAATTTCCTCTTTTGGACACTGAATTGATCAATTTGAACCAAAAGGATAAGCTCAATCTGTTTGTATTCTGCTCAGAGACAAGAGGGTTTTCAAGTTCTTTTTTTCAGAATGTAATAAATTTGGTTCCTCGTTAAGGAAAAGGGGAATGATTGTTATTAGCCATTATCTTTGCATAAAATTTTAGAACCATGTTTGAGAGTTTAAATGAGAAACTTGATTCGGCGTTTCAGCTTATAAAAGGAGAACGTACCATTACAGAACTCAATGTAGCTGAATCTATTAAAGAGATCAGGAGAGCTTTGGTTTCTGCGGATGTTAACTACAAAATAGCCAAAGAATTTACAGATAAAGTCAAAGATCAGGCACTGGGAACAAAAAATGTACTCAAGGCTGTTAAGCCCGGAGAACTCATGGTAAAAATTGTCATGGATGAGCTTGTTGAGCTCATGGGAGGGCAGGCTGCCGGGCTAAATCTTAATGGGAATCCCGCGGTAATTTTGATTTCGGGTCTTCAAGGTAGTGGAAAAACTACATTTTCAGGAAAATTAGCGCTTTATTTAAAGTCCAAAAAAGGAAAAAAACCTGTATTGACAGCCTGTGATGTTTATAGGCCTGCTGCGATAGACCAATTGACCGTTTTAGCTGAACAGGTAGGAGTGCCCATTTATAAAAACTATGAATCAAAAGATCCTGTAGCTATTGCGACAGAAGCAATTTTGCAAGCTAAAAAGGATGGCAATGATGTAGTAATCATCGATACTGCGGGTAGAACCTCTGTGGATGAAGAAATGATGGCCGAAATTGAAAGAATCAAAAATGCCATCAGTCCTCAGGAGACATTGTTTGTAGTGGACTCAATGACCGGACAGGATGCGGTGACCACAGCTCAAGCATTTCACGATAGGATACAGTATGATGGGGTTGTATTGACCAAGCTTGATGGTGATACCAGAGGTGGAGCTGCACTTTCTGTAAAATATACAGTGGGCAAACCTATCAAGTTTGTTTCTACCGGAGAGAAAATGGACGCTTTGGATATTTTCTATCCTGACCGTATGGCTCAGCGGATATTAGGAATGGGGGATATTGTTTCTTTTGTGGAACGAGCTCAAGATCAGTATGATGAGCTGGAGGCCAAAAAGATTGAGAAAAAAATTAAAGCCAATACATTTGATTTTAATGACTTTCTGAGTCAGATTAATCAAATTAAGAAAATGGGTGATATAAAATCCCTACTGGGGATGATTCCGGGAGTAGGAAAGATGACAAAAGACATTGACATCAATAATGATTCTTTCAAAAAAGTGGAGGCAATCATCCATTCTATGACTCCTATGGAGAGAAAGAATCCGGATGCATTGAATATGAGCCGAAAGACCAGAATAGCCAAAGGTTGCGGTCAGAACATTCATGAGATCAACGCATTTATTAAGCAATTTGAGGAAATGCGAAAAATGATGCACATGTTTTCGAAGGGACAGGGAATGGGTAATATGATGAATCAAATGAGAAACACAAGAAGATTTTAACCGTATTTAAATCTTTTTTTATTAATATTGCAGGGTAGAATTTATCACTCTATGTTTGCTTGCAGAAGAATTGGTATTTTCATTTTTTTTGCATGCTAACAGGATGTGGTTCATAAAGATTTTAGTGCATTTTTAGTTTTAGATTTTATGAAACAATTTCGTACTCTTTTTCTCTTGATCCTTTTTCAGTTTCTTTTATTTAAAAGTTTAACTGCTCAACTGGCTAATGGAGCGACGGCTCCCGACTTTACCGTGACTACAATTAATGGAGGTAGTTTTTCTTTGTACAGTGCTATGGGATCTAGTAAAGCCGCATGCTTGGATTTTATGGCAACATGGTGCTCTCCGTGTTGGAGTTTTCATCAAAGTCATGTTCTCTCTAATGTATACACCAATTTAGGGTCACAGACTACTGCCATAATGCTTGAGGGTGATTATAATACCAACACAGATTGTTTGTATGATTTGCCTACTTGTACGGGGAGTGGAACTTGGGGTAATTGGGTTACAGGTACTCCTTATCCAATAGCTGATTTGAGCTCATCTGATGGTGTTAGAGAGATGTATCAAGTTAGTTATTTCCCAACTCTATATGTTATATCGCCGGATAAGCGAGCGTGGGAGATTATTTCCAGAACTTATTCAAATTACGAAAATTGGATCACAAAAAGTTTTAAATTAAATGTTACAAATGCCAATGTCACAAATTCGAATTGCGGCAATGATGGAAAAATTCAATTAAGTGTAGCATTCGGCTACGGAGCTTTGCAATACAAATGGAGTAATGGTGCAACCACAAAAGATTTGACAAATGTCGGTGGTGGAACATATAAAGTAACCATAACGGATGCTAATGGCTATTTTGATGAATTTGGCCCTTGGACAATCGATGGTCCTGAAAGGCCAACAGAAATAGTTTACGAAAAAATTACTCATAATCTTTGTTTCTCAGGGACTTCAGGAAGTATTTCATTATCTACAGATTACGGTACTCCTCCATATAATTATCAATGGAATTCCGGCCAAACTACCGAGTCTATTTTTGACATTCCTGCAGGGAATTATAGAGTGTCTGTTACAGATAATAATGGTTGTATTCTTATAAAATCATTCTTGGTCACAGAACCAAGTCAAATGTTTACAGATCGAAATTCTTTGGATGAAATTTGTGATGGACAGAATGGATGGGCAAGCTTTTTACCACGCGGTGGTGTTCCTCCTTATCGATACAATATAGGAAAAGGTTATCAAAGCTCAAATGAATTTGTAGGGTTAAAACAAGGTAATTATTCTGTTACAATCACGGATCGAAATAATTGCAATTTGATTGATGAATTTACATTGGGAGGAACCAGTAAACCAGAGGTAAAGCCCGGCCTTGGGGTCAATATTACCTGCCTTTCGGACACGATTATTTTGTTTGGAGAAGGATCTTCTGTTGGTAATGAATTTCGTTACCAATGGACTACAAAAAGCGGAAGAATTGTGGGAAGCTCAAATCAGTTAGAAATTAAAGCAGATAAAAAGGGGTGGTATGTTTTGCAAATTCACAATACACAAAATGGTTGTTCTAATTTGGATTCGGTCTATGTTAATGATATCAGAAAGTATCCATTTATATCTGCTCCGAATGATTCCACATTAAATTGTAAAACCCAGTCATTGATTTTAGAGGGTAAAACACAGGGTCCACATATGAGATATTATTGGACAATCCTCAATACAAATTATAAAGACAGCTCAAGAGTTATTACTGTGAATCAAAAAGACAATTATGTTTTTAATGTTTTAGACACAATAAATTTCTGTTTATCAAAAGATACGGTGATCATTCAAAAAGACGTTGCCTTGCCTGTGATTCAACTTGCCTCGAAAGATGAATTGTTACTGTGTAAAGCAAATGAGAAAACTTTGGATGCTGCCGGTTCTTCTTTTGGTCAGCGATATGATATTCTGTGGACAACCTCCAATGGAAATATTCTCTCAGGCCAAAATACACTTAATCCGATAATTAATAGAGCCGGACAATATTTATTGAATATATCTGATCATGTTAATTATTGCAGTGCTTCTGCAAGTATAGAAATAGTAGAATTTATTGAGCTTAAGCCGGAATTTGACGTTAAGAAAACAAATGATTTTGATTTTGAATTTACTAACAATACATTAGGCAACATTGTCACTTTACTTTGGAATTTCGGCGATAGTAAAACAAGCACAGAAATTAATCCAAAACACAGCTTCACTCAAATCGGAGAATTTAAAGTTTGTTTGGAAGTTGAAAACCCATGTGGATTGCAAAGTAACTGTAAGACAATTAAAGTTAGTACTCCGACCTCAACAGAGGAAGAGCTTATAGAACATTTTTCAGTTGCTCCAAATCCAAGCTACGGAAAATTTGAAATTCGTTCTAATTTAATTACAAAAAATTCTACCATTCAAATTTTCAATACGAATGGAGTTTTACTGAATAATGTAGAAATTAAAACCGAATTAAACAAGGCAATAATTGAAATAAAGAATGTAAAATCAGGAATATATTTTGCTGAAATACAGACAGGCAAACTGAAAAAAATAAAGAAATTGATTGTTGTCGATTAAGTCTTAATTGCGCGCGTTACTTCTCTTTTTCCTCTCGGACCGGGAAGAGACTCAACTGTAAAACCTAGAGTTTTTAGATCTCTTTTAAATTGCCCTTTGGAGCAAAAACTTACCAGTATGCCTTGATGGGTCAATGATGAGTAACACTTTTCAATTTGTTTGATATCCCACATTTCAGATTGACTTGAATGTGCGAAAGCGTCATAATAGATTAAATTTGGATTCCAGTGGATAAGATAATGAAGCCAATCTGCATGAATTAATTGAAATTGAATGTATTTTGTAAGCTCTACTTTTTTTTCATTAAATAAGCGCTTATAGTAGGGAAAATGGAATTGTTCCAATTCATACAATTGGTCTATCTGCTCTTGTCTGAGAACATACTGTTCTATTGATCTGTAGTCCATTTGGAGATTGTGAGATAGAGCAAATTGTATGCTTAAGCAAGCGTTGAGACCGGAACCAAAGCCAATTTCAAATAATCTTATGTCTTTTTGGCCTGAATTGGATAAAAAGTTGAGACCGTATTCTATATAAACTTTTTGGCTTTCTGATAGGGCTCCGAAATGAGAATGAAAGCCGGCCTGGAATCTTTCAGAAAAAATAGTAAATGAACCATCTAATGTTGGGGTAAGTTTGTGCTCTTCCATCAGAAAATAAAAAAACCGACCTATAATAATAAGTCGGTTAGCTTTTTATTATCATTTATATCTTAAAAGCCGAAGCTCAAAAAGAAGCTAACTGATTGAATAGCAGTGCTTAATAATTCTGTAATCGAAAAATCATACGGACAGCCATATCCTCTGCTGCAAGAGCTCATTAAGACAACCAAACCCGTAAAATAAAAAACATGCTGTTTCAAATTTGACTTTTTCATATCGAAATAAATTGAAATGTAAACAATACCAACTAAACGAAGAACAAAGATAAAATATTTTTTGAAAATATCCTATGTTTACGACATATAAGAAAATTTTAACAAATGTCCAAAATCCATCTTATTGCCATAGGAGGCAGTGTAATGCACAATGTAGCGTTGGCCTTGGTTTCTTTGGGGCACGAAGTAAGCGGCTCTGATGACCAAATCTTTGAACCGGCTAAAAGTAGATTGCAAAATGCAGGAATATTGCCCGAAAAGGAAGGCTGGTTTTTCGATAAAATTACATCAGATATAGATATTGTGATTCTTGGGATGCACGCTAAATCAGATAATCCGGAATTGCTCAAAGCGATAGAACTCAATATAAAACTATATTCATTTCCAGAGTTTGTAGCAGAACAATATTCTCAGAAAACAAAGATTGTAGTGGCAGGGTCTCACGGCAAAACAACCACTACAGCAATGCTTATGCATATTTTGGAGAAGAGCGGTCTTGAGTTCGATTATTTAGTTGGAGCTCTTCTTAAAGGATTCAAGACAATGGTGTCTTTTTCTAATGCCAAAATAGCAGTAATTGAGGGGGACGAGTATTTTTCATCCTGTCTTGATATGAGACCAAAATTTATCCATTATAAACCTCAAATTGCAGTGATTACCGGAATTGCATGGGATCATTACAATGTATTTCCTAAATATGAGCTCTATGTTGCAGCGTTTGCCTCTCTTATACAAAGTATGGAGGAGGGGAGTTCTTTGATCTATTTTGGAGAAGATAAAGATTTGCAAACTCTGGTTATGCGAGAAGCGGGGCATCTCCATTGTATTCCTTATTTTGCCTTGGATACATCATTGGAAGAAGACGAACTTTTTATCCTGGATCAGAACAATAAATATCCGATGCAGATCTTCGGAAAGCACAATATGGAAAATTTGCATGCCGTTATTTTAGCTCTTGAAAAAATTGGGATACAAAGAAAACAAGCCCTTGAGGCTTTTGGATCCTTTGAGGGTGCACATAAAAGATTGCAAATTATAAAAAAGAATGAGCATCAAATTTGGTTTTTGGATTTTGCTCATGCGCCCAGCAAAGTAAAAGCGACTGTGAATGCACTACGAGAAAGGTATGTTTCTAAAAAGATATTGATTATCATGGAGCTTCATACTTACAGCAGTCTTAATAAAGAATTTATTCCTCAGTATTATAATTCCACTCAGCAAGCGGATTCCGTTATTTTGTTCATTGATGCCATCGCCTTGGAAATCAAAAGAATGAGTCCTTTATTAAAAAACGATATTTTGAAATCATTTGGAAGAACAGACATTAACTATTGCACTACCAAAGAAGATTTAAAAGAGACTATTGATGCTATGAAAGCCCACTTTGAGGTGATTGCCTTTTTAGGTTCAGGGCATTTCGGTGGGCTCGATCTATTTCTTATTTCCAATGAATAGGGTATTGGCAATATTGAATTTACAATTCCAAGAAATTTAATGAGAACAGAACTTTAGCCGCGCATTTTCAACTTCTTTTGGACTAAGGAAAATCTTTTAGCCCATTGTTATTTTAAGTCCATTTAGGTCATCGTTTTATAATATATATTTTATTTCATATGTATATATAATTAATAAACAGGTATTTAAAGAAATAAAAAAAATAATATTAAAAAAATATTGGGTATAAAATTTAATCCTAATTTTGTGATATCATTTTTTAATCAAAACCTGTTTTCATGAAAAATTTTACCCGATTTATTTTGCAGACCTTAGCCTTGGTTTGCATAAGTTTTGTTTTTTCCAATGCACAAGGGGTGACGACGGCGCAAATACTTGGTCAGATCACCGATAGTAAAGGCGAACCATTAGTAGCGGCAACTATTCAAGCTACTCACGTACCATCCGGTACCATTTATGGAGTTTATACCAGAGAGGACGGTCGTTATAACATTCCGAATGTTCGTATCGGCGGACCTTACACATTAAAGGTGACTTACGTAGGATACAAGGAGTCTGTGCAAACGATTCCACAATTAGCTTTAGGTCAAAACTTTAGAGCTAATATTTCTTTATCTGAAGAATCCGTGAGCTTAGGTGAAGTTGTTGTGTCATCTGAAAAAAATGCCATTATGAATTCAGAGAATACTGGAGCATCAACCAATATTCAGAGGGAGCAATTAGAGGCAATGCCAACTTTATCAAGAAGTTTGAATGATTTCTTGAGGATGACGCCGCAGTCGCGTTCTTCATCTGTAGCATCAACTACAGGAGGAAGCACATCCTTTGCCGGACAAGACTCAAGATACAATAACTTAACTATAGATGGATCTATTTTTAATAATTCATTTGGACTGGCAGGAGGAATTGGCGGACAAACCAATTCAACTCCTATATCATTAGATGCGATAGAAGAGATTCAAGTGAATATTGCTCCTTATGATGTGAGACAAGGTGGTTTTACAGGAGCTGGTATCAATGCTGTTACCAAATCCGGTACAAATAATTTTTCCGGTACCGCATTTTATAATATTAGAAATCAATCTTTGGTTGGTAAAAAAGCGGATACCACTACTATTGTAAGAAATGATTTCTTTGTAAATCAAGTGGGCTTGAGTATTGGTGGTCCAATAATTAAGGATAAATTATTTTATTTTGCTAATTTTGAAATCGAAAAAAGAGATGACCCTGCGTCTTCATTTGTAGCTTTCAGAGATAGTGTAACTACCAATCCATCATCAGGAAATGTGAGTAGAGTAAAAGCAGCAGAGCTTGATGGTTTGAGAAAATTTTTAATAGAAAAGTATAATTATGATCCGGGGCGTTATGAAAATTATGCTTTAGAGACTCGGTCTACAAAAGGAATTTTTAAGTTGGATTACAACCTTAACAAAAAGAATAGAGCGAGCTTAAGGTTTAACGTTTTGAAATCACACAGAGACGTATTAGCATCCAATTCCGGATCGTTTAACAATAGAACTCCAAGTTTATTTGCTTTGAATTTTGAAGCATCAAACTATATCATTAATAACGACGTGTATTCAGGGATTTTTGAATTGAATACAATAATTAAATCTAATTTATCCAATCAAATCCAAATTGGATATACAGCCAACAGAGATTATAGAGGCAGCAGAGGAGGGATATTTCCATTGATTGATATTCTATCGGCCAATAGAAATTACACAACCTTTGGATATGAGCCTTTTACTCCAAATAACGTATTGAATACTAATACATTCCAATTCAAGGACGATATCATGCTTTCTTTGAATAGGCATAATCTTACTGCCGGAGTGAACTTTGAACATTTTGTATTTGAAAATACATTTACTCCTACTTATTATGGACAGTATGTTTTCAATTCGTTGAGCGACTTTTACAAAGCAGCAAATGGGGATAGTGTAGGATTAGCAAGATATGCTTTAACTTATTCTGCATTGCCTGGAGCTGCTTTGCCAACTGCCACTACGAAAGTTTCAATGCCGGGAATTTATTTGCAAGACGAGCTTTCGCTGCTTAAAGACAGAATGAAGATTACTGCAGGATTGAGAGTTGATGTTCCTATTTTTGGTAATACGGCGTATTACAATCCTCGTGTTGATACAATGACTTTCAAAGATGAGAATGGAAATAATGTACAATACAAAACTGATAAGTTACCGGATCCTCAATTTATGATTTCGCCAAGGCTTGGAATCAATTACGATATCTTTGGAAATAAGAAAGTTCAATTAAGAGGCGGAACAGGAGTGTTCACAGGAAGGCCACCATTCGTATGGATTTCAAATCAGGTAGGGAACAATGGTGTATTGACAGGATCAATTTCAGTTAATAACACGAATACCAGATTGTATCCTTTTTCTACTGATGTTACAAAAAACATTCCGGCAAATCCAACTTTGCCGACTAACTTCAATTTGGCTATTACTGATAATGGATTTAAATTTCCTCAATTGTGGAGATCTGATGTAGCAGTCGATTTCGAATTGCCTTATGGTTTTATTGCTTCATTGGAGGCTGTTTACAGCAAGAACTTGAATGCTATCTATTATATTAATGCCAACTTGGAGCCATCTAAAGCAAAATTTGAAGGACCGGACAATAGGCCATATTACCCGGGATTAGGTTTGAGCAGCACGGCTCAAAATAATGCAAACAGGATTAATGATATAGTAACAGACAATATCATTTTGAAAAATACGAATCAAGGATATTCAAGAAGCTTTACAGCGAAGGTAGAAAAGCCATTCAAAAATTGGTATTTTATGGCAGCATACAATAATGCAGAGGCTAAAGATATGATCACGGGTGGTTCTATTGCATTTTCTTCTTGGAGAGATAATAGATCTGTATTAGGAAACAACAATCCTGATTTGGCTTTTTCTGATTTTGATCAAACTCATAGAATTATTGGTGCCTTGTCCTATGCTCATCATTATAATAAATTCACTTCAACAAAGATTTCCTTGTTCTTGCAATCAGGAAATCAGGGAAGAGTTCAATTTGTTTATAATGGAGACTATAACGGAGATCAGTTGGTATCAAATGATCTATTATTTATTCCGAATGATGCAAAGGATTTATCATTCAATACCATGTCTAGAATTTTTGGTAAAGATACTGTTAGAGTTACGGCAGATCAGCAAGCTGCAGCATTAAATGAGTTTATTAACAGCAATGATTATTTAAGCTCCAATAAAGGAAAGTTTCTGGAGAGAAATGGATATTTACTAAAATGGTTGACAACAGTAGATTTGAGCTTTGTACAAGAATTTCATTTTAATTGTAAAGAAGCTAAAAATAAAAGAACTTTGCAGTTAAGAGCAGATATTTACAACTTTACAAATATGCTTAATCCAAGATGGGGAGTAGGGGATTTTGTTGTAGATCTCAGTCCAATCACAGCTACTAACAGCAAAACTGCAGACAATAGACCAAGAGTAACTTTTGGAAGAATTAATGACAACAAACAATATGAATATGTAAAGAATTTAGTTAGAAAATCTGCGACATTGGGTGATGTATGGCAGGCACAGCTAGGCGTAAGATATATTTTCTAAATAATCTAATTTTTCATAGAAGAATTTTAGCCGGAGGATTTTTTCTCCGGCTTTTTTATTTCATTAGATTAATGCATCAATATTTTTTTAATAATAAAATTAGCCATTACTGAAATTGAAATTCAACATTCAATCATTTTGGAATTCAATTTAATAAAAAAAATTAATAGAGTAAGCTGAAATAAGCTCTTTAGGAGTTAGTGAAATGTTGTACACAAACCCGATTTTACTTTTGCCAAAAGCCCTGTATTAATGCATAAAAAAAGCTCTGATCGTAAGACCAGAGCTTTTTTATTATTTGAATAAATAAAATCTTACTTTACTCTATTTACAATGGCTTCAAATATTGAAGGATTATTCAAAGCTAGATCGGCCAATGTTTTACGATTGAGGCTGATATTGTTCTTATTCAAACCATCAATAAATCTTGAATAATTTAATCCCAATGGTCTTACACCGGCATTAATACGAGCAATCCATAATGCTCTAAAAGCTCTTTTCTTTTCTCTGCGGTGTTTGTAAGCATACTTCATTGCACGCTCAAGCGCGTTTTTTGCTACAGTGTACACTTTGGATCTGCCGCTAAAATAACCTCTTGCGGCTTTTAAAATTTTCTTTCTTCTTGCTCTTGACGCTACTGCGTTTACTGAACGTGGCATAACTATAAAATTTTTAAGCTAAGGGTTCTAAAATAGAATCTTTGGACCTCAACTTGATGAAACAATAAAATTAATTAATTCCTAAAAGAGCCTTCATTCTAGGCTGATCAACTGCATTCAAAACTTGAGCATCGCGCAGATGACGTTTTGCTTTTTTAGACTTGCTCTTCATACGATGAGAGGTCTTTGTTTGAAATGCTTTAACCTTTTTCTTTCCTGTCAGTTTCAGCCTTTTTTTGGCCCCTGAATGTGTTTTTACCTTCGGCATGGTATCAAATTTGAGGTGCAAAGATACATTTTTTTTATATTTTTCAATTATTTTATTCAATTATACAGGGTATTTAACCAAAAATTTAGCAACAATTGATCCTTTTTTTAGGTATATGATCATGTATTTGTCAATTTTCATTCACTGTGAGTTAACTTTGTGGCTTTAAATTGAGTAAACATGTACGGTAATGTAAAGAATGAACTCAAGCAAGAGCTCGCCGAGATACAAGCTAAAGGAATATATAAAAGAGAAAGGACAATAACCAGTCCTCAATCCGCTGTAATTCAGACGATTGAAGGTGGTGAGGTTGTCAATTTTTGCGCCAACAATTATCTTGGATTGTCGTCTCATCCGGAGGTCTTAAAAGCTGCGCATAATACATTGGATTCCAGAGGTTATGGTCTGTCTTCGGTTCGTTTTATTTGTGGCACTCAGGATATACATAAGCGATTGGAGGCAAGAATAGCCGAGTTTTTGGGAGTCGATGATTCTATATTGTATGCTGCAGCTTTTGATGCCAATGGTGGAGTTTTTGAGCCCATTATGCATGAGCAAGACGCCATTATCTCAGATGAACTAAATCATGCTTCCATTATCGATGGCATAAGGTTATGTAAGGCCCAAAGATTAAGGTATAAACACAATAATTTACAAGACTTAGAAGAGAAATTAAGAGAGGTTGGTTCTGCCAGAAGAAGGTTAATTGTTACTGATGGTTGTTTTTCTATGGATGGGACAATTGCTCAATTGGACAAAATCTGTGATCTTGCTGACAGATATAATGCCATGGTAATGATAGACGAATGCCATGCAAGCGGTTTTATAGGTAAAACCGGACGTGGGACTCATGAATATCGGGATGTAATGGGCAGAATAGATATTATAACCGGTACTTTGGGGAAAGCCTTAGGTGGAGCATCCGGAGGTTTTACTGCGGCAAGACAAGAGATAGTCGATATGCTTAGACAAAAGTCCAGACCATATCTTTTTAGTAATACGGTAGCTCCATCGATAGTAGGGGCTTCGTTGAAAGTGTTTGAGATATTAAGTGCAAGTACAGCTCTTAGGGACAAATTGGAGTTCAATACTAAGTATTTTAGAACAGCAATGACGGATGCAGGCTTCGACCTGATTCCGGGTGAGCATCCAATAGTACCCATTATGCTGTATGATGCACCATTGGCTCAACAATTTGCCTCAGAACTATTAAAAGAAGGAATTTATGTTATAGGGTTCTTTTATCCTGTAGTTCCCGAAGGTAAGGCCAGAATTAGAGTACAATTATCCGCAGGGCATGAAAAGGATCACTTGGATAAAGCTGTCGCAGCTTTTACAAAAGTTGGAAAAAAACTAAATGTAATCCATTAATGCAATTGCTATGATTATCTTTGCCTTTAGAAATACTTTTATGGGGATGTAGCTCAGTTGGCTAGAGCGCTTGCATGGCATGCAAGAGGCCAGGGGTTCGAGTCCCCTTATCTCCACTTTATTTTTTTAAGTTTCTGTTTATAAGTTTTATTGAATTGGTTTTCAACATAAATCAGCTCATTTACTGCTTTTGTTTTTTTTAATTCTTTTGATTTAGTACGTTTTGTAAAATAACACAAAGGATTCATAATTTAAGTAAATAGAATAGAAGCTCATCTTTTTCATTGCATTATTCTATTAAAGCTTAAAATTCCTGAACTTCTTCTTGAGATTTATAATTCTAATTTAAAGCTAGGATTAGTGTAAAATTTTAAAATAAAAAAAGATTTAGCCCATTGTGTAGAAAACATCTTGTCGAGAAATCGAAAATCGGATCATTTTACTCTAAATAAACCTACGCAATCGCTTGCGAGGCAGCTATAAAATACTGATTTCCAATCTATTATAATAGTATTATGCGGAGGAAGAGGGATTCGAACCCCCGGACCTGTTACAGTCAACGGTTTTCAAGACCGCCGCGTTCAACCACTCTGCCATTCCTCCAAAAGAGGTTGCAAATATAAATCAATTTTATAAAACGAAATGATTTTTTTATTGGATTTTATAATCCATAGCAATTGAGCGATATCCAGCAAAAATGCCAAGTCCACCTTTGATATTGCTGTAGCTGGAGACAGATTCAAGAATAGGTAATGTCCCTGTTTGAGCTTGATATTGTAGGGTGATCGCTCGGAAGTATTTATAATAATCCTCAGAAACGGATCTTATTTCTGCTTTAATTTGAATAAATTTTTCTTCATTTAAATCAATTGTATTCTTAGTGCGCAATAAATAGTCCAACTTGATTGGTCCGTTTCGAAAAAAATGATCATCCACCAATACGCCAGGTTCATGCTGCAGTATTAATTGGCCACGTTCATTGCTGTTAGAAAAAAAGACATCAAGGGGAGGGAGAATTTCCGACAAATCAATTTCATACATCCCACTTATTTTATTTTTTGTATATCTTACTTTGTAAAAAACCAAATGATAATAATTCTGAACATCGGGTTCAGGATCATTCCATTCTAAATGGATCTCAGCACTGTGTTTTGTTTTATTCTGCAACACATTAACCGGTTTGATGCTATGCTTGACATCAAGCTTGACCTCTTTAGGAAGTTTTGTTTCACTCGTTAAAATAAGATTACTGTCTATGGAACAAAACAACTTGTACTCATTTGTAGGTGATTCTTTCCATTTGGAATTCAAAAATTGAGAACTGAAATTTGTAGAAACAGATGGACGAAAATAATATAGGCTATCTGAGAAAAAACTAAAAAGAAAACGATCATTGATTTTTTCTGAGATACTATCTTCAGGATCGACTACATCACCAATATTGGCTATGATTGATTTTCCGGGTTCAAATAAACATAGTATACGATACTTTTCAGCAAGGGGAGGATCAGGAGCAACCCAGTCATAATCTGTTCTGCACGACGAATGCAGCACCAAAAGATATAATAAAACAAAATAGATTTTCCTAATCATTCTCTAATTTCAAACAAAGTTAAAATTAACTTTCTTATTTCAAAGACATTTTTCAGAGAATAAAAAATATAAAATATTATTTATGTGTATTAAATTGATTTATAATTACTTTGTAAGAAATTGACGGCAAAATTGGCAGTAAATTAACTTGTTTAAATTGATCCGCATCTGGCAATGATGGATTTGGTTTTAGCTCCAAGAAAATGGGATTTCTCCTATTCAGTGCGTTATAAACTCCAAAATAAAATTCATGTGCACCCCAAGATTTCTTGATATTGTATCGTATTCCTAAATCCAAATGAGCTAAATACGGTAAAGTAAAATCATTGATATTATCGTAAACAAATATTTTGTCCACCAGCTGTCCATTCTCAAAACTGATGTAATTGTATTTGCCCTTTGGAATATTACTCGGACTGCCTGAGGCAATTTCTCCACCAACTAGGAGACTCAGTTCATCCGATATTTGAATTTGATAATTACACTTGAACTGATGCGGTCTAGCATATTTAAATCTAAAACTATGACCATCATTTAGTTGATCAAATATTCTTGTAGATTGGCTAAAGTGATAGTTTATACTTAATGTAGAGCGCCTAAAATTCTTGTCAAATTGCAATTCAATTCCTTTGGATTCACCTTTACCTGTAATGAAAAATTCTTTCCAAAAATCCTGTTCGTCCAAAATAAATCGTGTCCCTTCTTTGATGTGGACAAGGTCTGAAAAATATTTTAAGTAGGCATTAAGTCTAATGAAATTGGATTCTTTGATTTGAATACTGGTGTATGTGCTGAATTGATTAGATTTTTGTGGTTTTAATCCGGAATCTGCTGGAATCCATAAATCAGTTGGCAGTCCTAATCCATTAGAGCTGATCAGATGGTTGATCTGTTCATTACGATCATACGAAATTCCAAATTTCAATTGATCTGACAAATTACAGTTGAAAGAAACCCTTGGTTGCGCCGAAAAAAAAGTAGTTTGATCTGCAAAAAGATAAGAAAATCGCGTTCCAATTTTGAGCTGAAATAGCTCATTGAATTTATATTCATCTTCAACAAAACAAACTTGCTGTAACAACTTCGAACTGTTTTTGGTGAGGATAGAATCTAAGGGCTTAGGATTGAAGGAGATTAGGTCATGAATTAATCCACTTCGCTCATTGTAACTGTAAATTCCCGGCTTGTAAGATTGGTGGTGAAACGAAATTCCAAATTTGATGTTGTTCGAATTTCCGGTTTTCCAATCAATAGTGTGAATTGTGCCATAGTCAATGATATTGGAATAAAAAGAATTTGCTTTGATCAAAGAATCTATTCGGATCGAGTTTTGTGTTAACAAAAATCCGTCTAAAGTTTCAAAGCCACTATTAAATTCACTGCGATAGGCTACACTCTTTAAAAATACATTTTTTGCAAGAGATGTGTTGAGTCTTATACTGCTTAGATGATTCCTCCAGTTTAATTTCGAAAATTTTCGGTTCGTGCTGTGTACATCCAAATCAGTTGTAAGAAATAAGTCGTCATTATTGTATAAATCTTTTCCTCTATAGTAACTTAAATATATTCGGGTCTTTGGGCTCAAGGTCCAATTGATTTTAGTGTTTATATCATAAAAGTAATAATTTGTAACACCAATTTTTCCGGCATCATTTTTAAAGAACGATGTTATATTTTTAAGAAAAGGATCAATCAGTGTTCTTCTGGTCGAAAAATAAAACCCTAATTTATTTTTGAAGATAGGCCCATTGAATGAAAATTTTCCACTCAACAATCCAATTTGAGCTTGCCCGCTCCAATGGCTTAGACTTCCTTCTTTTGTGTAAATATCTGTAACACTTGATAGCCTCCCTCCATACTGACTTGAAAACCGTTCTTTGTAAAATTGAACATTTCGAATTGCATCAACATCAACTATGCTCAATAGACCAATTGCATGAGAGCTATAGAAGATAGGAACATCATCAATTAGAATTTGGTTTTGATCGTAAGATCCACCGCGAACATTCATTCCTCCAAATCCATCGGCACCAGAACTGATTCCACTCAATGTGCTTATAGATCTGAATAAGTCTTGATCACTAAATGCAGTTGGATTTCGTTTTATAAATGCAGAGCTAACGGTTCCGGATTCTTCGACATACATCGCAGAGGGTTGCCCTGATTTGTCGGTTACTGTAATTAAAGGTAAAGTGTTGGAAGGTTTTAAATAAATGTTGTAATAAATATTTGTCTTTGTATTTATCTTGATAGTCTTCGCTTCATATCCAAGATAACTAATTTTCAATTCTGCCAATTCATGTTTAGACAATAAAGTAAAATATCCATATTCATTTGTATAAACAGCAGTTTGATTTGTTTTGTCATAAATGTGAGCATAACTTAAAAGTTCTTTGGTTAAACTGTCAGCAACTCTTCCGTAAATTTTATAAATTTTTAGTCGATTTAATTTTTTTGAATAAATAACGATCTGATCATCCGTTATTACTTTATATCCTAGCTCAAATTGACCAAGTATATCATCAAAAAATTGCAATAGGTTTTTGTCTTTATTATAGGGTGGAAGGTGAAATTGTTCTACAATTTTTTGATCAAAGCTGATATTAACACCGGAGTTTTTACTTACAACGGTGATAATTTGATCTAATCTATTATTAGAAAATTTAAAGTTATAAATTTTTTCTAAAGGAGAATTACTTTGCCCGTTTAAGCAATTTGAGAGTAAATCAATAAGTAAAACTAAGAAGAAATTAATCCCAATCTTCATTTTGTGTAACCATACTTCAATTAGTAAAAGTAATGATTACTCGCAATTTCCGTCAATAATATATGTATTATCTTGATTTTTAGAGTATTGCAAGTTGAAAGTCTTGCAAATAATAGAAAGAGATTGTATAATATTGCCTCCTTTGCTAAGATCCAAAGGAGAGGTAAATCTGAGTTTATATAGGCATTCTTTGCCTAAGCTAATATTTGCGCTATAGTATTTGGATAAATCTTTGCATACTTCAGACAATTCCGTATTATTGAATTGAAGCACATTGGTATGCCATGCTATCTCATTAAAATCTTGTTCATCTCTTACTTCCAGATTGCTATACTTGATTTTGATTTTCTGATTCACTATAGCATCGACTGATTTTGAATCTTTAGTTGTAAATCTTACATGACCTTCAGTAACTGTTATTTCTTCAAGGGATGAAGAAGAAAGAACATTAAACTTTGTTCCTAAAACTTCTATGTTTCCTGAAGCCAAACGAACTATGAATTTTCTTTGAGGATCTTTTGCCACTTCAAAGTAAGCTTCGCCTTTTAGCTCTAGTTTTCTTTCCGTGGAACGAGAGAAGTCTTCAACATTCAAAGAAGAATTAGAGTTTAAAAAAACCAATGTGCCGTCTTCAAGTTTGATTTGTTTCTTTTCTCTATTGCTTGTAGCAAAAGATTGTATCTGAGGTTCTGACTTAAAGAAGTAAATACTGCCTATACAAATAGCTATTAAAACTGAAGCGGCAACAGCATACCGAAGAAGTGAGGATGGTTTCATTCTCAAACGTCTCACTTCCTCGGTCTGTGTTGGTTTCTGAATTTTCAAACTTAACTTTGTAAATGCCTTTTCTGTGTTTACTGCTTGAGGCAGTTTTAATTCCGAACTTTTTCTCCAAATTTGTTCTAGAGCTTGAAATTCTTCCAAATTTTCAGGAGTTGCATTTATCCATTCATTAAATAGCAATTCCTCAGCCTGATTAAGCTGATTCGCAAGTTTTTTATGAATTAATAAATACTGGTTCATTGTATGATAACTATTAATAAGACAATGGAAAGTTACAAAACCCCTATTCGAATTCAAAATATTTAGCTTTATTTCTTAAAATTTTTAAAGCTTTACTTACTTGGTGCTCTACAGTCTTTATAGAAATGCCCAGTTCATTGGCTATATCAGCATAGGATTTTTCTTCGAACTTGCTCAGAGTGAATACGATACGACATTTTTCAGGAAGTTCTTCGATTGCTTTCTGAATGTGCAAAAGCTTTTGTTCTTTTTCTGCTTGTGTTTTGTAAAATTCTTGGTCTTCAGGTACATCAACCCCGTCAATGCTATCAAAACTCAATTTTTTGGACTTAAGAAGATTGAGAGTTCTGTTGTAGGCAGATTTAAATAAATAGGCTTTTAAATTGGTTACCTTTTCTAGCTGATTTCTTTTTTGCCAGAGTTCTAAGAATAGCTCCTGTACGAGATCTTCAGCCTGAGATTGGTCGAATATAATCTGATAAACTTTCAGAACTAATGCCTCATAATACATTCTGAAAGCAGCCTTTAGCCCATTTTCATCCCCATTTCTTAATGAGATGAGTATGTCTAATTCAGAATCATTTCGAGAGTTTTCAAACATTGGACAAAATTAATTAGAACTGTTCATTTACAATGATTAGCTTTATGGTATAATTCAAATTATTTATATGAAAACAAAATTATTGTTGCCAAATGCATTGATAATCATAACATTAGCCTCTGTTTTAGTCATTAGCGCTTGCAAGCAAAAAAACCAAAAAGAGGAGGCTGTAATGGCTGCTCAAGTTTTTTCTACGGAGCCTATGAGCAGCTCCCCTGAGTATTCTGACGCAGGTATTCAGTCCATGGACTACCGTGATGGAAAATTTAATTTTTCAATTTCTGGTAGCTCTTACGCTCTTGGTGTCCAAACCTCGGATGCTCCAGCCAAAACTTGTGCTAATTCTGATAAAGGGCAGCATATTCATCTTATTATAGATGACAAACCCTATGAGGCCAAATATGAACCTCAATTTTCTTATAAAGTGGCGGATGGCAGTCATTATGTAATGGCTTTTTTGTCCAGATCCTATCATGAAAGCATCAAATCTCCAAAGGCTCACGTGTTGGTGAAGGCAGAAATAAAAGATTCTGGGTTTGTAAAAGTTGAGCCTGTTACAGCTCCTATGTTGTTTTATAGCAGGCCCAAAGGAATTTATATTGGCAAAGATGCTCAAAATGTCATGTTGGATTTCTATCTATCCAATTGCAATTTAGGGAATCAATACAAAGTAAAGGCAGAAGT
>DEQQ01000059.1 GCA_002360455.1 Saprospiraceae bacterium UBA3362
CCGGAGCATATCAAACAAATGGTGGAAGGAGTTCAAGGAGTAAAACCACGAAAAGTGATTTCTTCAAATCGCTATCAGACCACAATGCTTTCAGGTTTAGAGCCTTTTGTATTTCGTCCCGAAATAAATTTTGTAAATGTTGGTGAGCGAACAAATGTTACAGGATCTAAAGTCTTTGCAAAATATATTCTCAATAATCAATATGACGAAGCTCTTTCGGTAGCACGTCAGCAGGTTGAAGCCGGTGCTCAAGTAATTGATGTAAACATGGATGAAGGCTTATTGGATGGTGTGAAGGCAATGAAAGAATTTCTCTTGCTTATAAGTTCAGAGCCGGAGATCACCAAAGTTCCTGTGATGATCGATAGCTCCAAATGGGAAGTATTGGAAGAGGGTTTAAAATGTCTACAGGGTAAATCCATTGTCAATTCTATTTCCTTGAAGGAAGGAGAAACAAAATTTTTAGAACAAGCTTCACTGGTAAAAAAATACGGAGCAGCTGTAATCGTTATGGCCTTTGACGAACAGGGTCAAGCAGATACAATAGAAAGAAAAGTTGAAATTTGTAAAAGAGCTTATCAACTTCTTACGGATAAACTTTTTTTCAATCCTAATGATATTATTTTTGACCCCAATATTTTTGCTGTAGCGACAGGAATAGAGGAGCATAATAATTACGCTATTCATTTTATTGAAGCTACAAAACAAATTAAGGCTAGCTGTCCGGGTTCGAGAATAAGCGGAGGAGTAAGCAATCTGTCTTTTTCATTTAGAGGAAATGAGCCTGTAAGACAGGCCATGCACTCTGCATTCCTTTATCATGCTATAAAAGCTGGAATGGATATGGGCATTGTGAATGCAGGACAAATCGATGTGTATGATCAAATTGATCCCGAACTTTTGGTTCTGGTAGAAGATGTCTTATTCAACCGAAGAGCAGATGCAACGGAACGGTTGACGGATTTTGCAGAGAAAATAAAACTCAATGGAAAAAAGGAAAGCAAAGCAATCGAACTATGGAGAACATACCCGGTACAAGACAGGCTAAAATATGCTTTAATCAAAGGCATCTCTGAATATGTGGTAGAAGATACCAAACTAGCTTTAGAAGAATTAAAAAAGCCAATACTTGTCATCGAAGGTCCATTGATGGCGGGAATGAATGAGGTAGGAGATCTATTTGGAGCCGGGAAAATGTTTCTTCCTCAAGTGGTCAAATCTGCTCGTGTAATGAAACAGGCTGTAGCTTATCTTACTCCCTTCATGGAAGCCGAAGCAAGAACAGGAAGCAGCTCAAAAGGAAAAATTCTTTTGGCTACAGTAAAAGGTGATGTTCATGATATAGGAAAAAATATTGTAGGCGTTGTCCTTTCATGTAATAATTATGAAATAGTGGATCTAGGAGTTATGGTTTCTTGTGATCAAATTCTAAATAAAGCTCAAGAAATTTCTGCGGATATCATTGGACTGAGTGGATTAATTACTCCAAGTCTTGATGAAATGGTTTATGTTGCTTCTCAAATGCAAAAAAGAAAAATGAAACAACCCCTGCTCATCGGCGGTGCAACCACTTCTAAATTGCATACTGCTATTAAAATTGAGCATGAATATGACGAACCCGTGGTTCATGTTTTGGATGCATCCAGAGCCGTTGGAGTTGTTTCCTCTTTACTTTCTGATGACCCATCTCATCGAGAAGAATTTATCCAATCCACAAAAGCTGAATATGCTCGTGTGAGAGATCAAAGACAAAATAGAAATAACTCAAGGAATTTGATCACCATAGAAGATGCAAGGAAAAATAAATGGACCTGTGACTGGAATAGCTATTCTATCCCGATTCCTAAAAAACTCGGAGTCTATCGATTTCCTGAAATTCCATTGGAGCTATTAGTGCAATATATTGATTGGACTCCATTCTTCCAAAGTTGGGAACTGGCCGGTAAGTTTCCGGCTATTCTCGAAGATGAACTGGTTGGTCAAGAAGCCTGCAAGCTATATCATGATGCGCAAGAATTAATTCAAAAACTCATTCAAGGAAAATTAATCAAAGCAAAAGCAATCATAGGTTTATTTGAAGCCAACAGTATAAATGATGATGATATTGAAATTTCGATTTCTCCAAATAAAAAATTAATAGTTCATCATTTGAGGCAACAAATTCAAAAAGCAAGTGGACAACCAAATTATTGTCTGTCAGATTTTATTGCCCCAAAAATTTCTCAAAAGCAAGATTATATTGGAGCATTTGCAGTTTCGGTTGGTTTTGGTGTAAACGAATTAGTTCAGCATTATGAGCACCAACATGATGATTATTCTGCCATAATGATAAAAGCAATAGCCGATCGGTTTGCCGAAGCCTGCGCAGAGTATATGCATGAAAAAATTAGAAAGACTTATTGGGCTTATGCTTCACAAGAACATTTTGATAATGCAGACTTAATTGCAGAACAGTATCAAGGCATTCGGCCGGCTCCGGGTTATCCGGCTTGCCCGGAACACACAGAAAAAGATCTTTTGTGGGAATTGTTGGATGTGGAACAAAATACAGGAATAAAACTTACAGATTCCAAAGCAATGAATCCGGCTGCATCAGTGAGCGGATGGTATTTTTCTCACCCCGATGCTAAGTACTTTGGTATAAGTGAAATTGGTGAAGATCAAGCTCAAAATTATGCTCAACGCAAGGATTGGGATCAGGAACATATGAAAAAATGGCTATCTCCGGTTTTATCTTGACCTTAAAACAAGCTAAAAAGTCTGATTATTGATTGATCAATTTCCAAATTAAATCTTTCAGTTCAGTCAATCCCTTATTAGTCACTGCAGAAATAAAAACCGTAGGAATAGACTTTGGCAAATCCGGTTGAATTAAAGTAAGCCACTCACTTTCTACAATATCAGTTTTAGTTATAGCCAAGCATCTAGGCTTGTCCAGCAATTCGGGATTATATTGCTCAAGTTCATTGAGTAATATTTCATATTCTCTAGAAATGTTTTGACTATCACAGGGAATCATAAACAACAAAACGCTATTGCGCTCAATATGTCTCAAAAATCTTATTCCTAAACCTCGACCCAAATGCGCGTCTTCTATTATGCCCGGAATATCCGCCATTACAAAACTCTTACTGTCTCGGTAAGATACTATGCCCAAGTTAGGGGTAAGTGTTGTAAATGCATAGTTGGCCACTTTTGGCCTGGCTGCAGACACAGCAGAGAGCAGTGTAGATTTTCCTGCGTTTGGAAATCCAACAAGCCCAACGTCAGCTAAAACTTTTAATTCCAACACAATCCATTGTTCCACTCCTTCTTCTCCGGGTTGACTATAATCCGGAGCCTGATGTGTTGAAGAAACAAAAAATGCATTTCCTTTGCCACCTCTTCCTCCGGGAAGAAGGATTTGTTCTTCGTCATGGGCGGTTATTTCCAATAATTTATCGCCTGTTTCAGGATCGACGGCCACAGTTCCCAACGGAACCTCAACGACAACGTCTTCTCCATCTGCCCCGGTACAATTATTTTCCCCTCCTTTTTCTCCATCCTTTGCAAAGATGTGTTTTCTGTATTTTAAATGAAGCAAAGTCCAGAGATTTGAATTCCCTTTTAATACAATATGGCCTCCACGGCCTCCATTGCCTCCATCCGGGCCACCTTTGGGAGTACCCTTCGACCTAAAAAAATGAACAAATCCTGCTCCTCCGTGTCCGGAACGAAACATGATTTTTACATAATCAACAAAATTCTGATCTGCCACCCAATGAAATTAAGAAGCAATCGGGTCAATAATATTTTGCATTGCGATAAAGATATCATCAATGCTTCCCATACCATTCACTTTATAGGCTTTTGATTGCGAATTATAATAGTCAAAGACATCGGAAGTTTTGTGTCTATACTCTTCCATTCTTTTTCTGATAATAGACTCATCACCATCATCGGTTCGTCCTGAGCTTTCTCCACGTTTTAATATGCGTCTTACTATTTCATCATCAGGAACATCCAATGCTACCAAGGCATTGATTTGTTCATTTTGTTCCGACAACATTTTATCCAAAGCTTCGGCTTGTGCGGTGGTGCGCGGAAATCCGTCGTAGATCACACCCTTGACATTAACCATGGATTCTAACTTTTTCTTAAGCATATTTATAGTCACTTCATCCGGTACCAACTGTCCCTTACTCATATATTCTAAGGCCTGCAATCCCAGAGGAGTCCTAGCAGAAGTTTCTGCTCGAAATAAATCACCTGTGGAAATATGAGCCAAGCCATAACATTCCACCAAATTACTCGCCTGTGTTCCTTTACCACTTCCCGGAGGACCAAATAAAATTATATGAAGCATCTTCAATCGAAGTTTAAGGCAAAGATAATGCACAAAGCTTGGAACTCCAAGAAAATGAATAGGTTAATCGTCCTTTTTCAAAAGCCTATATCCGTCCTAGGGGAATAATATCCAAGCTAAAATCCTGCTTTTTAATGAGGTGAAAAAAATCAACACAATCTTTAATCAAAGTATTCGTTAAAAATCTTATTATTTGAAAATATGGATATTTTTATTCCAATCCGAACACTAAACGACGAACTGATTACATTAGTTCCATTATTTCCATCTGATTTTGAATCATTGTATTTAGCTGCTTCAGATCCTCTCATCTGGGAGCAACATCCAAATAAGGATCGCTACCAAAGAAATGTTTTCAAGAATTACTTTGATGAAGCTGTAAATAATAAAATGGCCTTCAAAATATTGGACAATAATTCCGGCAACATTATTGGCTCATCTAGGTTCTATGAATACAATCCGGAACTTGGGTCTATCGCAATAGGTTATACTTTTTTGACTAGACAATACTGGGGAGGTAAATATAACTTTGCCTTGAAAAATTTAATGTTACAATATGCATTCAACATTGTAGACAGAGTAATTTTCCATGTTGGAATTCTAAACAGAAGATCACAAAAAGCGATGGAGAAAATTGGCGCTCAATTGATCACTGAACCACAAGAATACAGTAGATTCGATGAATCCAAAAATGTCCTATTTTGTATAACAAAAACCCAATGGGATGACTTTCTTAACCGTCACAACAATCGCGTTTGAATCCCTAACTCCCATTTAGAATACTAAAACGCAGAACGGCTGTGAATGAAAAACCCAAGCTCCCTTTTGTGGTTGATAGATAATTGCAATTGGGCTCGTATATTATTGTTAATGGTACATTCCCCACCCAAAGTCAATCCGGTAAGCAGTCTGTTGGATAGAGGGTTCAAAACTGCATAATGAGGGTCATTGACATACGAAAGATCGTTGGAAAAAACTAAGTCAAATTCGGTTTTAATTCTGATTCTTGGCTCTGATCTGAGTAACTTAAAGAAACTCCTATTTATATTAAACAAATAAATACGGAATCCATGCCTCCACAAAATATAATCTTCTCCATTAATAACATAATATTCGTATCCTGCAACAAAATCATCCGCATAGCCTAAGGCCTTATAAAGAGCAAATGGCTTGGGTTTTCGCAATACCTGTTCTCGTGATTTTGCATCAACAAAATAGCTTGTTCTATAATTTAGTTTTTTTATCCAGGCAAAACTTTGTTCCAATAATAAAGATTGTATGGAATGATGATTTCCATTTTGATATAACATTCCCAATTCTAATCTATATCCCTTTGTCGGCCGAACCTGAATGTCAAGATGACTAATTTGATAGGCAACGTTAAAGGCAAACAAACGCAGTGTTCGACTTCCTTCTAAATAATAGTTCGAATTCAACGTTGCCACTGTGTCATTGATCGTGTTATAAAAAATATCTGATCCAACCAGCAAACTGTGTGTTGCAGATGGTCGATAATAAAAATCTACATAGGCTTCTCTCCGTCTAAGCAAAATTTGATTCTCATCTCTAATTGACAAATTCTTATTGCCTGTTGTTATATAATCGATTTCTTTATTCGTTGTGAATGTTCCTCCAAACCTAAATCCAACAAACTTCTTCCTGAGCAAATAAGGGAAATCATAATTAAGCTCAAATTTATTTGTAAATCCGGTGTGATAAACAAAACGCAGTACATCACGATACCCTGATAAATTGTAATGAAATAATTTTAGGCCATAGTTTACGCGCTTCCAAGAGCGATCTTGTTCAACCCACCAAACATTGAAATTCCGATCGGCCAAATCAAAAATAGGTGCAGGAAACAACAACCAATTCTCAACAACATCAATGCTTATATTACAATAATTGACTCCTTCTCTATGATCAATGATATATCGTATATCTACTTTTGAAAATAAATTGGTCCTAAGTAAATTGGACTTGATCCTATCCAATTGTTGGTCCAACTCTACGCATAGAATACTTTGTCCTTTTTGAATTCTGACTTCTGTTAATATAACACTATTTTTTGTTTTCTCATTTCCGCTGACTTCAATTCTATCTATTATATATAAGGAATCGCTAGAACTTTGAGCTTGTAGTAAATGAATGGAAAAAATAAAAATTGGTAAAAGCTTAATAGAATAGAGATGCATATTAAACTTCAAGAAATTTCATGAATTCGTCGTACCGATCGCGCAAATTATCTTTGTAAGTCTCATCTGAAAACACAGCTAATAAGTCTATCTCATAGCGTTCTAAAGCATTGATAACCGTAGATGGGTCAGCGCTGTTGATATTAACTGTAATTAATATTTTTTCGGATTCTGCCTGGTCAGAAATAAAGCTATTTAAGATTACCGAATGACAGTCTTCAACCAATTGGGCAATTTTTACCAAGGAGTAATCCAATTTTCTCATTTGAATTACCAAGACTGATCCTTTGTCGGCAATACAATAGTTTCTCACAAAATACTTTAGCAAATCCGATTGGCGTACTAGACCAAGATATTGCTCATGTTCATTTATTACCGGCAATATAGAAAGTTGCTGTGAGCAACATGAGTGCCAGGAAAGAATAAATGAGTCATCATATCCGGCAGAATGAAAATCTTTGCTATGAATAAAAGCAGAACACAAACTCAGTTCAGAAACTTGGCTCAATTCATGGTCATAAACCAATCCCAGCAATTTATCTTGGTGAACCACAGGTAATTGGTACACCTGATGCTCTTTCATTAAGTCTAATGCATACCTCACGGTATCATTTACCTTGAGTGCCTGAATTTGATTAGAAATTAATGATCCTAGTTTCATAAAAATGCAATACTACTTTGAGTTATGATGGTTGGAGATAAAAAAAGTTATATTTTTTTATGTTAAAAAACAATTAAACTATCGAAACAATTTTTTCTCTTGTTGTTCCAATAGCATTTCTGTTTTTAATTTTTTTTCATTGTTTTTTAATTCAAGTATTTCTTGCTCATGTTGTTTCAAACTGCTCATCATATCTTGCGTCAACACGAATTGATTGTTTTTCCAGGCATCAAATTCCTTTAATACTCTGATGTAGGCCAACGATTCATGGGTCAAAACTTTATTCCAGTCAGAAAATCCGAGTAACCTGGCTTGGTTAAGATGATAAAAAGACTTTGACGCTTCTTCGCTTATAGAATAGGCACAGGCAAGATTAAAATGCAGAGCCTTGTCTTCTGCATCGAGCTCTACAGCTTTATTAAAATCTTCAATCGCGCCTTTGATGTCATAATCTTTAAATTTTTTAATTCCGGATTGTTTGAAACTCTCGCTTTCCCTTTTTCTTTTATTGAGTTCAAAATAGGTTTTCTTATTTTGAGAAGTGGTTTGGGCGTCTTCATCCATCAATATATATTGTCCTCTTCTAGTTTGCTGATTTCGAGGCATCTCTCTTCTGTTACCATATCGATCTCTAAAGAAATAAGCATTGTATTTTCTATCAAACTCATTTTGATCCATGATCATATACCGATAGGCATCATACCATCCTATGAGAGTAGAAATAGGAAATCCAAAAAACTTGCCCACCCAAATCCAAATTGCAATGTAGGCTATTCCAAGTTCAGCCTGCCTTAAATAAAATCTGTGAGCTCCAAAACTACCTGCAAACAAAGCAAGTAAAACAGCGATCCATTTTTTCTTCATTATTGCTGATATTTAAATGTGATAATAGCAATATCATCGGGAACCTCCTGCTCTCCCTTAAATGCTAAAATATCATTCATTATCCACTCATTTATTTGTTTTGCACCGGCATGTTGATTCTCTATAAGCTGTTGCATTCTTCGTATGGAATAATTTTGACCATTCTGATCCACAATATCAGTAAGTCCGTCAGTATAAGCAATGAGAAGGCTATCTTGTTCAAGTTTGAGTACACCTTCTTTGATCGAGGGTAGATTTTCAAAATGTCCTATAATGGTACAGCTAGCCGGTAACTGAATCCATCTGCCTTTTTGATAAAAAATAGGAGGAGTATGTCCTGCATTAATATACCTCAATTCTTTGGCCTTGAGATCTGCCATTGCTATAAAAAAAGTCAGATATTTTTCTCCTTTGGTAATTTTTAAGACAGTTTCGTTCAGTGCTATTACGAAGGTTTCAAGGTCTCTGTATTGTAAAGCAAGATTTTGGACCAAAGCTTGAAAATTAGCCATTATCATTGCTGCAGCTATCCCCTTGCCGGATACATCTGCTATGCAAAAACAAATTCTATCCTCAGAAAATGGAATAAAATCAATATAATCACCTCCTACTTTGTAGTGGGGTTTATAAATATTGGCCAACTCATAATGTTTTCCTTTAGGCATCTCTTCAGGAATCAACATTTTGGTGACTTCTGTGGCAAATTCCAGTTCTTTTTCTTGAATTATTTGCTTTCTTACCAATCTCTTATTCTCAATAGCAACTGCAATAATATTGGTAATAGAAGTTATAAATTGAATATTATTGAAAACATCATCTCCGTTTTTAACTCCATTGATCAAAGAATAAGCTATGGGCTCTCTTTTGTGATATACCGGGATGATAAATTCAAATTGTTGCAGATGATCATTATCCTGTGCCTTGATCGTGTGCAGTCTGGTATATTTTAAAAAATGCTTAGGCAGTTGTTCAAGATCTGTATCCTCATCCAGATTGCTGCTGACCACCGCTATCCACTTGCTATCCTCTTTGATAAATAATGCCAATTTCTCAATACTCAACTCCCAAGTAAGAAAATTCTTATACATAGCATATAAATCTTCTTGTGGCAAGTTTTCATTTATTGCTTGAGTAATATTGAGTAATGATGTGATTTGGAGTTGCTTCAAGCTCAACTCGTTCTCCATTTTTGTCAGTATATTCTGCTCTCTATTGATCACGATATATTTCTTAACTCATTGGCGTCTCTCCAATAATTTGTTTGGATCTGGAACGCCAGAATGAGCAAAACTACAAATAATGCAGGAAATAATGCCAGACTAACTTGTCCTGTATAGATATAAACATATTGTTCTTGTAAAATATTGCCCAATGTTGGTATAGGAGGCTGTAAACCAAGACCTAAGAAAGACAATCCGGATTCAAGAAGAATCGCCAAAGCAAACTGTGACGAGGCCAATACAAGCAAGGAATTCAAAATATTGGGCAAAATATGTCTGATGATGATTCTCCAATCCAAATAACCCATTGCCTGACAAGATTTGACATAATTGAGCTCTTTTATGCTCATGATTTGAGAACGCACCAACCTCGCTACATCTCCCCATAGAGTAAGACCTATAGCAAGACAAATTGATCCCATACTCCTTCCAAAACTAAAAATTATAGCCAAAGCCAACAAGATAGTCGGAAGGCTCCATACTATACTTATAATAAAATGAATCATCTGATCTATCCAAGAACCGAAGTATGCTGCAATAGACCCTAATACTATTCCTAATACAAATGAAATGAGTACCGAAAACAGAGCAATGACTATGGTATATCGAATACCAATAATGACCCGACTGTATAAATCGCGTCCCAATCGGTCAGTCCCAAAATAATAGGTCCAACAATTTGTCTTAGTGTCTTCGCTTAACTCTTTTTTTGTAAACTTTTGAACTCCCAAAATCCAACCCCTTAGTCCCGGTTTTTGAAACTCCTCCGGAACAAAACAAGCTCTACTGAATGGAGGTTTCAAGCTGCAATCGGGGATTTGAGTATTGGCATATTCGGTTTTGTCTGTAGACAAAGCATAAGGGACTGCTGCAGAGATACAACAAAACAGTAAAAACAATGCCGAAGAAAAAAACAAGCTTGTTTTAAGACTCACCGTTATAATTTTGGATTATTCAAATGTCGATCATGATCTCTCATTGTCTTTTTTTCTAAATTTTTTTCCATCACTGCATCCAAATCAATTTCCATCTGATTTGCAAGACAACACAAAACAAAAAGAATGTCGCCCATTTCTTCTTTAATATTTTCATTACTTTGCGACGCCTCTTCAGACTTTTTATATGACTGCTCCCCGTATTTCCTTGCTATATGTCTTGCCAACTCTCCGGTTTCTTCCATTAACAAAACAGTATTGGTCATTTCATTAAAATAACGAACACCATATTGTTTAATCCACTCATCAATCTGTTGTTGTAATTTTTTCATCAAAACTTTTAGTTTACCAAAATACCGCTTATTTTATCTTCCTTTTTTTGAACAACCTTGAGTTCATTTTTAACAAAAATAAGAATTAACTTAATTTATTCTACCTCCACTTTTTACACTTCTTCAATCGACTTTTTTAGACAATAAAATAAATAATAATCTCATCAAAGCTTTATTTATTTGGTAAAATTAAGGATAATAAAGATCTCCCGAACAGTGATCTTTGGATGCTCCTGTTACAGAGCTCAAAACATTGATTTCTCCCTCCCATCTCAAAACTCCAAGAAAAGCAAAAATCATTGCTTCTTTAAATTCGATCAATTGTCTGTTCCCTTCCACCTCTTGAAATTCCATTACCACACTAAGCTGTTCCATAAGATACCGATGAAAACGACCTCCACCCGTTACAAGGATTTTTGGTTTATTGCTGAAAATCTTCCTAATAAATGAATTGATCTGAACAGCGATATGAACACTTGCCGTAGCAGAGAGATCTTCCACAGTGTACTGTTTTTTGAGGCTTCCTATTGGATAGTTTTCCAAATACCATTCCCTACCTAAACTTTTTGGAGCCGGTTGAGAATAAAAAGCTAAAGCATTCCATTCATCCAACAACTCATTTATGATTTTTCCTTTCCTTGCCATTGCTCCATCCTCGTCATATTCTAGATGGTGTAATTGGGCAATTTCATTCAATAACATATTACAAACACTCAGATCACAGGCTCTGCGTTGCCCCATTTCTTCCCATGATAGATTGGAAAAACCTCCCAAATTTAAACATGCATCGTATTCATAGAATAACTCTCGATCCCCAATAGGAACCAAGGGCGCTCCTTGTCCCCCAAGATCAACGTCTTGTTTTCTGAAATTATTGACCACCGGAAGCCTGCTTAACTCGGCCAATATTTTTCCATTTCCTATTTGCAGCGTAATCCCTTTGTCGGGTTGGTGTCTTACAGTATGTCCGTGACTGGCTACAAAGTCTATTTCCTCCTTGGTTTTTAATCTAAATAAATGGACCATCTCAGCAAGATAAGTTCCATATTCAAGATCCAACAGACGGATATAGTCTTCATCCCTATCTAGAGCATTTTTTAGCTTGTTTTTCAATTCTGCAGGGTAGGCAATTGTATCCGATTGGAGAAACTCATACTTCCATCTTCCCTCCTTCCAAAACTTACACAATGCCATATCCAAACCATCTAATGAGGTTCCTGACATCAAGCCTAACACTTTATAACCATTAGCTTTTGACATGATCAATCCAAACCTAAACAAAAACAGACAAAGCTCCAAACTGTTATCCCTAAATCCAACTTTCCACCTCATCTTTGCGTTCTTTTGTAGAATATGGCTCAAAAAACAATTCTTTGCATTCTCGACGGCTGGGGTATAGGCCAAGTGCAATCTTCGGACGCAATTGCCCAAGCAGAAACCCCAACTATGGATGGACTGTTGGCCACTTGTCCCAATACTACATTGACTACATTTGGCGAATCGGTAGGGTTGCCCGATGGGCAAATGGGAAATTCTGAAGTTGGACATCTTAATCTGGGAGCAGGAAGAGTGGTTTATCAAGATTTTGCCTTGATCAATAAATGGCTAAGAGAAGATGAACTGAAAACGAATTCTTCTTTGATAGAAATGATCCGGCTTTGGGCAAGTTCCAACTCCGATTTACATCTTATAGGACTGGTTTCGGATGGCGGTGTTCACAGTCACATAGAACATCTAAAAGCCCTTATTGAAATTTTGAATCCCTATTCTAAAAATAACTTATTCATTCATTCCATCACTGATGGCCGCGATACCGATCCACAATCCGGTTGCAACTTTTTATTAGACTTAGAGCATTTTATTTCCAACAAATCGGTACAAATAAGTACTGTAATCGGGAGATATTATGCTATGGACAGAGATCATCGTTGGGAAAGAGTGAAGCTGGCCTATGACCTTATGGTTTATGGCGTGGGCACTAAGTTTGATTCTGCCTCAATGGCATTACATGAGTCTTACAAAAACGAAGTCACAGACGAATTTATAAAACCGGCTCGAATATCTTCAGGCAACAATGGTCTAATAAAAAATGGAGATTTTGTTTTATGTTTCAATTTCCGTACAGACAGACTGAGGGAATTAACTCAGGTATTGAGCCAGGAGGCTGTTCGCTCCCATGAGATGAGGCCCTTGAGCCTTGATTTTACTACAATGACTCGATACGATGACAGCTTCAAAAATGTGAGAGTCCTGATGCAGAAACAAAATCTAGTCAATACTCTGGGAGAAGTCCTCAGCTGTTATGGGAGAACTCAGGCTAGACTTGCAGAAACAGAAAAATACCCTCATGTGAGCTTCTTTTTTTCCGGAGGTCGAGAAAAACTTTTTGCCGGAGAAAAAAGATGTTTGGTCCCATCTCCAAAAGTGGCCACCTATGACCTTCAACCCGAGATGAGCGCCGTGCCTCTTACAGAAGAAATGCTCAAGCTTATGAGTAACGATCGTCCGGATTTCATTTGCATCAATTTTGCCAACACGGATATGGTAGGACATACAGGCGATTTTACGGCTGTTCAAAAAGCAGCAGAAACCGTAGACCATTGTCTTGGCAAGATCGTCGAACTGGCTAAAAATCTTGATTATTGTATGATCATTTTGGCCGATCACGGCAATGGGGAATACATGATCAATACCGATGGCAGCCCAAATACTGCTCATACCAAAAATCCCGTTCCCTGTATCCTTGTCAATTCCAAAACGTCTTATACTTTGAGCCCGGGTGCGTTGGCAGATGTAGCGCCCACATTACTTAAATTAATGAACCTGCCCATTCCCAACGAAATGACAGGAAAACTGTTAATTGCTTAACTTGAAAATAAAATTACATTGGATAATGGCATGTCCCTGCCGTTGGCAGGGTCGGAGTCTTACGGGGTTCGTTTCACTCCGTCACACCCTCGGTGTGACCAAGCCCTCCAGCCTCCTCATGCAAGAGTTTGAATCCGACCTTAACATTGATAAAAATAAAATTTTTTAAATTGTCATGACTACAACCAATACGGCAATCAATACAGAACAAGCTCAAGCCTCCCTTGCACTCAAAGGGTTTTTAGACTTCGACATTGATCCGGCCTTAGACCTTATCGAAGAAATTAATAAACTCAAAAAGCAAAAAAATGCGGTTATTTTAGCCCATTATTATCAAGATGGAGAAATTCAGGATATTGCAGATTTTGTGGGAGATAGCCTTCAGCTATCACAAGAAGCTGCAAGAACCAAAGCAGATATGATTGCATTTGCAGGAGTTCATTTCATGGCAGAAACCGCCAAAATTTTAAGCCCACAAAAAAAAGTGGTCATCCCGGATCTCAAAGCCGGCTGTTCTCTATCCGATTCTTGCCCCGCGCCCCTGTTCGCAAAGTTCAAAGAAAAATATCCGGATCATACAGTGGTCAGCTATGTCAATTGCACTGCAGACCTAAAAACCCTTACAGACATTTGCTGTACCTCCTCCAATGCAGTCCATATCATCAACAGCATCCCAAAAGAGAAAGGAATTGTTTTTGCTCCCGATAAAAATCTTGGAGCCTATTTGGAGCGTGTGACCGGCAGAAAAATGGTCTTATGGAATGGAGCTTGTATGGTGCATGAGATCTTCAGCAGAGAACAAATTACCAAACTAAAACATAGACATCCAAAGGCAAAAATTATTGCCCATCCCGAATGTGAAGCTCCTGTTCTTGATTTGGCAGATTATATAGGTTCTACCAGTGGACTCCTGAATTACATCAAAAAATCTTCAGATCAAGAGTTCATTGTCGCTACAGAGGTGGGAATTCTTCATCAAATGGAAAAAGCCTGCCCTGATAAACTATTTATCCCGGCTCCACCCAACAATGGTTGCTCTTGCAACGAATGTCCGCATATGAAGCGCAATTCTTTGGAAAAATTATATCTATGCTTGAAATATGAATTGCCGGAAGTAGTTCTCTCTGAGGGAGTCATCCGAGATGCTCGCACTTGTATCGATAGAATGTTGGAAATTTCTGAACAAGCAGGACTAAAATAAATTAATTACAATCATCGTTTGGTAGAACAATTGAGCAGATTCATGAACAAAGTATTTCATTTTATTTTTCTCTTTTCTTTTGTTTTAGCTTGTTTTACAGATCATGCAGATGCCCAAAGAGGCCCTGAGGCCGGTGTGATGGTGGGAACAGCTTTTTATTTTGGTGATCTAAATAATCTCTACAGACTCAACGAACCCGGATTCTCTGGCGGTGTCATAGCAAGGATGAATTTTGATTCACGACTCTGCGCCAAAGTCAATATTAATTATTCCAGATTAAGAGCAAATGATTCAAAATCCAATAATGCTTTTGATCAAAGAAGGAACTTAAGCTTTTACTCGAATGTTTATGAAATTACTCCTGCTGTAGAAATCAATTTTTTTAAATATCAGCACGGGAGTAAAAAGTTTTTCTATACACCCTATTTGCATCTCGGATTTTCTGTTTTTCACCATGACCCAAGAACTAAACTCAATGGAGAGGTATTTCATTTGAGGTCCATGGGTACAGAAGGACAGATAGTAGGGCAAGAATACTCTACCGTTACGGGAGCATGGAATCTGGGAACCGGACTCAAAATAGATCTGAATTACAGATGGAGCTTAAACCTTGACCTCTCCTACAGATCAGTGTTTACAGATTATCTTGATGACGTAAGCAAATTATACCCCAATATGAGTGAGTTACTTAGCTCTCGTGGAGCTACAGCGGTAGCCTTGTCTGACAGATCAACTCCGGATATAAATAACATTAAAATGGGCGCACAAGGATTTCAACGAGGTGACAGCAATGATAAGGATGCTTTTGCAAGTATTACTGTTGGTCTGGTTTATTTTTTTGGAACATTGGCTTGTCCGTCAATTTCTCATCCAATAGAATAATGCATTACAAATTCATTTAGATTTCTCGATAATTATCCCTTTATATTTTTAACTAAAACAAAAAAAACTGTCCTAGATCTTTATTTGGTTTTAATTTTACCCTTTCTTTTTAATCCTACCGGATTCCTTATTGTTGTTCCTACAATAGATTACAAAATATGAAAAAACATAATTTTTACGCAGGCCCTGCTATTTTACCTCAATCGGTATTACAAGCTGCGTCCAATGCTGTACTTGATTTTAATGGAAGCGGTCTGTCTTTATTAGAGATTTCACATAGAAGTAAAGACTTTGAATCTGTGATGGCAGAAGCAGAATCATTGGTGAAACAATTGTTTTCCATTTCTGATGATTATTCTGTTTTATTTCTTACCGGAGGAGCAAGCACACAGTTTTTTATGATTCCGATGAATCTTTTGAAAGATGGAGAAACTTCATACTATATCAATACCGGAGTATGGGCAAGTGGAGCTATCAAAGAGGCAAAACATTATGGTAATCCTGTTGTATTGGCAAGTTCGGAGCAAGATCAATTTTCTTATATCCCCAGAGATTTTAATGTGCCCAATGATGGAGCCTACCTTCATATAACCAGCAATAATACCATTTATGGTTCTCAATATCATTGGTGGCCAAAATCATCAATTCCTGTAGTTTGTGATATGTCTTCAGATCTATTTTCGAGGACTGTAGATGGCAATCAATTTGCTTTGATATATGCCGGAGCTCAAAAGAATTTAGGTCCTGCCGGAGTTACTCTGGTTGTCATCCGAAAAGACTTGTTGGAAAGATCCGGAAGAAAACTGCCAAGCATGCTCAACTATAAAACACATGCTGACAAAGGATCTATGTATAATACTCCTCCTGTTTTTCCAATTTATGTTTCTATGCTTACCATGAGATGGATTTTGGAGCAAGGAGGTACCAATGCTATGGGTATGAGAAATCAAGAAAAGTCAGATCTTTTGTATCAAGAAATAGACAGAAATTCTTGTTTCCGAGGAACCGTAAAACCGGAGGATAGATCTCAAATGAATGTTGTCTTCGTTCCGACAAAAGCTGAGTATGAATCTGAATTTTTGGATTTATGCAAAAAAAATAATTGTGTTGGACTAAGCGGACATAGATCGGTAGGTGGATTTAGAGCTTCCTTATACAATGCGTTGGAGTTAGAAAGTGTAAAAGTGTTGGTGGAACTCATGCAAGAATTTGAACGAACACATCTATAATTTGAAAGCTTCCGAACGAATTTATATTAGTGTTGCCGAAATCAAACTAAGACTCGATATTCACTATGACGGCAAGATGAAAGTAAGGATCAGCTTAGGCAAACATGGCGCTATTTTAAGATTGCCTTTGTACATTTCACTTGCCGACAAAGAAAGATATATCTTGTGCTCTAGAGATTGGATTGAAAAACAGTTTGAAAAAAATCCCAAATACAAAATCCCTTACCAGTCCAAAGATTATTTTACAGGACAAAAAATTGAAGTCAGTGGAACTGAATACAGCTTGGAAATAATCCATGATAAGAACAGACAAGGAGTCTTGGCAGAACTAAAATCTCATGATATATTAATTTATCTTCCCGATCCAATTTCTAGTTCTAATAAATCAAAATATTGCGCTCAAGCCATAAGCAAATTGCTTTCGAAAAGGTATCTGAGTGCAATGAAATTGAGAGTACTTGAACTCAACGCACAACATTTCAAAAAAGAAGTGAAAGGAGTTCAGATTAGAAACAACAGCAGCAATTGGGGATCATGCAGTAGTCAAGGAAATATCAGTCTAAATTCCAAATTATTGCTGGCTCCGGCATGGGTAAGAGATTATATTATTATTCATGAGCTTGCCCATTTAATAGAGCATAACCATTCTAATAACTATTGGGCTTTGGTAGAACGAGCAATGCCAAATTATATGGAGGCAGAAAAATGGCTTAAGCAATACGGCGGCCAACTAAGTTGGTAAATTGGATAAAAGATTAAAATCCAAGCTTATTTTAGGGCAAAAAAAAAGAGATCGGCTCATACCCCCCAGCGAACCGACCTCAGAAATTGTTCGTACCGAATTTCTTGAGTACGTTGTCCGTTTTACCGAACACCATTATATATGCACAAAATGTGCCAAGTTTCATTGAAATTCACATTTTTTTAATACTTGGGATATAAGTTTAATTAATCTTACTTAAGGCATTATTTTATAATTCATTATACATTATAATTTTATTATATATAAATAAGAAATATTTGTATGCTACCATTTTAAAGCGTTTTGAACTCCTATTTATATCGGAAAAACGGAACCCAAAGGACTAGGGAATGAGCCTAGGAAGCTTTTCTATAGCCTGTCGTTTAGCAATTATTTTCATAGAAATACCTATCTCATCATCAATCACATGATCGCCTAAATTAGAAAACCACGATTTGGAAGAATAGATCAGGCCCCATTTAGTTCTATCCAGGACAAGGCCGGGGACAGAAATCATAACAGATTGTTGAGAAGGAATGATACTGCATACCAATTCAATAGGCTGTGTTTTATCTTTAATTTTAAGATCACCTCTTACCAGGGATTTATGAATACTGTCTGATGAAAAACCGGTTTCTTGAAGAGAAAATTCAATATAAGGAAAAGAATCCACAGAAAAGAAATCGGGATTTTTTAAATGCTGCTCCAGCTCTTTTTTTTCTTCAACGTTATCTAAATCAAGATTTGAAAGACTGCTCATGTCAATGATAAACTTGCCCTTAGTAATTTTATTTTCATGTAAAAAAAATTCACCATCTTTAAATTTTATGAGTCCGTTGTGAACACTTAATAACGAACTTCCTTTCCAATACAAAATAGAAGAGCTAGTATCCAATGCAAACAAAACACCCAAACTGTCCGGCTGGGTTTCCATTTTTGTGTTGGTTTGTGGAGCATGTTTTGATTTACATGAAATCATTAAAAAAGACAGTAATAAATTAAAAATGATCCACATTCTCATTGAACAAAAGAAATAATTTTTAAAGCTTTTATTGATCGAATTCTTAATCACTCATTTAAAATTTTGATCAGATAATTTGATTAAAGTTTGTACAAAATCGTCTAATTGTTGAAAGCTATGAATTACACGTACCCTGGACTCATCTTGCTGCAACATTGTAGCATAATAGCCTGTTAGAATAAACACAGGCTTAGGATTCATTTGCCCAGTATTAAAAATAATCTCCTCAATAAATTCTAACGATTTTTCCTCTTGGACAAAACTCAACAGAAACTGAGCCTCAAATGCTTGAATAGCATCGAGTACTTCTTTTTCATTAAGCTCCTTGCTTAATTGAATTAATTTGAATCCAAGTTTTCTGAGATGATATTCTGCATATATGCTGCTTAACTCCTGTTGCTCAAACGAAGTCAGGAACAATAGAAACTTGATTTGGTGAGATGGTTTTGTTTCAAGTTGAGCAATTTGCTGATATAATTTTTTCTTTATAATTTGAATCAAAAACTCTTCATGTACTTTCTTCACAGCCCCCGATAACCACATGATATGCATTTTGTCCAATAGAGGCATCAGCAGAACATTAAAGGTTTCATCGAAACCGGACTGCGAAATATTCTTATTGATGAGATGCAAAAACTTATCTTCGTCCAATTGCAAAATACATAATGTAAAAGCATCCAATGCATCATTATTGATCAGTTCTCCATCTGTAAATTCCGACAAAAGTCCCTCAAGTTCTGTTGAAGGCATCTCGGATATGGTAGAAATTTTATATCCTTTATGATTTAAAACAGCAACATTACTTATTTTCTTAAGATCTAATTCATCATAATATCGGATATTAGACTGTGTCCTTTTGGGAGTAATAATAGAATAGCGTTTTTCCCACATCCTGATGGTGTGAGCCTTTATCCCGGTCAGTTTTTCTAAATCTGTAATAGAATAAATTGCCATGTTTTCTCAAAAAGACTTCCAATAGTAACAAATGCGTACAAAGATTTGTTGTACACTCATTATGAAGTTAGGAATTGTTTGTTACCCTACTTATGGAGGTAGTGGTGTTATGGCTACAGAATTAGGCCTGGCAATGGCCGGAAAGGGGTTTGAAGTTCATTTTATTAGTTATAAACGCCCGGTAAGACTTGGAGGTTTTTATCCCAATGTTTATTATCATGAAGTCAATTCCTTTGAATATCCCTTGTTTGATTTTAAGCCTTATGATACGGCATTAGCCAGTAAAATTGTGAACATTTGTCTTCACTATCAATTGGATTTACTTCATGTACATTATGCAATTCCACACGCAACGATAGCTCACCTTGCCAAAGAAATTTTATACACCAAAGGAATCAGACTCCCTATTATAACTACCTTACATGGAACAGATATTACACTCGTAGGAAATGAAAGCAGTTTCCATCCTGTCGTTGAATTTTCAATTAATCAGTCAGACGGAGTAACCGCAGTAAGTGAATCCCTTAAACAAGATACATTAAAACATTTCCAAATTGAAAAACCCATAGAGGTCATTTACAATTTCATCGACTTCAGTCGATTCAAAAAACGTCATCAATTGTTTAAGTCCCAGTTTGGTTGCGAAAATCAAAAACTAATTTTACACGTTTCCAATTTCAGAAAAGTAAAAAGAATTTCAGATATACTTAAAGTGTTCAAGGGGATTCACTCTGAAATAAGGAGCAAACTGGTATTAATAGGAGATGGTCCGGAAAGTACAAGCTTGGTGGATTTGACGGAAGAATTAGGTCTCAAAGACAGCGTCATTTTTATGGGAAAGCAAGATGCGATAGAAGAAATGCTGGACCTTGCAGATTTATTTATTCTTGCTTCAGAGCATGAATCATTTGGGCTTGCCGCCTTGGAAGCTATGGCATGCGAAGTCCCTGTAATTTCTACCGATGCCGGAGGATTGAAAGAAGTGAATCTTCATGGATACAGTGGTTATGTTAGCGCTGTTGGAGATATAGAATCCATGACAAAGAATGCCTTATCTATTTTGGCCGATGATACAATTTTAAATCAATTCAAAAAACAAGCTTTACAGCAAGCTAAAAAATTTGATCTTGACGTCATCCTACCACAGTATATCAATTATTACCAGAAGATTATCGACACTAGCCAACAAAAAAATAGGTGATGAATTTAGGATAAAAAATTCATCACCTACAATTTTTGATGTATTGTTTTGAGATAGTTTAGACTAACTCAAAAGAAAGCTTAAGAGTAACTCTGTATTCTTTTACTTTACCTTTTTCTACTACTACACTTTGATCTTGAACCCAGGCAGACCTCACATTTTTCAATGTTTTAGAAGCGCGAGCAATACCTATAGCAGTTGCATCCTCCCAGCTCTTCTTAGAGCTAGCCATAATTTCGATTACTTTTACGACAGACATGATAAACAATTTTTTTACAAAGATATAGTAAAAATTGTTGATTATTTTTTAATATTAGATCTCTAGGAAAAGTTAACGATTTATTCATATTCGAAATCCAACCTAAATTAAATATTAAAAAAATATTTATCCAAGTTTTGCAAATGTTTAATTTAGTTTGTTCCAACAGTTTAAATTAAATTGTATCCAATAAATTGTATACAACTTAAACTGTAGGGATAGGAAATCAACCAAATAAATGGAGTATCGTTTATGTTAATTCAAACAATAAAAAATTCCAAACCCAATAGGTTTTATTGATTTTGGGTTAAAATAAATGAATTCAATCAATGTTGCAGCGTGTTTGTTAAGATGGATATTGTAGGAAATCCGAAACCAAAAAATCAGTTCTCCAGCACCCTACTTCCTGCTCACAATGATATCAATGTTTATTCTTGATTTGAAAAATTATATCCAGCGAAAATCTGAAAGGAAAATGGGCAAAACCCATTTATAAAACAAAATCTATACTGTCAAAAAATGAATCCTCATAGAATTTAGTGTATTCCTGACTTGATTCTATCCTTTTTACTGATGGCCAATGAAATTATATTTTATATTTAAACATGTTTCAAGGAAGTCGTATGTTTGTCCAATAAATAAAAACTAATGAATTATTCAGATTCCTTTGAAGTCATTGGAGGTAAACAGTTAAAAGGTGATCTTATTCCGCAAGGTGCAAAAAATGAAGCTCTGCAAATTCTCTGTGCCACTTTGCTGACTCAAGAAAGTGTAAGAATAGACAATCTCCCTGATATTTTGGACATCAAGCATTTGATTGAGTTGATACAAGGATTAGGAGTAAAAGTGACCAAACATAATTCAAATAGCTACAGTTTTGAGGCAGCTGAAGTAGATATCGATTTTTTTGGAACCGAAGAGTTTCATAAAAATGCAAGAAAAATACGAGGTTCTGTAATGCTCTTAGCTCCCCTTTTAGCCAGATTTAAAAAGGCTGTTTTACCTAAACCCGGTGGAGATAAAATAGGAAGAAGGAGACTGGATACTCATTTTTTGGGCTTGCAGAAATTAGGAGCAAAATTCCATTTTAATGAGTCAAAATCTCAATACGAAATTCAGGCCGACGCTTTGAAAGGCGCTTATATTTTGATGGATGAAATTTCTGTAACAGGAACAGCAAATGTATTGATGGCTGCAGTGCTTTCTAAAGGCATGACCACAATCTACAATGCTGCTTGCGAACCGTATATACAACAATTGTGCAAAATGCTCAATGATATGGGCGCAAAGATTCAAGGATTAGGATCCAATTTGTTGATTATAGAAGGTGTAGAGCGACTCCATGGCACTACCCACAAAATACTTCCTGACATGATTGAGATTGGAAGTTTTATCAGCCTTGCGGCAATGACTTCCTCCGAGATCAGAATAAAAGATTGTGCCATAGACCATTTGGGCATTATTCCATTTACCTTTGAACGAATGGGAGTCGATTTTAAAATACAAAATGATGATATTTTTATACCGGCTCAAGAACAATACACTATTCAGTCTTTTATGGATGGTTCTATTATGACAATTTATGATGCGCCATGGCCGGGATTTACTCCGGATCTTATGAGTGTTCTCTTGGTAATGGCCATTCAAGCCAATGGAAGTGTATTAATTCATCAAAAAATGTTTGAATCAAGATTGTTCTTTGTAGATAAATTAATAGATATGGGAGCTCAAATCATTCTCTGTGATCCTCACCGAGCTACTGTAATTGGACTGAATCGAAGAACTCATCTTAGAGGAATTGAAATGACCAGTCCTGACATCAGAGCCGGTGTAGCTCTTTTGATCGCTGCTCTATCTGCCAAAGGAAAATCCATGATTCATTCTATTCATCAAATAGACAGAGGATACGAAAGAATTGATGAGCGTTTGAATGCAATAGGAGCAGAAATCATTAGAAAATAATCAATCTTACTCAAATAAAAATCTACTTAATTTTTGTTTTCTTCTACTGGAGATAAATTGGATTCGGCAGGTTGTTTAAGAAACTGCAGGAATTTTTCAGCGTCTACCGCTTCGTCCAATCTATTAATTCGGATTCCTTTGGAAGTTAAGATTACATAAGCAGGAATAAGGGTTACTTCTTGCATGTCTTTTATTCGTTTTCCGTAAGGATGATCTATATCTATTTTCCAAAAAACAAATTGATTTATTTGCTCTTTGACATCCTCTCTGATCATTACGTTTTTTTCCATCTGTTTGCAAGGTAAACACCAATCGGCGAAGAATTGGATCAGAACGAGTTTATTCAAAGAATCTGCTGTATAAAGCACATCTCCTAAGAGAACATGATCTACAGTTATTTCTTGCAATAGGGGTTTGAGTTCAATGGTTGCAGAGGTCTTGCTTTGTGTGGTCTGTGAATCCAGATCTTGCACGGATTTTACTGTACAAGAAAATGCAAATACAAGAAATAAAAGATAAAATAAACTCGACTTCATGACTGAACAATATTCTATTTTTATTGCAATTGGATGGAACTAAAAATTACTATCCAATTTCATTTTTTCATCCAAAAAAAAGCAAAAGGACGTCTTAATCCTCAACGTCCTTTTGAATTCTATTTTTTGTGAATAAGATTCTTACTTTCTACTCAAAAATTTCATCCCCATCTGCAATAAATCATCAGTGATGTTGCCATCATTATTTTGATCCAGTAGCTTTCCTAACATCCCAAGATTAGGCATTGCATTTGAGTGCGACTCTACAGTAGATCCCAATACCTGCTGAATATTGGCTTGATCGATTTGGCCAGAAGAGCGCATTTTCCCTAACATCCCCATGATTAATGGAGCAAAAGTGCTCAATAAACTTAAGATCTTGGATGAATCCATCCCAAGAATTTGCCCAATTTGGTTTGAAGTTTGATCTTGTCTTCCTCCTAAGATGTGGTTTAAAATTCCCATTCCGTTAGTTGTTGAAGGATTGGCAGTAGTTACTTGACCTGTTACCAATCCGATCACATCATCGAGAATGCTGCCGTCATGATCTCTATCCAAAGCTCCAAGCAACGAGCCTGCCCCCTGAGATTGAGCTGTATTGTTTGACAGTCCTTGTAAAATAGTTTGGATCACAGACTTAGAAGCTGTAATTCCTTGTTGTTGATCTTCGATTCCGGCCGAAGATTTTGCAATTTGTGCCAGTACATCGTCCGGCAAATGTTGTGCAATTAGCTCTGCAATATTCATTGTATATTAATTTTGTTCTTGAAACAAATTATTATCAAAAATAATTCCATCTACCCCCCATTATTCTGTATTTTTATTAGATAATATATATTTTTTTTATATATATAATTAATTTAGATATTATCTTTGCTCACTATCTTCATTTCAATGGATTCAAAACAGTATCAGGTCAATCAAGATAATTCAGAATTTTGGACTGAGCTTTGCGGAACAAGCTTTGCACAAGAACACGGAATTCGCAATGCCGACAAAGAAAGTTTGGCCCTATTTGATAAAGCTTTCTTCGATTACTATCCCTTTGCATTAGACTATTTAAATAGTATCGAATTTAATAATTCAGAAGTTGTAGAAATTGGTTTAGGATATGGCACAGTTGGAGAATGGCTCGCTAAACGGAGTAAACACTATACAGGCGTTGATATTTCCAAAGGTCCTGTTGCCATGCTAAATCATAGATTAAAACAAAACAATCTAAGCACAAACCATCAAGCAATTCAAGCCAATGCTTTAGCCTTACCATTTGAAGACAATAGTAAGGATTATATTGTAAGTATAGGATGTCTTCATCATACCGGGGATTTGTCATCAGCGCTTAAAGAGACCATCCGTGTTTGTAGACCCGGTGGGAAAATTTTAATTATGATTTATCACAAACATTCTCTTAGAAGTCTCGCTGCTCCTTTGATTTATTTCGCCTGCAGATTGGCAAATGTGTTCAATGTTGGACCAAAAATTCCTCATCATTATGATGAATTTTTACGGTGGCAGAGAGACTCAAGATTGGACGGTAGTCCACCTCCGGCAACAGAATTTAGTTCCTTTCATTCGATAGATAAAATCATGCCCAATTGTAAGATAATTAAAAAGGGATTACACAACTTGGGTAAATTCAAAATTCCTCTGACTTCTATCAAATGCAGGCCTTTCTTTTTGGGCTGGCTGGATAGAATTGTTGGATTAGACATTTATTTTATTGCCCAAAAAAACTAAAGTCAAATGAAAAAAATAATTGCCATTGTTGGGGCTAGACCTCAATTTATAAAACACGCACCATTTGAGCTTGCCTGTAAAAATAAAATAGACTTGATCACGATCCATACCGGTCAGCATTATGATTATAAAATGAGTCAAATTTTCTTTGACGAACTGGGAATGTCAAAGCCCAAATACCTATTGGAAACAGGAGGCTCAAACCATGGTATTATGACCGGAAAAATGCTGCAAGAAATAGAGCCTATATTACTCCAAGAAACTCCTGATGCTGTGGTGGTTTATGGAGATACAAATTCTACAATTGCAGGATCATTGGCTGCTGCAAAACTTCAAATTCCTGTTATTCACATAGAATCAGGATTGAGATCATACAATAGATCGATGCCGGAAGAAATCAATCGAGTTTTGACAGACCATATCTCATCGCTATTAATTGTTCCAACAAAACAAGCTATTGATAACTTAAATAAAGAAGGAATCCATGAGCACATTTATTTGACTGGCGATGTAATGTGCGATATGATCAGAATTTGTAAAGAAAAAAATTTAATACAAACCGATCCTCATGAGGCCTATTATTATGCAACATTGCATAGACCATATAATACTGATGAGCCAAAACGCCTGGAACAAATTTTGACTGAATTCCAAAATCTTGATGCTCCCGTTAAATTCTTTGTTCATCCACGAACACAAAAGAAAATAAAAGAGACTTTGAATATTGATGCTTTAAACAATATTATTTTCGAAGAACCTCTGAGTTATTTTGACAACATCAAAACGATGGCGAATAGTCAATGCATCATTACTGATTCCGGAGGAATACAAAAAGAAGCTTACATTTTAAGAAAAAAATGTATAACCATTAGATCAGAAACAGAATGGATAGAAACATTGCAAGGGAACTGGAATACCTTGATTTGGGAAAATTTACAGGAGTTAAAAAATACTATTAGCGCTCCTGTCTCCGATTATCAAGATGGGCTGTATGGTGACGGTCACGCTGCAGAACAGATCGTAGAATTAATTTTGAAAAGACTGGAGAAGATATGAGATTGCTCATCATCTATCACCAAAAACCTCGAGCCCAGCGAATGGCCATATCCAGCCATTTGTTATCTTTTGAGAAATATAAAGGTGAACATTTTGTACAATATTGGAATATAGCATACGGCATTCCTGAGTTAATAGATAAATGTGGTTTTGACGCTATAGTTTTTCATTTTACTTTCTTTCTTCCCAATATTAATTCTTCATTTGAGTCTTCTTTTTCAAAATGGGGTCCTCTAAAAAAATGTAATTTGCCGAAATTTGCAATGATACAAGATGAGTACGTCAATACCCTTAGTCTATGTCATTTTCTTAAAGAATTTGGAGTATGTCATGTATTCACCTGTCTCCCCTCTTCCCTATGGCAAACAGTATATCCAAATGCAAAATCAGGAGTAACAGATTTCACTCAGGTTCTCACCGGATATATTGATGAGCTAATGTTGGCCAACTATGGATCACGACATATTCCTCACAACCGACGCACAATAGACATTGGATATAGAGCAAGAAAAGTTCCATTTAACTTAGGAAAACATGGAACTTACAAGTGGCTGCTTACAGAAAAGATTCTGGATTCATCAACAACTCTTCGCCTAGATGTAAGCAATGATCCAAATGAATTTATATTTGGTCAAAGTTGGTTTGATTTTGTTCAGCAATGCAGAATAATGCCGGGTTGTGAAGGCGGAACATCGTTACATGATCCGGATGGAAAATTAAGAACAAAAGTCAATGAATTTGTACTTAATCATCCCTCAGCAAACTTTGAAGAAACAGAACAAGAGTGTTTCAGGAATCAGGACTTAAAGTTTCCATATTATGCACTTTCGCCAAGGCATTTTGAGGCTGCAATCTCGAAGACTTGCCAGATTTTAATTGAAGGAGAATACAATGGAGTTTTTGTTGCAGGGAAACATTATATACCGATAAAAAAAGATTGGAGTAACTTAAAAGAAGTACTCACTCTTTGTGAGAATATTGAGTATTGTGAGCAAATTGCAGAAAACGCTTATAGAGATATTGCGATGAATAAAAGCTATAGCTATTCTTATTTTGTTCAAGAAGTTTTTAATGTTATTCAAACAAAAATACAGGCTAAAAACGGCCTGAATGCTGAAGAAATAGCCAACTCAAACAAGCTACAACATTATCATATAAATCCATTTCAATTTGCTCCCTTCTTAGTTTTGAAAAACTTGAGCATAGAATGGACCAAGCAAATTATTTTTAAATTTGGAATTGACAAAGCTAAATGGTTTAAATGGATCGAGCTCAAACTCATAGGGTCGAACTCTGTTCGTTAGTTTTTTTCACAAATTTCTTTTAATCTCGATACTGCGACAGAATATCCTTCTGTTCCCATTCCCACAATGCTACAAACACAAAGCGGTTTTATAAACGAGTTTTTTCTAAATTCTTCTCTTGAATAAATATTAGAAATATGAACCTCTATAATTGGAATTTTTAATAGCGAAAGTGCATCTCTTAGGGCAATAGAGCTATGAGTATAAGCTCCCGGATTGATGATCAAACCATTGGTTTCATTTGGAATCATTTGAATATAATCAATAAGAGATCCTTCATGATTGGATTGAAAAAAATCAAAAGCAATTGTCGGAAATTGATTTTGTAAATTGGATTGAATATCGTTCAATGATTCGGTCCCGTAGATATGGGTTTCCCTCATCCCGAGCATATTCAAGTTTGGCCCATTGACAATAGCAATTTTCATCCTGGTGGATTTAAAACTGTACCGACGGAATTTCTTGCATGTAGAAAATTATTTTGAGTAAGGAAGAAAAATCAATTTGCCATTTCCGATAAAAACTTCAGCCTTACCAACCTCACTTCTTCATAAGTCACATCGTCATCCTTCAGTGCTCTGTAAGCATCTTCGGCAGAGTCGGTGTCTGCAGTCTTGAAATACTCATAAATATCTTCTTTACTATATTCGTCAACATTTTCATCAATATAGTAATCAATATCCAATCGAGTTCCTGAGGTGACAATCATATTAAGTTCGTCCATCAATTCTTCCATATTCATTTGCACATTCCTACAAATATCTTCTAATGGAAATTTCTTGTCTATCCCTTTGATAATTTCAACTTTAAATTTGGACTTATCTGCTACCTGTTTAATTACAAAATCGTCGGGTCTTTCAATTTCATTTTCCTCCACATATTTTGCAATATAATCCAAAAATGCTTGACCATAGCGATCTGCCTTTCCTTTGCTTACTCCGGAAATTTTACACAAGTCTTCCATCGTTACAGGATATCTTGTGGCCATTTCTTCAAGTGTAGGATCAAAGAAAACAACCCAAGGTTTTACTTTGTGCTTTTTAGCGACCTCAAGACGAATTTCCTTTAGGGTTTTAAATAATGCAGGATCTAAAGCAACTCCTTGTGCAGGAGCTGAATCTTCTTCATTGCTCGTCATATTTCCATAATCGTGATTAATGGAAATTAATACTTTGGACGGCTCTTTTAGAAAATCCAAGGCCTGCTGATTTATTTTCAACACTCCGTAGGATTCTATGTCTTTCGAAATGTAACCTAATAATATGGCTTGTCTCAACAAGGAATACCAGAATAGACTGCCTTGAGATTCACCGGCTCCGAATAATTCATGCGAATCCAATTCATAGTCAAGTATATCTTTTGTTTTAACTCCGCAAATAAACTCTACTATTGGTTTGATTGTAAAATTTTGATTGAGTGCTATGATGGATTTGATAGCTAACACCAATTCGTTTTTTACCTCTTGTGTTGGCTTAGGGTTCTTGCAATTATCACACATGCTATTGCATTGCTCAGTATTGTATTCTTCCCCAAAATAATGCAATACAAATTTTCTCCTACAGACCGAACTTTCTACATAGGCTTCTACCTCATCCAATAATTGAGCACCCATTTCGCGTTCAGAAGCCGGTTTGTCTCTTAGAAATTTTTCAAGCTTAACCAAATCAGCGTGAGAATAAAAAGCGTAGCAATCTCCGGTCATCCCATCTCTCCCTCCACGTCCGGTTTCTTGATAATAATTTTCCAAGGATTTTGGAATATCAAAGTGAATCACAAACCGAACATCAGGCTTATCGATTCCCATTCCAAAGGCAATAGTTGCACAGATCACATCTATCTCCTCCATCAAAAAATCATCTTGTACCTGTGATCTTGCTTTAGAATCCATACCGGCATGATATGGCGCTGCTGAGATTCCGTTCACTTGTAATATTTGAGCTAAATCTTCTGTAGTCTTTCTAGCTTGAACATAAATAATTCCGCTTTGTCCAGGATGTTGTTTAATAATTTGGACAATCTGTTTTACAGCAGCTTCTTTGGATACTTTAGGTCTTATTTCGTAATAAAGATTGGGTCTGTTAAACGAAGACATATAAATTCCGGGGTCCTTCATCTCCAAACTTTTTACGATATCCGTTTGTACTTTTGGAGTTGCTGTGGCGGTAAGGGCAATGATTGGGATTTTATGATCAATATTATCAATCATGTCTCTGATCCTTCTGTAATCCGGTCTGAAATCATGGCCCCATTCGGAGATGCAATGAGCTTCATCAACTGCAACAAAAGAAAGGTCGACCATGCTCAAAAACTCTATCGTTTCCTCTTTTTGAAGAGTTTCTGGAGCGACATACAATAGCTTTGTACGACTACGAACTATATCGTCTTTTACTTGCTTGATTTCTCCTCTGTTTAAAGAAGAATTCAGAAAATGAGCTACTTCGTCGGTTTGGCCATATCCTCTTATAGAATCTACCTGATTTTTCATTAAGGCTATAAGCGGAGAAATTATAATCGCAGTACCCGGTAACATTAAGGCGGGTAACTGATAACAAAGGGATTTTCCTCCCCCTGTGGGCATTATCACAAAACTGTCATTTCCATTCAGAACATTTTGGATAATTTGTTCTTGATTGCCTTTAAAACTATCAAATCCAAAATACTCCTTGAGTGCTGCGTGGATTTGTTGACTTGTAAAACTCATTGTTAAATACGATCTTATTGGGTACTACTGAATATGAACTTAAAAATACAGCTAAATTTTAATATTGTTATAGCTATTCATGTTAATTTTGTTAAATCGAATTTATTTTAAAATTTTCATTCTCAGGCGGATAAATTTGTTTATATTACCAATTTTAACCAAAGCAGCATTGCGAGAGAATAGAAAAAATTAAATCCATTAATTACTTCCCCATTGTTCCGAAATACCCTTACTGCTCATTTTCTTATAGTTGTTTATTATTCAAAACCTACGGTTTTAGCCTATATTCAAAATTTAAAGAAAATAAGTCGGAGCAGTGAGTCTCATTTTTGAGTTAGAAATTTGTTTTAATTACTTTGACCCAAAAATGCATTTGAGCTAGGTTTAATTTTTAAAATGCACGTGAAATAATGCCAATTCCATTGATTCAATATCCAAAATGATTGATTCTATGCTTGACTAAACTAAGCGCAAACCGAAGATGTTGCGAGCCAATGCATTAAGGATTTATAAGGCTGTAGGGTCAAATAGAAAATGAAAAATGGGTCTAGCTACTTTTTGGATTTTTTATAAGCTCAGTACCATCCAAAAAATCTATCTGTCAATAAAACTTTTAAAGGTCAATTAAGCTTGTTTGAGAGAATGAATCAGCGGAAATAGCTGAGATTAAAATTCTACGAATTCAATTTTACTGCATCAGTGTCCAAATCACTACGGCAAGGTTCTCCCTGATCTTTAGAAAATATTTCAATGTGCCTATAATGTGCATAGGCAGCTTTAAAAATATCAAGTTAAAAAAAGATTATGAGTATTACTTTTTAGCTGGAGCAGCTTTGGCGCCTCCGGCTTTCTTTTCTGCGGCAGCAGTTTCTGCAGCAGCACTTTTGAGAGCTCTTGTTACCTCAATACTTACTATTGGAGTTGCAGCTGCATTAATGATCTCTACACCGTTAGGCACTTGGATATCACGAACACGCATATTTTGTCCCAAATCTAAAGCAGAAATGTCAAGCTTAAGTTCTGAAACCATAGTCTCAGGAGTTGTTTTGATGCGCAAAGTTCGCAATCTTTGAGTAAGTTTACCTCCGGACTTCACTCCCACAGCATTTCCTTCCAATTTCAATGGAACTTCAATCTTAATAGATGCCCCTTTTTCCAATTTTAGAAAATCAATGTGGATTAGTTGATCTGTTACCGGATGGAATTGCAGTTCCTTCAATATGCAACGATAATTCTTACCATTGATGTCAATATCAGCCACTTTAAAATCAGGAGTATATACAAGGGATTTCAATTCAGCAGGAGATGCATTAAATTGAATATTTTCACTTTTTGAATAAAGAACACACGGAACCAAACCTTCTCTACGGAAGCTGTTTGCTGCTGTTTTTCCTGTTTTTGCTCTTTCTTTTCCGGTTATTGAAACGCTTTGCATAATTCAAAATTTTAAATTTGACTTTAAAGGAGCGCAAAGATATAAGAAATTTGACACAAAATGTTAGTATACAAAAGAAATATTTATTAATTGGGCAAAAAATGAATATATATAATATTGATAATCTTTTATTTAATTCATTTTTTAATTAACAAACTGCCTGATTTTGAGATTACTCAAAGACTTTTATGCTCATTGTCCTCCTATTTTTAATCTTGCTGAAATATTGTATTCCATAAGAAAAACCCACCATTCAAGCTCACTGCTTCAAAACCGTTATTTCGAAGGATTTTACAGGCTAAATAAGCTCTTTGTCCTACTTGACAGTAAACTATATATTTTTTATTTTTATCTAATGTAGGCAAAAAGTCTCTCAATGTATCCACATTGATATTTATTGCTGCCGGAATATGTCCATTTTGATATTCTGAAACTGTCCTTACATCCAATAAACATGAGTCCTGAGATTTCATGGCATCCTCTAATAAATCATAGTTTATAGTTTCAAAATCTTTATTAAGAATATTCTCAGAAGCGTAGCCTACAATATTGACCAAGTCTTTTGCAGAGTTGAATGGCGGGGCATAGGCAATTTCGATAGCCTGGAGATCTACAATGTTCATTTGAGCTTTGATGGCGGTCGCCATAATATCTATCCTTTTGTCAACACCCTCCTTACCAACTGCCTGAGCTCCTAAAATCCTTCCTTTATCATCAAATAAAACTTTTAATAAGATATTTTTAGCTCCCGGAAAATAACTGGCGTGTTGAGTTTTTACGACAATAATCGTACGATAAGAGATTTGGTTTCGCTTTAAAATTTTCTCATTCAGGCCGGTGGACGCAATGCTTAGTTCAAAGAATTTTAAAATCGAAGTTCCTATAGCTCCCTCATATTTTGTTTTATTCCCATAATGTATATTATCTGCAACCAATCTAGCCTGACGATTGGCCGACCAAGCCAGTGGAATAAGAACCTTGGCTTGGTGGATAAAATGAGTTAGTTCTATTGCATCTCCAACTGCATAAATATTGGGATCTGATGTTTGAAGAAATTCATTCACTTTTATTCCACCGTTTTGAGAAATTTGTAAACCTGCCTTTTGCGCCAAAATAACATCCGGCTTTACTCCTATCGCCAGAATCACAACTTCTGTATTGAGCTCAAGGCCATTGGCAAGAAATACCTTTAGATGATTTCCATCTTTTTCAAACTTGGATACTCCAGACCCCAAATGGATAATAATTTCTTTTTGCTTTGCCTTTTGATGAATAAAAGAGGCTATGTCAAAATCTACAGGGGCTAAGGCTTGATTTCCTAATTCTACAATTTGAACAGATTTTCCAATTTCTTTTAAATTTTCTGCAATTTCTAGTCCAATAAAACCAGCTCCAATAATGACAAATTGTTGCTTATTCAAACATTGGTTCATTATTCTATCCATATCAGAAAGATTCCTCAAAGTATAAATACCGGACAGCTGAATTCCTTCTAAGGGTGGCCGGACAGCCTCTGCACCCGGTGACAATAACAATTTGTCATACGACTCTGTATAAACAGAAAGCATTTGATAATCTTTGATGGTCACTGTTTTTTGTACATTATTTATTGCAATGACTTCTGACAATAATCTTACATCAAGATTGTACCTACTCTTTAAACTTTGTACTGTATGAAGAAGAAGTTTATCTCGACTCTCTATTACTGTTCCAATATGATAGGGCAAACCACAATTGGCAAAACTTACTGCGTTTGATTTTTCAAAAATAATAATTTCATGTTCCTCACTCAGTCTCCTCAATCTTGCAGCTGCAGTTGCTCCTCCTGCAACACCTCCAACGATAATAATTTTCATTTTATAAAATTTTCTACTGTATGCTCTAATTAAAATTGACTGCTCATTATCTTTCTACAATCATCTTTTGAATCAATGTCTCTCCATTCAAATTAATTTGAATTAGATAGTTCCCATCTGCTGCAAAATATTTTTCCAAATTAAGATAATGTTCCCCTCGATCCAGATTTTTATGTTGAGAAGAATAAACTTTATTGCCATTGGAGTTAAAAATTGTTATCTCTACATCCGTTCTGTGAGGGAGAGAATATGATAAAATAAATTCTCCATTATTTGGATTTGGAATAATATGAAGAGGATAATTGGTTTTGCTTTGCGGATTTAAAAAATGAGTGCTTACTGATTTAGTTTTAATCAGCTTAACTTTAAACAAGTTATTGCTGGCTGTACTTTGTGAGCCGTCATTAAGAAAAAAAATATTTTGTGCAGTACTGCTTATCCCTCCAAAAATATGACCTAAAGTAATCGTATCGCCGATCAATTCATCCCACCGAATAACTCCATTATCATAATGTGCAATGCTGTCAATAGGAATAAACTCGGCTCCAGCTCCCAAAAGTGTAGGCATTTGTGACCTCAGTTTATACTCTGCTAAATTTCCTTTTGAGTCTCTTGTCACCCTCGCTATAGTTTTCACAAAAGGAACATTGTTATCCTGCACAAGTGTTCCCGATTGATCATAAAATTGTGCAATGCCACCGAAAAATAAGGTATGCATTTCATTTGTTTTAGAGGAATAGAGTGGAATAACAGGACAGTGATAATGATTGTAGTATTGTCTGAAATTGGGTTCAACCTTAAAAGAATTTTCTTGAACTGTTACCGCATTTAAAAAGGGCAGGTCCACAGTATGTTGAAATACACCTGAGAACATAGTAATTCCTTCTTCACCATTGGGTAAGATCTGAGCTTCTGCATTATAATCTCTTCGGTGCAAATTCTCAGTATCAATATGCTCTTTGATATGT
>DEQQ01000101.1 GCA_002360455.1 Saprospiraceae bacterium UBA3362
AAAATTATTGTCATATACTTAGTATTTTTTTAAATAATATATTTATAAAAGATAATGAGGGGATTATAATTTAAATTTTCATATTATTTAATTAATGAAATTCATCGCATGAATCCTAATAAAAATACAGACTTGCGAACAAATGATAATTTATTCTAATGAATTGATAGTGAGCTGTTTTAGAATAATATTGCTTGGTGTAAGTGCGCGATCAAATTTTTCTTTTAAAAAAATAAATTTTTAGTTGATATTAAATTTCTATATAATATATAAAATATTGCTATTCTGATATTTTTACTTTTTTCATCATTTGATTACAATATATTAATCTTAAGATAATCAAAAAGTTATAACGAGTCCTTATCTTTGGGATTAAAGAAGAAGCAAACCAAGACTTATGATTTTCATTGACAGTAGACCTGCCTTAAACCTCATTCTACCTATTTTATTTTTATTTGGAATTGGTAAATTGAATAGCCAATGCAATTCACCTTACGACAGAGTCGTTCTCAACGAAGTTTCGGGGGATGCCGGTCAGTCGGATGGAGTTGACGATGGTATTGTTGAGATTGCCGGGCCACCATCCACTGATATTGGATGTATGGTTGTTTCCAATTCCGAATGGGCAATTGTAATACCTGAAGGAACAGTCATCCCGAGTGATGGTGTGTTTCTTATTGCCTGTGGTATGAGAGCATCAAGTAGTGTTGGTGTAGGAATAAAAAATGGGAAAAATGGGCTTAACTGTGATGAATGTGATTTTCATTGTTTGACTATTGATTTTGATGTTTGTGATCCGGCCAATGCTGTTTATTGTGATTTTGCTGCTACCGGTTTTACTATAGACAATCAGCATGGTTCAGATGGAGATCAGGTTATGTTGTTTCTTCCAAACGGAACTCCGCATGATGGTATATATTGGGGAGAACCAAATACATTAACTCGAGGTGGAAATACTACAGGTGGAGCTTCCGGAGATGCAGATCATTGCACTGTACAGGATCCAACCAAAGGATCGTATACTCTTGGAACCGGAATTGTTGCTATGGGGCGCGGAGATGGTACTAATGCAGACACATCTGCTGTTCCTGTTATGCCAAATGGAGCCGGATGTATGGCAAGATTGATTTCTTATTCAATGCCAAACCTTACAGACCCAATCTGGGTAAAGCATCCATCTGCGACTTTTGTAGGATGTAATTCATCTTATCTGCGAATTTCCAATTCTGTCGGTTCTCATGGCAATCCAAGTCATCAGCCTCGCGCCGGTACTCTCATTCCAAGTGCTTCCCTTGTACCAAGTTCATGTGATCCGGCCGGAGCATTAGCTCAATGGGGCTATACAGACCATCCCAATCCCGGCAAAGAAAATGATGCTTTAGCTTGGCAGTTACTTTATTCAAATGACACATTATGTTCTCCGGCTACAATTACTTTCACATTAGAAGTTTATAATTATCAAAATGTGTCTGACAATGTAGATTTATTTTCAGGAGCATGTGATGAAAATATAGGTTCATATGTTATGGCTCCTAGCACTGACCCGAATGCCAATCCTGGAAGTATCGGTGCCCAAGTGTGGACAAGCTATAGTTTTGATAAAAATACCGGTATTACGACATTGACTTATACCTCAGGAATCCTGCCGGTGGGAACACATTGTTATACATTGCAATGGGATGATTATTCCAATTGTTGCGGAAGTACAAGTAAAACTAGCAATAGTGAATGTTATGAAAGAGAAGAAGTTTGCATAACTGTTTTTGCTCCATTGAGCTATGATTGTGATCGAAATGGAACTGCAGATGTACCGCAAACAATGTGTACTCTGGATTGTGTTACCGGAGGCATATCTTCAGGAACAATTAATGTTTCAAAATACATTTTAGGTGGAGGAAATTTGTGTTACACACTTTATGACAGTGCAGGAATTCTTCCTCCAAAGACAAATACAAATGGAATTTTTACTTTGGAGAACAATCCGAACGCAGGAGGGTATTATGTTACTGTGGAAGATAAGTCCGGTTGTTCAAACGGGACTTTGATTATAAAAATTAATAATAATTGTGAAAAAGCAGCGATTTGTCCAAGCGGAATAAGGTACAGCTCAACGAGCCCGTCAGGCAATTATTGTCCGACAAGAGATACTTTACGATTTTGTATACAAGCTAATTGTTTGCCTCCCGGTGGTACAATAGATTTCTATATTGGCCCTGAAGACTGTAACTGGGTACCTGGTGATGAAGGTACAGTGGTTGGAACAATAGATATTCCGAGCTGTCCAAATTGCAATAATCTGAATCCGAGTGGCTCTTGTGGAGATTCAGGAGGATTAATTGTTAATGAAGTGTCTCAAGGACAGGGTGCAAATAAAGAGTGGGTAGAATTATTGGCCGTTGGGGCGTCATGCGATTCAATAAATATAAATGGTTGGATAATCAATGACAATGATGGTTCTTGCGGGGCAAGCGGAGTAGCCCCTGGCTATGTTTGGTTTGACGATACCAATGCCGGATGTCCTTGTAATCTAAAGAAAATTCCGGTAGGCGCAAGAATAGTCATTTACAATGAAGAGGACAAAGAAACTTGTATGTTGGCTGATGATCCTTGCGATTCTAACAGTGACAAAATTTATGTTTTTCCTGGAAACTCTCCTTGCTTGTCAACCTGCTATAATTCAGACGCATTTCCTTGTCCAAGTGCCAATAGAAATCCCGGGGGAGCTCAACAAGGATGGCAAAATGGAACCAGTACCTCTAGTGGATTATTGTTGGGCAACACTGCAGATTGCATGATCACCAAATGTCCGGATGGTAATATCTATCATGGTATAGAATATGGTACTAACTGTACTACTCTCGAAGCCAATATTTCTTGTGCAGCCTCCACAGGTGGTTCAGGGAATCAGGAATATTATTTTTCTTGTGGCGATTTTTATGCAGATGGTAATTTTGCTCGACAATCTTTTACAGCAGCCAATGCTTGTACTGTTCAAACTATTGGAAATGCAAATAATACAACCAATCAGAATTTTATTAATAAATTAATGGGAATGAATGGGCAGTGTTTTAACTGTTCAAACTTAGCGACTAACTGTACTAATGATACATTGCCTTGCGTAAAATTTCCGATTACAACAGATTTTTGTCCTGATTCAAGTTTTTGTTTAAAGGCAAGAATCAATGGTTTAGCCTCTACTTGCGCTGATTCGGTTATTAATATTAATAGAACTTATGGCATAAATTGTCCTACTGCTGATTTGAAAGGAAGATCTATTGATACTTGTTTCGCAGATGTTCCGGGAGGAATCGATATTCCGGTTATGGTGATGAATGGTACCGGTCCTTACAAATTGTGTTGGTCAAGATCTGATCAAGGAGGGAATATGTGTGTCACCGGAGCGGGTCCAAATTTTACAATTCATATTGATGGTCCTACAGCTTCAGAAATCAAAGTAAAATTGGATTCAGTAGTTGATCTAGGTGGAGCTAGATGTAAAGGTGAGGTTGACAATGATGAACTTTGTATCAATTTAAGACCACAACCTGAGTTGGACATCACTGCTCACTCAGACATCACAAGTTGTGCAGGAGGATGTGGCTCTATTACATTGTCGTTTACAGGTACAGGCCCCTATGAGTTTAGTTTTTGCGTCAATGGTGGGCCGGAGGAAATGGTTTATGTTGGTGGTAATATGTATGTGATTGAAGCCTGTGTTCCCGGAGTTTACACCATTAAATCATTCTCTGATGATTTTGGTTGCGGAGGAATAATCAATGATCCTTCTGTTGAGATAAAAGTAACAGGATCATTCCCTGTCGTGGACACAGTGTGTGTGCCTGAGATGGCTATTTGTGGGGATAGTTTGGTTTGTCACGATCTTGATACTTTGGTCAAAGTGGTGATGGATTTAAATGGCCCGGATCCGGGAGGATTGGATACAGTTCATGTTACATTTTATAAGAAAAGTCCGTATTCTGGTGGATTTAATGCACAGTTTGATTCTATACCTGACGGAATTATCAAAATCAATGATACAACAAAATATTACTTTGCTTTTCTGGATCCAATTTCTATGTGCGAAGTAGTGGATTCATTTATTATTAATTCTAACTTTTTAGCTTGCTGCGAAGCTCCTACAATTCGCTGCCCAAGAGATACAATGTATCCTGATTCTTTGTGTAATATCATAGTACCTCCGGCAAAAACCATTTTCAGAAGAGATACAATGGGGATTGGGGATCGCAAAGACACTATTCCGGTGATTTTGGAAGGATGCGGTTGGGTACGGATGAGTTCCAGAGATTCGATTGTTACGGAAAATTGTTTGAGAACAGTTTTTCGATTTTACATTGTTGTTGATTCTGTAGGAAATCGAGACAGTTGTATTCAGTCTATTAGTTTCAAATTTGATACAATAAAACCTACACCCATTTGTCCTCCGAATTTGACTTTACAATGTCCTGCCGATACTTCTATTAATCGTACAGGAATAGCTTCTTCAACAGACAATTGCATGGATCCTGTACAGATCAGTTACATGGATTCGGTTGCAGCCGGACGATGTCCAAATGAAAAAGCTATTTTCCGAAAATGGAAATTTAGAGATGCATGTAAAAATGACACGACATGCACACAAAGAATTAATATAATCGACACCGTACCTCCGAAGTTCATTCCTAATATTAGACTTAATGATACAATGGTGTCCTGTGAATTCACATTTCCGCCTCGCAGTTTTAGAGCTGCAGATTCCTGTCAAATGAGGAGTGGGGCAAGAGACTCCATAAAACCTTGGATTAATGAATTTCATTATGACAATACAGGAACAGATGCTGGTGAGTTTATAGAAATAGCCGGAATGGCAGGAACAAATTTAGCTGGATTTTCTCTTGTGCTTTACAATGGATCTAATGGAGCGATGTATAATACATTGAACCTTGGAGGAATTATCGATAACGAAGGTTCCTGTATGGGCGCATTGTCGTTTTCATATCCTGTTAACGGCATACAAAATGGAGCTCCAGATGGCATTGCATTGATTTATAATGGAAATGTGGTTTGTGAGTTTATTTCTTACGAAGGCGCATTTGTAGCTACAGATGGACCTGCTGTTGGAATTATGTCAACAGATATCGGAGTATTAGAAACCGGAAGTGAACCAATTGGATTGTCTTTACAAAAAATTGGAACAGGGAACATGAGAGGATCATTTAACTGGTCGGGGCCTTCTAATCAATCGCCAGGATCATTGAATGTAAGTCAAATTATTAGTCCTGCTCCTCAGTGTATGGGTGGAACCATGACCATAGACACTTTTGCAACAACTTACAGACAAGATTCTATTCCGGGAAGATGTCCTAATGAGTATACTTTGCGAAGGGTATGGACTGCTGTTGATAGTTGTGGAAATAGAGATTCTATCGTTCAGCGAATCATGGTAAAAGATACTTCTCGGCCTTTAATTTGCAGCCCGATTTGGTTACCTAGAGACACTGTTATTTCTTGTAACAATTTAAAGCCTGCAGACACGATTACAGGTATTGACCTATGTGATAAAAGCCTGTTGGGAAATATTTGGATTAATGAAATTCATTATGATAATGTTGGAACAGATACTTTAGAATTTATTGAAATAGCCGGATTTTTTGGAACTGATCTTTCTGCATATAAGCTGGTGTTGTATAATGGGGCAACCGGTTTGGTGTATGATTCAATGGCGTTGTCAGGAATTTTGCCTAATGAGCGCTGCGGGTATGGTGCACTTGCATTTTATTATCCTGTAAATGGAATTCAAAATGGATCTCCTGATGGAATTGCTTTAATCAGAGGAACAACTGTTTTACAATTTATTTCCTACGAAGGAGTAATGGTAGCATTGAATGGACCAGCCAATGGTTTGACTTCAAGAGCTATTCCTGTTGCAGAAGATGGATCTTTACCTTACACATTTTCTATTCAATTGACCGGTTGTGGAGATTCTTATTTAGATTTTACATGGACAGGACCATTAAGCAGAACACCTGGATTATTGAATCCCGGACAGATTCCTAAAGGCAATATTATTTCAACTATTTCAGAAAGAATTGTTCGAGGAGTTTGCCCTGTAAAAGATACCATTTTTAGATCATGGAGATTGGCGGATCGATGTGGAAATACTTTTACCTGGTCTCAACGAATTGTAACTGTTGATACTTCTGCTCCAATAGCGGTTTGTAAAGACACCACCATATTTTTAAACAAACAGGGAACAGCTCAACTTACGTCCAAATCTTTGGATGGCGGAAGTAGAGACAGCTGCTCTGCTGTTTTGCGATTTTTGGCTTCTGATACAACATTTAATTGTTTTGATAGGGGTGTGCAAAGAGTTACTTTATTTGTTTTTGACGAATGCAATAACTCGTCTTCTTGTACTTCAACGGTTACTGTTAGAGACACATTAGCACCGATGTTATTTTGCAAAGACAGAACATTTTATGCAGAACCCGGAGCTTGTGAAGCTATTGTTCATATCAATGTTACCGATGTTGCTATGGACAATTGTGATCAAAACCTCATGATTATGCAAAACCCAAATGCTCGTTACAAATTGGATTCATTTTTCCCAATTGGTAAGCATATAGTGGAGATCATGGTCATGGATCAAGATGGCAATGTAGCTACCTGTAATTTCTGTGTTTTGGTTCAAGATTATCCAAACCCTGTAGCCGATTTAACATGCAATAATGATGTGCAAATCTCATTAGACCAAAACTGTGAGGCAACGTTGCATGCTGATGATTTCTTGGAAGGCGGGCCATATAGATGTTATGATAAATATGGGATAATTGTGCAAGATTGGAATACAGGTCAGGTTATTGACAGACGACCAACTATTCCTGGAAGTCAGATCAACAAAAGTGATATAGGTAGAAGTTTGAAAGTTACCGTTTTTGATTCCTTGACCGGAAATTCGTGTTGGTCTCATGCAAGAGTTGAAGATAAAATTGGACCATCCATGAGTTGTTTGAGAGATACAATATTATCTTGTGGAAGCTCTTACTCTCCTGCCATTATTGGAACTCCGATTGTAAGGGACAACTGCGGTAATTTTAGCTTGACTTATTCTGATCAGATTATCCCTGGAAGTTGTGCTTTAGGATTTGAACAAAGGATAGTAAGAAGATGGGTGAGCGAAGATGATTATGGAAATAAAGTAATATGTGTTCAAACTATTACCATAGCCTTAGGGGATTTGATTTCTATAATTGCACCGCCAAATTTTGATGGAATTATTGGAAATCAAAATATTTTAGAGTGCAGTGAAAAAATTGATAGATCAAAAGATCTTACACCACATTATTTAAATGATCCTTATTGTGTAGATGGATATTTGTTGGATTCTGCATATTGGTACGCCACCGGTGGAGATCCGACTTTGGGAGATTTCAGTGGTCAACGAAGACCTAGAGTTTTAGGTTGGAACTGCTTGGATTCCGGTTTGTATAAATCCCACCCAAGTCCATATCCGGTATTTTATCCCGCACATCCGGATTGGTCGGCTACAAATCCTAGATGTTATGGCCCTGATACCCATGTTATGTGGATGGGTACAGGAGTGCCTTCAGGTAACTCTTGCAACAATATCAACATGGTATATAGAGATACTAAATTTGATCTTGCAAAACCGGGTTGCGATGCGGGAGAGGTAGGATGCTATAAGATATTGCGTCAGTGGACAGTAATGGATTGGTGTACCGGACAAATAGCAGGACACAATCAGATTATCAAAGTAAATGATACCAAAGGTCCACAAATTTTATATCCTGATTCAATTGTTGTAAATATGGATGTGTGGTCTTGTACAGGTACTTGGGACGTTGCTCCGGCTTGGTTAACCAGTTCTTGTAACAGTGAATTGCATTACTCAATTGAAATAGCCGAAGGAACGGTTAGTGGTAATGAATCTTCCGGATATATAGTTACAGGGTTGCCAAGAGGAGTCACATCTGCATTTATTGTTGCTGAGGATTGCTGCGGCAATATTACAAAAAAGAGAATTAGATTGAATGTAATCGATAATGTGCCGCCTGTAGCTGTTTGTGATGAACATACAGTAGTTACCTTAACAGGAGGAGTAAGTCCCGGAGAAAACATCACGAAGATCTTTGCAGAAACTTTCGATGATGGCTCGTTTGACAATTGCTCTCGCCACGTATACTTCAAAGTAATTCGAATGGAAGAACTAAGAGGAACTTTGAATGGCGATACTCGATCATTGCCAAACGATAATAAAGTGAGTTGTAATGGATTGAATGGAGATGATCTACCAGATCCTATTCAGTTTTCAGGCAATCAAGTATTGTTTGATGACTTTACGAAGTTCTGTTGTGCCGATGTGGGCAATACCATTATGGTAGTGTTGAGAGTATTTGATGTAGATCCGGGAGCAGGTCCAATTCATCCAAACAGAATGGGAAGATCAGGGCCGAACTTACAGTCTGTAGGAGATTTATATGGACACTTCAGTGATTGTATGGTAGAGGTAGAAGTACAAGACAAAGTACAACCAACATTGATTCCGCCACCAAACATCGTAGTAAGTTGCTGGTTCTGGTATGATTTCG
>DEQQ01000098.1 GCA_002360455.1 Saprospiraceae bacterium UBA3362
GCTCTTCCGATCTTCATATTGATTATTGAGAATATATTTTGCAAAGACTTTAGATCCTGTAACATTTGTTCGCTCACCAACATTTACAAAATTTATTTCGGGACGAAATACAAAAGGCTCTAAACCTGAAAGCATTGTGGTCTGATAGCGATTTGAAGAAATCACTTTTCGTGGTTTTACTCCTTGAACTCCTTCCACCATTTGTTTGATATGCTCCGGTGTAGTCCCGCAGCATCCTCCAATAATATTGACAAATCCGGAGCTTGCAAAATCTCTTATGTAATCTTTCATTTCTTGAGGAGACTGATCATATCCTCCTAATTCATTGGGCAATCCTGCGTTTGGGTAGGCACTGACCAAACAATTGGCAATCTTTGCCATTGATTCAATATGAGGCCTCATTTCTTTTGCTCCCAATGCACAATTTAATCCAATACTAAAGAGGTTTCCATGTCTCATCGAAATATAGAATGCTTCTACAGTCTGACCTGATAAGGTTCTGCCGCTGGCATCCGTTATTGTTCCGGAGATCATGATAGGGATTTTAATTTGACGCTCTTCCAACAAAAGTTCAATAGCAAATAAAGCAGCTTTGGCATTGAGGGTATCAAATATGGTTTCGACCAATAGTATGTCTGCTCCACCATCCAACAAACCTCTTGCTTGATCGTAATAGGCTTGTTTAAGCTCATCAAAATAAATGGCTCTAAATCCAGGCCGATTTACATCAGGTGATAAAGATGCAGTTTTGTTTGTTGGGCCTAAGGCTCCGGCTACAAATCTTGGCTTTCCTCCGTGGAGTTGAATATATTCTGCAATTGCTTCTTTTGCAATTTTTGCGGATTCATAATTGATTTGATAAGCAAAATCCGATAACTGATAATCAGTTTGTGCAACCGATGTAGCACTAAATGTATTGGTCTCAATAATATCAGAACCTGCCTCAAGATATCTTGTATGAATTTCTTTGATAATGTTAGGCCTTGTTATGGAAAGCAAGTCATTGTTGCCTTTGAGATCATGAGGGTGATTTTTAAATATTTCTCCTCGGAAGTCTTCTTCAGAAAGTCGATATCCTTGAATTAATGAACCCATTGCTCCATCAAGGACTAAAATTCTTTGTTGTGCAATGGAATGTAATTGTTCTAATACAGACATGATCAATAATAAATAGTGAGCAAAGTTACAATCATATCTATTAACTATTGAAACAAAAAATTCAATTCTTATCCTTATTGGTGAAGATCAACCAATTTGCAATTGGGTATAAATAAAAAATCCTGAACTAAAATTTTAATTCAGGATTTTTTCTATTTGAATAAAGAATATTTTATTTCATTTTATTCAATATCGTCAGTGCTTCTACAGCTTGTTGATTGGTAGGATCCAATAAGGTAGTTTGTTCATAATAGGATTTAGCTTGGACATTATCATTGTTTTGAATGTAGAAATAGGCTAAATAATTATAAGCTGTTATTAAATTGGCTTTATTTCTCTCTCTGTCTGCAGAACCAAATTCAATAAATTTTTCATAGTAAGGTTTTGCAAGAAACAATTTATTATCAGGATCCAGCTCTCTGTTTGCTTTGGCCCTCATCAACCATCCTGTGGCATAGTTAGGAGTAATCTCTACCACTTTTCCAAACACAGAGTCTGCCTGAGTATTTTGATCTAAATAATAATAGCAGTTTCCTAAATAAAATAGATCAGAGTTGTTTAAGGGTTTTTCGGTTCCTTTCTTCAGATACCAATCTCTAGCACTATCGTATTTTTTTGCATCATAGTTTGTTTTTGCAAGTAAACCATAAACGTCTTGTGATTTTGTTGGCTCTAGCTCGATCAGCTTGCCATACATTTGTTCTGCCACATCCATTTTGCCGATTTTAGCAGCGGCTTTTGCATAATATTCATAATCGGAAGCATACAATTTGCGAGAAGGGTCTGTTTCAGCTGCCTTGAAGAGCAATTGACTTTGATCATAGCTTTCTTGAAACTTGTTTGTTTCGCCATATGACCATGCCAGCCATCTATGAAGAGTATATTGATCCGGATTTGAGCTTAACAGTTTTGTTCCTTCTTCGATTGCTCTTTCATAATCTTTGGCTTGGAAACATAAAAATTTGACCAATCTTACTTTAGCGTCCACATCGGTCCCGGCAAGAGAAACGTACTTTTGGAGTATAGGCAATACCTTATTATAACGGTTGGTTCTAATATAGAGCTCGTACAAATCTTTATAAGCAAGGGCATAATTTGGATTTAAAGAAATTACAGTTTCCAAATTTTCAATTGCTTTGTCTATTGTCTGCTTATTTCCTGACCAGATTCTTGCCATCTTAAGATAAGTTTCCGGATCATTCTTATTTTTGGATACAGCAGTTTCATAGCTGGTCATCGCGCCACCCAGATCTCCTTTGGCTTGAAGGGCATCTCCAAGATGAGTCCAATATTTTGCAATCGATGGATTGATGTCTCTGGCTTTGGTTTGATATTCTATTCCTAGAGAAGAGATGGGCTTTTTACTATATGTATAGGCATCTCCCACCATGCTGTGAATTTCATGATTTTTAGAATTTCCCTTCAGAGCATAGTCAAATTTTTTCTTTGCTTCCTCAGGTTTCCCATTGTCCAGATCCAATTTGCCAAGTCCTACATTGCAAGCATCGCATTTTGAACTGATTTCAAGTCCTTTTTTATAGGCGGTAGCAGCGGCATCATAATTCTCCATCGCATAGTGAACCTCTCCTATATAGTATTGATAAATTGTATTCTTTGGGTCAGAGCTGTTAAGCTTGATGAATGTCAATAAGGCTGCATTGTAGTTTTCGTTTTCTAACTGTTGTATTCCTTCTTGGAGAGTTTGAGCAGATAGAGAACCACTACCAAGATAAAGAAAAAGGGCAAAAAACGCCGAAATTCTCTGCTTCATTGTACTTAATTTACTGTTTAAGGCTGCAAAATTAATGTTTTTCATGGTTTTTAGCATTTTAAGTTTGTTTGGTAATCAATAGTCTAAGACTCGTTGACTTTAATTATTTGACGTATAAATCCCCGACTCCGTTTCTTTAGCTTAGTTAATTTCTACTTAAAATTAATTATCAAATTGGATAAGTCGTTCATAGTCAAGGGCTGAATAGCCTAAAAGCAGCCAAAAATTAGGCCAAAATAACGGCTCATGAATTATTGCCCTTTGCCAAAGGGGAATGGGCGAATTGTAAATGAAACCAAAATGCTATTAATGGAATTAAATAGGATTCCCGGAAGACGATATTTTAGCAGAAAGTAGAAAAGTCTTGCTTAATTTTCGCCCAAACTTCCTTGAATATCAACAAGAAAGGCTATATCTTTGCCATTCTTTTAAAAAGAACAAGTAAATTATTCTTTTTTAAATTTATATTTTTTTGATTCATAATAATTTAAGTTTTTCCCATGGGATTAATAACAAGTATTCGTAAAAGACTTTGGATTGTGACCATCCTTATAGCGGTAGCCTTATTGGGCTTTTTGATCATGGATGTTACCACCGGAAAAGGCTCACTTTTTGGAAATGATGATACTTTAGGAAGTATAGCCGGAGAAAAAGTGCACTACAAGGATTTTCAGAAAACAGAAGGAGTTTTGTATCAAAATACAGATGTGGACTTTTTCGGAAGAAGAGAATATTTGTGGAATCAATATGTAGAGAAGGCAATTTTGGATAAGGAAGCTGCCAATAACGGAACAGGTGTTTCTGAGTTGGAGATGCAAGAATTGGAGTTTGGAAACTTTCTATCTCCGGTGATCCAAAGAAACTTTAGAAACCCAACTACCGGACAGGTTAATAGAGAACAATTGAATCAATTTAAGGCTGGTTTGGATAATGAAACTTTACCTCAGCAGCTCAAAGAATTTTGGGTTGTTCAGAAAAAGGAAATTGAAAAAGACAGAATGTACACTAAGCTTAACAACATAGTGTCAAAGTCTTTGCATATGCCGAATTTTATGATTGAAAGAAACCAAGTAGAAAGCAATACTCGGTATACTTTATTGGCCACAAGAATTCCGTATACTGCAATAAAAGATGAGGAAGTCGAAGTTAAGGAAGAGGATTATTTAGCTTACCTTAAAGAGAATGCTGGGTCTTATCAAAATACCGAAGATACCAAATCTTTGAAATATGCATTAATTGATATTTCTGCCACAGCTACTGACTCGGCAGCCATCCGCAAAATTTTGGAAGATAAAGTTGAAAAATTCAAAAGCAGTACAAATGACTCTTTGTTTGTAACAACGAATCTGGGAAAATGGGATGAAGTGTATTACACAGGAGAAAAATTAGATCCGATAAATGGAGGATTATTAATGTCAACAGTGAAAGGAGAAATCGCCGGACCTTATGTAGAAAAAGGCGAGTATAGATTGGCAAAAGTTTTGGATAAAAAAATGATTCCTGACTCTGTCAAATCAAGACATATATTGAGAAGAGTGAGTACTCAGTCTCAATTGTTTGCTGCTAAAAAATTATTGGATTCTCTACAAAATCTCTTGGTTACCGGAAAAGCAAGGTTTGATTCTCTTGCAATCCAATTTAGTGAAGATCCGGGCAGCGCAATAAAAGGTGGAGATTTGGGTTTTGCTGCAGAAAATATGATGGTGAAGCCATTCAATGATGCAATCTTTTTCAAGTTAGGTGTAGGCAAATCAGATCTTGTTTTTTCTGATTTTGGTGTTCACTTGGTTCAAGTAACGGATCAAAAATTCATTTCCAAAAAAGAAGGTGTAAAATTGGCCATTATTGCAGAAACCATTCAGCCGGGAGATGAGGAGATAAATGCAAGATTGGATGAAGCACAGGGTTTGATTCAAAATGCAAAAGATTTGACAAGCTTGGAAAAAGCCATTGATGATGGCGGAAAATACAAGATGGAGCTTGTAGGAAATGTGACAGAAAATACATTTAAGATTAATAAAATAGGAGAAAAAGGAAATCAAGTAGCTAGGGAATTTGTTCGATGGGCTTACCAAAAAGGTGTAAAACCAGGAGATGTTTGTCCGGAGGTTTATAGCCTTCAAGATCCTGATAAACATTTTTTAAATCAATACATGATTGGAGGATTGGTTTCAGAAAATCCTAAAGGATTGATGACGGTTGCAGCTGCAAAGAATTTTATTGAAACTACTGTAAAGAATAAAAAGAAGTTTGAAAAAATCAAATCAAAGGTTGGAGATGTTGTCAATATTGATGGAAACTATGGAGAATATAACGTGAAGGTAGATACATTGAATGAGATCAGTATTCTCGGTGCTCAACTTCCACAGTTTGGAGATGAGCCTGAAATATTGGCTAAAATTGGCAAGTTGGAGAAAGATAAGGTTGTAGGTTTGATTGAGGGAAAGGGAGGAGCTTATGTTCTCAAACTTTTGGACGTGAAGGAACCATCGCCTACTTCAAATTTGGATGCTTTCAGAAGATTTTATCAACATCCGGCAAAAGGGGCTGCCATGAATTACTTGATGGCCTCATTGAAGAAAAATACAAATATCAAGGACAATCGTTCTAAGTTTTATTAATTAAAACTAGAATTAAGGTATAAACTAAAAAAGCGGAACATGCCTTCATGTTTCGCTTTTTTAGTAAAATAAACTTAAGTTTTGTTTGCTTACAGACTAAGGGACAAAACAAGTAAAAACAGAATTCTATTTCATAAGTTAATAATATAAAATCTCACAGATGCAAAGAACTAAAATAGTAGATGTTATAAATTCTCAACCTACCAATGAAGCCGTGACGGTTATGGGTTGGGTAAAAACGTTTAGGAGTAACCGGTTTATTGCCATCAACGACGGGAGCTGTATGGACAATCTGCAAGCTGTAGTTGATTTTGAAAAGTGGGATGCCGTACTCTTAAAAAAAATTGCTCCCGGAGCAGCCATTGCTGTTACGGGATCTCTGGCAGCATCTCAGGGACAGGGACAAGCTGTTGAGTTGATAGTAGATCAATTGGAAATTTTTGGAGAATCAGATCCTTCATCCTATCCATTGCAACCCAAGAAACACAGTTTAGAATTTTTAAGACAGATTGCGCACCTAAGATTTAGAACCAATACGTTTTCTGCCGTTTTCAGGATAAGACATTACATGGCCTTTGCTATTCATCAGTTTTTTCATGAGCGAGGTTTTTATTATATACATACGCCTGTTATTACAGCATCTGATGCAGAAGGAGCCGGAGAAATGTTTCAGGTTACAACTTTAAATTTGAATTCTATCCCTAGAACTGAAGAAGGGAATATAGATTTTAAAAAAGATTTTTTTGGACGCGCAGCAAATCTAACTGTATCAGGACAACTGGAAGCAGAATTGGCAGCAATGGCCTTCTCTCAAGTCTATACATTCGGCCCAACGTTTAGAGCAGAAAATTCTAATACACCGCGACATTTGGCGGAGTTTTGGATGATCGAACCTGAAGTTGCTTTTGCCGATGCTACGGATAATATGAATCTTGCCGAAAGCATGCTTAAATATGTCATCCAATATGTAATGGAACATTGCAAATCTGAGTTGGAGTTTTTGAATCAAAGAGAGCAGGATGAGGACAAACAAAAACCGGCTCAAGAGCGAAATGAAATGGGTTTGTTGGATAGATTGCGTTTTGTTTTATCTAATGACTTTGAAAGATTGACCTATACAGAAGCCATAGAAATTCTCAAGCAATCTAACCCAAATAAGAAAGGAAAATTTCAATACCCAATAGAACAATGGGGAGCAGATTTACAGTCCGAACATGAGAGATATCTTGTAGAGAAGCATTTCAAAAAACCGGTCATTTTGTCCAATTATCCAAAAGAAATTAAAGCATTCTATATGAGACAAAATGATGATGGAAAGACAGTTGCTGCAATGGATATTCTTTTTCCGGGAATTGGAGAAATAGTAGGAGGCTCTCAAAGAGAAGAGAGATTGGAAAGATTGCAAAAACGAATGGAAGAACTGCATATTCCTCAAGAGGAGATGTATTGGTATCTTGATACAAGGAGATTTGGAGCCTGTCCTCATGCCGGTTTTGGATTGGGTTTTGAGCGATTGATTCTATTCATTACAGGGATGACTAATATAAGAGATGTAATCCCTTTTCCGCGTTTTCCGGGCAATGCAGAATTTTAATTTTATCAAAAAATATCTAATTTTATTCAATAAAAAAAATTATCAACATGAAAAATATCAATTGGATTCTTCACGCTATTTCTTTGATTGCGATAGCTTATCTGATTTATTCAAATACTCAATGCTGTAAGCCGGCAGCGCTTGCAAACCACAAGGAGATCAAATCGGATTCAGCTTCTCCTGCTACGGGTAATTATCCAATAGCTTATTTTGTCTCAGACAGCTTGCTTAATAATCTTGGTTTTTTTAAAGAAAGCGAGAAGCAGTTCAAATCAAAGCAAGAATCTATGAGCAATGAACTTAAAAATAAAGAAATGACTTTACAAAAGGAAGTGATTAAGTTGCAGGAAAATGCCCAAAATATGACTCGTAAGGAAATGGAATCCGCACAAGAAAAATTAGGTAAAATGGAACAGGACCTGATGGCGAGAAAGGAGAAATTGACAATGCAATTTGCAGAAGAAACTTCTGAGTTTAATGAAAAACTACACGGTAAAATTACCTCTTATTTAAAAGAAATAAATCAAGACGGAAAGTACAAATTTGTTTTTTCTGTAAATCGTGAAGGGAATATTTTCTATAGCGATGAATCGTTGGACATTACAGCTCAAATGATCAAAGACCTCAATGAAAAATACAGTAAATAGAACATAATGGCCAACACCCTTTGATTTCTCATTTGATGAAGAAATTATACACCACAATAATCAGCCCTCTATGAAGATAAACTGTTCTGTATTCTTTTTACTTCTTATTTATTTTACTGTAGTAAGTGCAGAGACTGTGAATGCTCAAGGTCTCGAACTTGTAAGAGTATTATCCGGTGCAAAATATTCTATTCCTGTACAAAAAAATTCTAAGTTTTATCTGGTCAAATTTGATTTTATTAAACCGGCCAGAGTTGTAGAATCTGAAGTTATAGAAGGTAATTTTTTAAAACAAGAATCAGATTCGATTCAATTGAATCATGCTATAAGAATACAAGCAAAGGACACCTGTTGTACAAGTAAAACAAAATCTTATAATTATTACAACCAGCCCATTCAAATTTCTACTCAATCCTTTGATTTGATCAAATTCAGGACGAAAGAGAATAGAAATGTAAGGAAAGTCGGTAGAATATTTCTTATCACAGGGGCTTTGACCGGTATGATCTATCCCATTTTTTCAGATCGTTTTCAGGTTCCACTTTGGATAAGTTCGGCCTCTATGCTGGGTTCCGGTTTCATATTAGTATCTATTAAGGATAGACATAAGGAATATAAGATCTCTAATTGTGGAGGATTAAGTCCGGATTATTTTATTGTCTTAAAAAAGTAATTCTAAAGCTATGATTGAGAGTAAATTTTTTTTCTTGATTCGTTTATTAACGAATGGAGGCCGTAGCCTGTTGGCCATTTTATTTTTTAGTATATTTTTTATTATGACGACTGATATTTTTTCTCAGGGAATTGTATTATCGGCATTTAATAAAAAGAATGAGAAAGTAAAAGTTAAGTTTAAGCAAAATCAACTTGTTGAACTTAAATTAAGTAAAAATTTGTCCGATAGCATTGTTCAAACAGATGAAATGGATGCCCATGTATTGGATTTAAGAGGAGATCAATTGTCAGTATTGATTCATAAGCATTCTGTTTTTTTTAAGAATGAAGGAAAAACTCTTAGGTCTTGGAAACATGCAAGTTTAGTAGGAGATACTTCATGGATTAATATCAATCAGTTAACCCAAATTAAATTTTTAAAAAACAAGGATAAATACGAAGAAACTGCAGCAGTTTTGGTATTTATAAGTATATTGAATTTTTTTATGGCTCCGTTGTATGCAGAACTAAATGAAGGAAAGTCATCAGCTTATAATTACAGGTTGGCATCTATGATTTCAACAGCTAGCTTTGGAACCGGATTGGTACTAGTAGTCATTGGTAATTCAGGAAAAAAATACCACTTCAATCCACGAAAGCAATATTAAATTTTTCTTTTATTCCTTTTTCGGATTTGTGTTGTTAATCCTATTTTATCTTTCATTTTTTTAGTGTTTCAAATCAGTATTTTTATTTTAGAATCAGGTAAAAGAGAAATGAGTTTTATTCCTAATCCAAAGAGGAACAGGCCCAATTTCTATTTTACTATCAGACTCTACGGTGTTTCCTTTCCTCACTAAGATGACCTGCTTCTAATCCGATTTGAGGTTAGTATTGTGAAGTATAAAATGAGAACAGTTTATCCTTTTAACCATTGGTATTCGAGTAAAAAAAACAAGCTAAAACAGAACCTGTGATGATGCATACCTAGACCCGGCAGTAGGGAGCTCCCGCGACCGGATGACGGGACTGAGAATACAAGAACGACAAAATTACGCCTCTCCAATTGACAAATTAATATTATAAAAAAACATAATATGATTTGATTTTAGTCTCATTTTCAGATTATTACTATAGGAAAAATGCGCTATCTTTGCGGGCTTCAAAAGCATTTGTTATGCAATGGTACAAAGAAGTAAAAGGGCTGAATTTGCCTGAAATTGATGCGGAAATCTTAAAATTTTGGGAAGAACAGGATGTGTTCAATAAAAGTGTAAGTTCTCGCGAGGGAGCAGAGCCATTTGTGTTTTATGAGGGTCCACCTTCTGCAAATGGTAAACCCGGCATTCATCATGTGATGTCGAGGACTGTGAAAGATCTTTTCTGCAGATACCAAACATTGAATGGAAAAAAAGTTTCAAGAAAAGCAGGATGGGATACTCATGGTCTTCCTATCGAGCTGAGTGTTGAGAAGGAACTTGGAATAACAAAAGAGGATATAGGACATAAAATTTCTATTGATGAGTACAATAGTAAATGCCGCGAAACGGTCATGCGTTATAAAAACGAGTGGGATGAACTTACTCTCAAAATGGGATATTGGGTAGATCTGGGAGATCCTTACATCACTTTTGAAAATTCCTATATTCAATCTGTATGGTGGTTGCTCAAGCAGATTTACAAAAAGCAACTCTTGTATAAAGGCTACACTATACAACCTTATTCTCCGGCGGCCGGAACCGGATTGAGTTCGCATGAATTGAATCAACCCGGAGCGTATAGAGAAGTGCGAGATGTTTCTGCTGTTGCTTTATTTTCTGTTGATTTGGAGACGGCTACAGATGTTCAGAAAAAATTATTTTCTGATTCGTTTTGTATAGCTGCATGGACTACTACACCATGGACTCTGCCTTGCAATACTGCTCTTGCTGTTGGTGAAAAAATTTCATACTCATTATTGGAAACTTACAATCCATACAGCTTAGAAAAGCAAAGAATTCTCCTGGCTTCTGATCTTGTTCATAAGTGGTTCAAAGCTGAAATGGAGCTTGCCGTCCAAGATGTTCTTCCACCTATCGAAGATAAAAAAATTCCATATAAAGTAATTGCTCAATGCAGTGGTCGTGAATTGGAAGGATTGCGATACGAACCATTATTTGATTATGCAAAACCTGAAGAGGGAGATGCTTACAAAGTTGTCATAGGAGATTTTGTTTCCACAGAAGATGGCACAGGAATAGTTCATATTGCTCCCTCTTTTGGAGCCGATGATATGCGTGTTGCTAAGAAGAATGGAATTGGTACATTGACCTTGGTAGATACACAGGGTAGATTTACAAAAGAAGTTCGTGATTTTGCAGGAGAGTATGTTAAAGAAGATTATCTCAGTGCACAGGAAAAAGAAGCTGAGCGTCAACGATTGGGATTAGAGAAATATTTGTCGGTGGATGATCGCATAGTGATTATGCTTAAAAAAGCCGGTAAATGTCTCAACAGTCAAAAGTATCTTCATAATTATCCACATTGTTGGAGAACAGACAAGCCTATATTGTATTATCCTTTGGATAGTTGGTTTATCCGAGTTACCGCTATCAAGGATCGCATGGTAGAACTGAATAAGCAGATCAATTGGAAGCCGGAATCTACAGGTACAGGTCGATTTGGAAATTGGTTGGAGAATCTGCAAGACTGGAATTTATCAAGATCAAGATATTGGGGAATCCCATTGCCTATATGGAGAAGCGCTGATGGCTCGGAAGAAGTTTGCATTGGCTCTGTCAATGAATTGCAAGAGAAAATAACTCAGGCCAACAGTGTATTAGGAATGAATCAAACTGTTCCCAAGGATTTGCATAGACCCTATATTGATGACATTATTTTGGTTTCGCAAAATGGTCAAGAAATGCGGAGAGAGCTTGATTTGATTGATGTTTGGTTTGACAGTGGATCCATGCCTTATGCGCAATGGGGATATTGTCCTGATGATCTGTCGGCTTCTTCTGCGCCTTTTTCTCAAGATCAAAAAAGCCGCTTGTTTCCTGCAGATTTTATTGCAGAAGGTGTAGATCAGACCAGAGGATGGTTTTATACTTTGCATGCTATAGGCGCCTTAGTATTTGATAGTGTTGCTTATAAGAATGTTGTTTCGAATGGATTGGTGTTGGACAAGAATGGAGAGAAAATGTCCAAGAGAAAAGGAAATGTTGTTGATCCCTTTGAGACCATCAAGCGATATGGTGCTGACGCCACGCGTTGGTATATGATAGGGAATGCAGATCCTTGGGAGAATCTAAAGTTTGATCTCGAAGGAATTACAGAAGTAAGGAATAAATTTTTTGGTACACTATTCAATACCTATTCATTTTTTGCAATTTACGCCAATGTAGATCAGTTTGTGATCAATGAACTGGATTTGATTCCGATAAAAGAACGTCCGGAGCTGGATCGCTGGATTTTATCGAAGCTTCAAAATTTGACCATTGCCGTAACCAATGCTTATGATGAATATGAGCCGACTCAAGCAGTGAGAGCAATAGAAGATTTTGTGACGAATGATTTGTCCAATTGGTTTGTTAGATTATCCAGAAGGCGTTTTTGGAAATCTGAATCATCACTGGATAAACAGGCTGCTTTCGAAACATTGTTCGAATGTTTGATGATGACGTCTCAATTGATGTCTCCTGTGGCTCCTTTTTTTGCAGATTGGCTGTACAAGTCTATGACCGATGAATTAAGAAAAAATAATAAGTTGATTGCCAACAGTCCTCTCAAAGAATGTTCTGTTCATCTGAGCAGATTTGGCAAATATCAAAATAATAATATAGATATTGAGTTGGAACGAAGGATGGATTATGCACAGCGAATTTGTTCGCTCGGATTGTCATTGCGCAAAGCTCAATCGTTGAGAGTAAGGCAACCGCTCAATCAAATTTTATTGCCAGCCTTGAGTGAAGAATTCAAAGAGGATATATTGTTGGTTGAAGATTTGATCAAGTCGGAGTTAAATATTAAGACCATTAATTATTTAGATAAAGATACCCATCTGATAAAGAAGAAAGCCAAAGCTAATTTTAGAGTTTTGGGGAAAAAATTGGGAAAGAAAATGCAACTCGGTGCTGCTATAATACAAGATTTGAAGCAAGATCAAATCAAAGCACTTGAGGCGGGCAAAGCCATATCTATTGAGATCGAGAGTGAACGATTTGAGCTTGTTCAAGAAGATGTAGAAATTATTACAGAAGATATTCCAGGATGGATAGTGAGCTCCGATGCAGACCTTACAGTGGCATTGGACATATCGCTTACAGAAGAGTTACTCATAGAAGGATACGCAAGAGAATTAATCAATAGAATACAAAACTTGCGCAAATCAAAAAATTTGAATGTGACTGATCGTATTAAAATTAGAGTTCAAGAACATGAGCAATTGCAAAAAGCGATCAGCTCATTTCATCAGCTTATATGCATCGAAGTTTTGGCAGACGAATTGATAGCACAAAATGGAGATTGGGATGAAGAGGTGGATTGGCTCAACGACGATAAAATTGGTCTTTCTATAAAAGCTTAGCAGGACTTCCCTCTTGGAGATGACGATCTAAATGAGGTGGCAAGAGGGAAGTGTATAATTCAAAGTTTTCGAGTTATTGGTCCAGAGTTACAAAAATCGTTTGTTTATAAAATTGGGATTCCAATGACATAAAACAAACTAAATGGTTACTTTTTCAAGATTAATTTCATCACCATAAAAGATCTTAACAGCTTTTCGGAAATGATCGCTCAGATCACTTACAAAAAAATGATGATTGTTTTTTTGTTGGATTGAATTAAGTAAGCCTTCTTTTTTGAGTATATGAAGTAATTTTTCTGCAACAACCAAAGCAGAATCGATTACGGTGACTTGATGGGAGTAAAAAGCCTCTATTTCTTTTTTGATCAAAGGATAATGAGTACAGGCCAAAATTAAACTATCAATACCATCAAGAATTTCAGAATCAAGGTATTCGTGCAATACAGCATTACTAATATTATTTTCAAAAAATCCCTCCTCTATCATTGGTGCCAGCAAAGGAGTTGCTAGAGCCGAGTACTTTAAGTCAGGCCTGCGTCTTGTTAACTTTTCTTGATATACACCGGATCTTATGGTTGTGAGAGTAGCAATTATTCCTACGTGATGAAGATTTGCATCACTCACTACTCGTTCTACCATAGGGTCGATCACATTGATTACAGGAATTTCTCCCTTGAGTGCATCTCTAAGCTCAACATAAGCTGCTGCCGATGCTGTGTTGCAAGCGATCACGATGGCCTTGCAATGATATTTATCCAGTAGAAATCGAACAATTCTTGTAGAGTATTTCTGTATGAGCTCTACACTTTTGTCGCCATAGGGCATATGAGCTGTGTCCCCAAAATAAATCATCTGTTCGTCAGGAAGGACTCTAGTTATTGCTTGCGCAACAGTTAATCCTCCAATGCCGGAGTCAAAAACTCCTATTGGACGTTCCTGACGAGCAGATTGCATAGAATTTTTAGATGCCGAGTTTGGTTTTCACCAATGCTGTTACATCCAAAGATTCCTGAGCATAAAGTAAGATTCCTGCACTGGAATCAAAAATATAAGTAAACTGATTTTCGGCAGCTACCGCTTTGATAGCTTGATTTACTTTATCTATTACAGGTTGTAATTTTTCCTGACGTTTTTCGATGAGTTTTTTCTGCATTTCGGATTCGTATTGACCCAATTCTGCCTCCTTGCCTTTCAGCATTTTAGCTTCCTCTTCTAAGGCTTTTGGCGAGATTTCTCCGCTGGCTTCTTTACGCTGCAATTCTTTGTATTTAGCTTCCAAATCTTGGACCATCTGTTGTCCTTTTTTCTCCAATTGAGTTTGTAAAGCCTGTACTTCTGCCTCTGCAGCCTTCACTTCAGGCAACTCAGCAAGTAATGCCTGTGAGTTCAAGTACCCAAACTTCTGCCCTTGAGCTTGCATAGCATAACTGCTAACCAAGCCAATACATAGTATAAATAATTTTAAAATGTTGATTTTCATTAATTTATAATTTTTGCAAAGATATTATTTTCCTAATAATTTCAATTTTTTGATGATGTCTTCTGTTTTATCTAACTCCTTACTGTAATAGATGATTCCGGCAGAACCGCTGGTGTCAAACATTGCCTCTAAACCCTTGCTCGCAGCATAATCCTGAATCGCAGTGTACACCTTATCTTGAATAGGGCGCACAAGATCCTGACGTTTGCGGAACAACTCGCCCTCTTCACCAAATTTATCTTTCTGGAGCTTGCGCACATCTTTTTCTTTATTCATAATTTCTTCCTCTTTAGCCTTGCGTTGTTCCTCTGTGAGCAACACCTGTTCGGCCTGATACTTATTGTACAAGGCTTTGATTTTGTCGTACTCAACGGCAATATCTTGTTTCCAGCTTGCTGCAACTTGATCTAATTCAGCTTGAGCTTTTTTATAATCTTCCATACTTTCCAACACCTTGTTTACATCTACCAGCGCAAATCGCTGTGCATTCAAACTGAACACTGTGACAAGTGCGAAGAATAACATTTGAATCATTTTCATATCTGTATAATTTAATAATTAAATAATTTCATTTTTTTGGCCGACAAAGGTAATCAGCAAATCCTGAATTTTGTCGGTACTCTAATGCTAAAAACTACAATTTTATTGCCTAAGTTCTCTGCTTCTTGGTTTTAACCCAGTTTTAACCAAGTCATATTATTTTCATAAGTTTTAAGTTGGAGCATAAAGTTCATTTTTTGCTTGTGGTTTGAGTCCTGCTATCCATTCGCGGAGCTCATTCCTATCAGGGCTAGATGGGCAAAAGAAATGGTTTGGCTTTTGATTGAATGGAACTTTTTATCCGTCATAGTTTTTAAAATAAATCATACCGCTGCCGCCATCTGCCAACTCTTCATATTTCAAAATCTGCGGGTGATCATTCGCATAAGCTTGAATTCTTTTTTTCAATATTCCTTCTCCTTTGCCATGAATGACTCTGACTTTGGGGAAACGGTATCGTATGGCCTGACTTATATAATCTTCAAGGTGATGGATCTGATCCTCCAAGATATGCGGATTTCCCTTGGAGACAATTTTGTCATAATGAAGATCTAACGAATCTTGAAATTTTGCCCGCTCGAGCAATTCATTTCGTTTTGGGACTACCTTTGGTTTTGCCTTAGATCCTATTTCAAAATGATTCGGGATCACAACGATTTCTCTAGTTTTTTTGTAATATGGATTTTTTTCAAGCTCAGAAGAAGGAGCAATCATTATCTGATAAAAAAAACGATCGCTGTATAAATGAGTTCTAAATTGGTGTTGGACAAAGGAGCTGGCGTGAATGGAAAACAATTTGATCAAAGGAGCATTGAAGTGTTTATGAAGAATCGTTGCCTTACATTCCAATTTTTGAAGACTTTCTTGATGAGAAAGTTTGGTCAGCTCAATTCCATGCATTGCAGAGAGTTTACCCTTGGCTTTGAGTTCATTTGAGCTCATCGGGACAAGGAGTTCAATGTGAACATCATCCCAAGTATCATTACATAAATACAATGCATAGGCATGAACAACTCCATCGTAACTTACTTGAGGTTCCAGAGCAAGAAATAATCCCAAGGGAAAATGATCTTCAAATTCCGAAGGAATTTTAAATCGTTGAGGTCTGTAATTCAACAGAATTTCCATGGTAAAAATGGTGAGAAAAAGGAATCAAGATTTAGTCTTGAGGGTTTTCTTTATCAGGCTGAAAAAAATATTTTTTCACAATGGAAGATGCCCAATCTTTTGCTCCAAAACCAAAAGCTATTGCAAACGCAAGCCCAATAGAGCCAAAGAAAATGCTCACTATATTGGTAATAATAGCTTCTCCAATTCCAATTTGGGTAAGCGCAATGGCAACAGTAAAAAAACCAATCGAATAAAAAACCAATCGACCTACTAAGTCAGGATTCTCAAAATTATTTTCTTCTAAACTGCCCGCAACCAATCCACTGACAAATTCGGCAAGATAAAATCCAAGAATGATAAGTACACAAGCAATAAGAACATTGGGAATAAATAATACAAATTGATTTAATAAATCCGACACTACCTCCAATCCTAACTGATTGAAAAAATTGACCATTACGATCAAAATAATCGCCCAAAATCCGATAGAGGCAATAATTCCGGAGAATCCGTTTTTGATTCCTCTCTTTTCAAGGAATTTATGAACCCCGGATTTTTGTGCCAGTTTGTCAATGCCCAATGCATGACTCAGTCTATAGACAATCCACTTCACTAGTCGAGCAATAATCCACCCGATGATCAATGTCAAAACAGCATTAATAATGACCGGCATTAAGCTTGCAAAGGACTGCATTGAATTTTGAAAAAAACTGATAAATTCATCCATGATATTCATATCAAAAACTTTTGTATGCGTTAATTTGCTATTTGACCTCCAGATCTTCGGTGATCAATCTAATGACTTTAAACTCACTAAGGAAGACCTTGGCCACAACTCGGAAGATAGTATAAAATGGGATAGCAACTATTAGGCCTAAAATTCCACCAATCCTAGCTCCAATCATAATCACAATAAAAATTTCTAATGGATGAGCTTGAACACGTTTTGAAAAAATATAAGGCTGGATAATAAAATCATCTAATAATTTTATAATCACAAAGACTGTTAATACTTTGTATAATAGCGGCAACGTCTCATTATAAAAACTTAAATTAAGGTTGGAAGATATGGTCAATAGGCAGGCAAACGCTGCACCTATTAGTGGTCCGATATATGGTATAATATTGATGATTGCATAAAAAAACGAAATCAATAATGCATTGTGAATACCAATAATGCTGAGTGCAATAGAGCTAATAATCATTAATACCAACATTTGAAGAACTATTCCTCCAAAGTATCGTGTCAACAAACCTTCGATATCATCAATTAATTCACTCATTTTTCTTTCTAAATAAGTGGGAACAACAGATATAATAATCTCATTAAAAAGATCTCTTTCCTTAAGAAAGAAAAAGGAAATGAAAACAATAGAAAATAATCCAATAAATAGCTGACCGGCTTGACTCAATAAGGATCCGAAAAACTTGGAGATTTGGCTAGGATCAAAATAAGAGCCTAGAAAATTTTTTACCTGATCTGCAGAGCTCGCACTGGGCTCTAAACCCAACGAGCGAAGCCAATGATTTACTCTGTCTATAGGTTCCTGAAGGGCAATAGATATGGCTTGAAAATCTACTTTGGATAATACAACGGCTTGCTGAATAATAACCGGAATGAACATCCATAACAGTAAACCAATCAAGCCAAAGATGACAAAAATCGTCAACAGGGCAGCAATGGACTTGCCAATTTCAAATTTAACAAATTTGAGTTTGACTAACAGAAAATTCATAATGGGTTGCCCTAGCATACTTATTACCCAGCTAATCAAAATATAGCTGACTACCTCACTAAAATAACTTAAAATGAGAAAAATCAGTAAAAGGGCTAAAACCCCAATGATGTAACGATTATACTTTTGCCACATTTCTGCAAAGTTATTGGAAAAACTGCAATTTAGGTTTGATTTTATATCGAAAAGCCATGAATTGGGCGCCGAATTTAAAGAGATCTATGTCTTATTGCAGTTGAGCCAGGACTTCTTGGTTTTAAGATAATTCAAGCTCAAAAAGGAGTTTTATTTTCAATAAGATTCAAAAAAAGGCATTTTTTAGCTCATTTTTTTATTGAAATTTGGTGTATAAAGTCTTAATAATCAATGTATAACTAAAAAAATCCTTATTTTTACAATTATTTGGAGTTGGGGATGCAGCGCCGGACCACTAATTGGTTAAGTATATATGTAAAAGCATTTCTTTTCAACTTATTAAATCCAATTGAATTGTGAAAGAAACATTTTATAAGGCTACAAAAAAAAGAAAAATAAGAAGGGTCATTTTGTTTCTTTCAGGGATAAGTTTCTTCATTTTCCAATGCCATAAAAGTGAGGACAATTCCGGTTATGTAGATGTCAAAGATCCTCCATTCAAAAAAATCCAGGCTACAGTGATTGGGCAGGTGTTTGATGAGTATTCAAAGCCAATACCTGAGGCAATCGTTCAGTTGGGAGATCAGACCACGACCAGTGATTTGCATGGAGTTTATACATTTAAAAGTATAATAGCCCCTCAGGATAACAGTGTAATTACCGTCAAGAAAGAAGGGTTTTTTCCTCAGGTTTATTTTGCACCTCTCTTTTCCGGAGATATAAGTTACAGTTCAGCAATGATGAGAAGGAAGGCAATAGCTGTAAAATTTTCTCCAAGCCAAGGTATAAATTATAATTTTTTTGAACAGCTTAAGTTCCAAATTCTTCCCAACTCATTATTAAATTCCAAAAAGGAAATAGAAAAAGGAACAGTATCTCTCGATGCCACTCTATACAGAGCAAAGCTTAATGATCAATATCTTAGTCAGTTGCCGGCATTGGCAAAGCAGAAAGATGGCAGTTACAAAATGTTAGAATTTTTTGCGGTTACCCAACTTGAATTTTTAAATGAAATGATTGAACAGGTCTATCCGATTTCTTATATTCCTATAGAAGTCAGTATGCCAAGATTGGATCTACAAGATCAATCAATGAGAACTTATTTTTTTGATCAAGATGAAAAAATTTGGGTGGAAGACAGCATTGTCACAGTTGAAAATGGTAAATATAAAACGGTAATAAAAAATTGGAATAGATTTGCTATTGCTATTCCACACAGCTACTGCGCTGTCGATGGAAAAGTAAGCTGGAATAATCATTCGGCGGAGTGGATCAATGTAGAATTGGAAAGCAACATAGGTTTAGTCAGGCAAATAAAGTCTTCGTATAAGGGCTTGTACCGATTGCTTGTGCCAAAATCAATTCCTTCAAAACTATTTTATAACGATGCATGCAACCAACAAAGACAGTTTGTCCAGATTAATCCTACAACAACAGATCACTTGAGTCAAAACATCGAGATTGACAATACGCAATATTTTTCACAATTGAAGGGAACTATTACCAATTGCATAGGGGCCGAAATAGAAGACGGTTATTTGCTTATACAATATCCGCAAGGGAGTACAACTCTATTGCCTATTGCTCAGGCTTCCTATTTCGAAACTTCATTATATCCATGCAGTGAGCAAAAAATACAACTCATAGCATACGATATTCAAAACCGAGAATTCAGTGTTCCACAGTTTATTGATCCCACATACAATGGCAATCAATTTATTCAAACTTGCAGAAACCAAGTTACAGGGTTTGGGAGATTTAAGCTTGATGAACAGACAAATCATTCTTTTACAAAATGCACTTTACAGTCTTTTCCTCAATCTGCAACTCTATTACAATCTTATCAAATAGAATGGGAATCGGCTACAGGAATGGAGCTATATTTATTACAACAGAACAGTACCCCAAATCAAGATAAATTTTGGGTATTGATTTCGACAAATGTTGCTGCTAACCAATATGAGTTTCCGCAAATTATTCCTGAGCCCGAGGTGTTGGAGATCCAAGAAAATGGAGTTTCTTTTGTGGAACTTTTTATTCAAGGAGTAAGAGTGAAACACAAACCCACTCAAAAACTTTATTCTAATGCAAGTTTATACATCAAAGCAATAAAAAAGTAAATTCATTGGAGCTCAATAAAGAAATCTTACAGTTAATCAATGATTGCAGATCTCATCTTGAGGCTGCGCAAAAAAAACTGTTTATTATTTTAGCTCCAAAGATAAAAACACTTTGTGTTAGATATTCCAGGACAGATGAAGATGCAAAGGATGATTTCCAAGATTGTATGATTAAGATTTTTAGTCATTTGAATGATTTTGATGCACAGCGCGGTGAGTTTTTTGCTTGGGCATATCAAGTGGGTAGAAATACAATTTGTTCAAAACTGCGGAAGCAAAAAATAAAATGGGATGAACTAAAATCGGAGCATATTTCGGATCAAATTTCTGAGGCTGGAATTGATCGGCAGTTGGAAACCGAAGAAATGTTGTCTTTAATACAACAGATGCCTGTTGGTTATAAAGCTGTTTTGAACCTCTATGTTTTTGAAGAGTGTTCTCACAAAGAAATTGGAGAACTTTTGGGCATAAACGAATCCACATCAAGATCTCAATTAAACAGAGCCAGAATGTGGCTCAAAGCAAAAATTTCAGAATCTAAACTTGTTTCCTATGAAAAAGCAATTATTTGACGATCAACTAAGGAAGAGCTTCGAGGATTTTCAGGTCCCTATGGATTTGGAACAGGATTGGAATGCAATAAAGAATAAATTACCCAAGCAAAAGAAATCAAATAGGAAGATCCTTCTGTTGTTGCTGTTGTTGCCCGGAGTTGTGGGTTCATTTTTGATATGGAGAATTTATCAACCCAAGAATAATCAGGCTACAATTTCAAATATAGATACGAATGAGCAAAAATTCTATCACAATGAAGAGAAAAGCGAAAATGGAATAACACCACCAAAAGACCCGATAAATATGGATGTGGAACATTTGCAAACTTTAAATACACAAGCTCCATATCATGAAGAAAGAAGAGTTTCAAGCATTGAATTGAACGGTGATTATTCAGCAAATTCAAAACAGCTTATGAGCCGTAACAAAGCAGTTGTTCAAGAGGATAGTGAAAGAGATAACTCTCTCCATGACAAGAATACCTTATTCAATAATTTTATTCCTAATGGAGCAAATAGTTTATCAAATCAAAATAATATTGACAAAAATGAAATAAAGTTAGACAATGCTGCAGCGAATGTTACTCTTTTAACGAAGATAGATGTAGAATCAGATCCAATGCATCAATTCCCAAATTCAGTCGAATCATCCATGCCAATTCTAACTATTAAGCCGAGGTTGCTTGGTTTTAATATGAACGAAGCGACAATTAATGATTTAACGAAATTGGAAATCAGAAAAAATAGATTAATGCAGAATCGCATTGTTTTCGAATTAGCCTATGGATTTCTGAATGTCAAAAGATCACAGCCAAGTGATGAAAAAGCATTGTTAATGGAAAAATATAATAATGGGGTTAAGCCTTTGGATAAAATCCATACAGGGCTTCTTTTTCAATTGGGATCAAAGGCTTACAATGGATTTGAAACAGGACTTATTTATTCACAATCAAGTTATCTATTTAAGCAGAAATTTATTGATACATCTCGGATTTCTTTCACAGATACTACAGAGATTATTGAATATGAAGATGGATCAAAGGAGATAAAAGTAGGGAATCATTTTGGTAATAGAATTTGGAATATCAATAGGAATAATATTATCCTTAGGAAGAGATTGAGCATTCCTGTATATTATACTCAAGCTATAATGGCCTCAAGGAGTTGGAACTTAGATATTAAATGGGGCCTTTTGATAAACGTTCTTGATCAATACCAAGGGTCCACTTTTAGAGAATATGAAAGAGACATCAATCTTGTTTCTGCATATCATTATTATAAGAAGATGAGTTGTTCCATTTCTACACAATTGGGAGCCAATATATTTTACAGTCCGGCACCACATCATAAAATAGGAATCGGATTATTTTATGGGACAGACTTAAGCCCAAGATTTACTCCATCAGCTTCATGGCAAGAGAAGGAATCTTGGATCATTGGACAGTTAACCTACAAGTATAAAATTTAATCATTTATAAAATTTTTTTCATGAAGACATTTACAAAAATCATGTTCTTGCTCAAAAATGCTCCTTTGTTTATTTTATTTTTATTTGAGGTAGAGCTGATGTTTGGTCAGTGCCAAGACAATGAGGCTCCCAATCTAGAATTGAATTACAACCTTGAAATTGCAATGCGAGGCTCAAGTATTGAATTGGATGTAAAAGATTTTGTTGTGGCGGTTTCAGACGACTGTTCAAGAGAGCAGGATATTCAATTAAGTTTTCGTCCAGATTCTCTACAAAAAAAGCAATTGTTTAGTTTCAATCAGAACCCAACAATTTATCCTGTAATTATTTTTGCAAAGGATTTGTCCGGTAAAATTACCGCTCGAACATCATTATTGAAGTTGAAGGCTTGCTCTAATAGTTTAGTTTGTAATGACCAGACCTACATTGCTATTGTAGAAGGTTTTCCTCTGACATTGACAGAAGATTTATTCTTGGAAGGAGAATACTGTAAAAATGGACAGTTCAGTTTTTATTATTCTGTAAATGGAAATAATTTTACGCAAATAACTCAATTTGATGAAAATCTTCCCAAAGTTTTTACATTGAAGGTCATTGACAATTTTACTCAGAATTCATGTTGGGGGACCGTTTATTTAACCGTTATTGATTGCAGTTCATTATCAAAACTTTTGGTAGCTCCCGGCAGTAATAGAAAGGCTACTTGCTTTGCCAATATTGAACCTGAGAAAATTGGATTTCCAATTAAAAATACGAATACAGTAACAAAAGTTAGTCCAAAACATTATCACCTAAACGATGGAGGCAATCTGTATCCATTGAGATATTCTGATAGATTGGTTAGTAAATCTTGCTCGGATCCTCAACCTGTAAATCAAATAGAGAGAACTTGGATTCTTGCAGAACAGTCCTGTGGTGTATCAATAAAAGAATATATTGATCTTGAAGATTCATTTAACGAAACAGAAATAAGATCTGTTTTATTAAGAGATAAAACGATCAATACAAATAAATTATTTAGCAATATTGATTCTTCTGATTTTAAATTGACTGCCAAAGATATTGAGCCAATCCAAAATCAGTGTTGGAATATTGGATACGCTTACTCAGATTGGGTGACTATCAATGATACCTCGTCATGTGCCGGAAAATATTATAAGATTACCAGAACATGGTCTATTTTAAATTGGTGTACCAACCAAATATTTAATCATGTTCAAACTATATATTTATTTGGTACTGACAAAGATCTTGTTGGTCCCACAATGGTTTGCGAGGCCGAACTGACAGCTGTTATTGCCCCCAATCAATCTTTAATTCAAATTTGGGCTGCAGATATAGCGCCAAATTCTAGTGATAATTGTGGTGTTATTCGATTTTCGTTTGATCCAGCAGGCAAAGAACCTTATCGAGTTTTTACAAGACAAGATGCAGGAAAAACTTTTAATGTTGTAATTTATGGAACCGATTTGGCTGGGAATCAAAATCAATGTTGGAGCACCATTAAAATAGTAGGGAATTTTGCTAACCATACAAAAAATTTAATTTCAGGAAGATTTTTACATGCACTCAACTCAAAACTATTGAATAATCCACTTCCTAATTTATCTTTTAAAGTCACTGATTTGCAAAACACTGAGATTAGTAATTCAATTTGTGCATCTGTTGGTTCGAGTTTTGTACTTTGTGTAGACTCTAGTGCGGTTCTTTCTCAATTCAAACTTGAACCTAGTGCTGATTTATCCTTTTACGGTAATGTAACAGCATTTGATATGGTTCAAATATTCAAATATTTATTTAATGTAATTTCTTTCAATAATTATCAGAAGATAGCGGCCGATGTAGATTGTAGCTCTAGTATAAATATTTTGGATATATTACAGATCAGGAGACATATTTTGGGCATAAGGAATATGGATTGCGATCGAGCTGAGTTTTATTCGGCTGATGTTAATAACCCAATTGAAATTAAATCAATGAATTTTTTCCCAGATACTAGTATTGATATTGTTCCATTGAGGAAGGGAGATGTAAGTTTTGGAGCATTTAATTTTAAATCTGATGATGAGAATGATTTTCGAGGCTCACCTATAGAGATTGTTTGTGAAAATAAATTGGTGCAAAAAGGTGAAGTAATAGATATATGGTTGTCTGTACGACAAAGTGCAGAATTTTATGGTATTCAATTATCAGGAAATTCCCCGGCTGAAAATTTCACAGTATTAGATATTAGCTCTCCTCTTCTTTCATTATCTATCAATAATGATTTTGTAATATCTCAGAACGATTGGAGGGTTTTAATGATTAATTCTGATGTGAGCCCAATTCCGGTTATTAATAATTTCTTGAAAATTACGATCAAAGCTAACCGTACCGCTAGAGTAAATGAAATTTTTAATTTGGATAATGCACCTTTGGAGGTATTGTTTATAACAGATGATTATAAATTAGCACATGCCACGTTAGAATATCGTTTTCCAACCAAATCTGATGATATTAAGTCTATAGATCAAATCCAACTATACCCTAATCCATCAAGCTCAAGGTTTGTGGTAGAAGTGCCTCAATCGTTGCAAGAGAATTTTGAGATAAAGATTTCTGATATGTCAGGTAAAATTATATATCAAAATAACTTTAAACACAGAAACATTGTCGAAATCTATCCATCTAATATTCCGAATGATGGAATTTATTTCTTAAACTTCTCAAGTGCAAACGCAAAACAAACTGTAAAGTTGATCAAATTAAATGAATAAGAGATTGTTGAAATCTCTAGTGTAAGATTGAGCATTTATTGAGCAGCGGGGTTTTTCATCAGAGATGAAATTCCCCGCTTTTTTTACAGATCGTATTGTCCTTCTATGGGACAATGATCAGAAAACCTGATATCTCTGTGGTGGATATAATTTATAACTTTATCTTTCAAGTTGGGAGTAATAGACTGATAATCGATTCTCCAACCCTTATTTTTTTCCCATGAAGCAGCTCGATAGCTCCACCAACTGAATTCTCGATCATTGGGTTTTACAACTCGGTACGCATCAATAAACAAATCTGTAAACCAATCATCCAACCATTTCCTTTCCTCTGGTCTGAATCCACTTGGATTGTCTTTTCTGGTTGGATTATGTATATCAAGATCCAAATGAACGATATTGTAATCTCCAATCACAATCAAGTTTTTTTTCTGATTTATTTTTTGTTTAAAATAAGGTAAAAGATCTTTTAGAAATTGCATTTTAAATTCATGTCGTTCATCTCCGGACGTGCCTGATGGGAAGTAAGCATTGATGACAGAGAACTGTTCAAAATCTGCACATAATATACGACCTTCTTGATCATATTTTTGGAGGCCGCATCCTTCTTCTATTTTTTTAGGTTTTTCCTTACTCAATATTAGCAATCCGCTGTATCCTTTTTTTTCTGCACAAGTCCATGCGGCATGATATCCTTGAGAAAGAAATAGGTTAGGATCGGCCATACTTGCATCCATTTTGGTTTCTTGAATACCAATGATGTCAAAAGGATTTTTCGATATCCAATCATTGAATCCTTTATTGACTGCTGCCCTAAGTCCGTTGGCGTTAAGAGATACAATTGATTTCATCTTCTTGTAATTTCTTGACAAGGTAGCTACAAAATTACCTTGATTGGATAGACAAAGTGATTTTACATTATTATATAATGATAAATAATTAAAAATCAATATAAAATAAATTATGAAATAAAAAATATTTATTAAAATGGTAACAAAAAAGGTTTTGGAGACACTTATGAATAGAAACGCGGGCAACGGCTTCGTGATTCTTGACATAAAAGTTTAATTTACCGAATTGTTTTTATTTGAAGCCTTTTTGGCATCATGAGTGTTTTTTGGTGATTTACTATTGTATTTTTTTGATCTCCTTAATAGAGTCTAAGGAAACCCACTACTTTCATTATAACGCTAGTCGATATAAGCTCTGGTTTTCACCTAAAAAATCATTCGAGAGCCCTTTTTTACAAAGAATTTTTATTGAATTGTGTCTTTGTAAGAAAGGGCCTTTTTATTTTTGCATCTACACTATAATCTAATATTTGTACCGGTTTGAACCCTAGATTAATTATGGCAACACATTTTAATTTCCTCAAAATAATTTAGTTCTTTTTTCCTAAACCATGTAAAATAAATTATCCTAAATACTAAATCAAGCGAACCAAATTGCTTTTTACTACCATATAATATGTTGTTTAATTCTTGATCGAAATTCTTTGTCAATTGAGTCAAATGCCTTCGGATTTCAAAGCGACTTCAGTAGTATCGATTAAGCTATGCTAAACAATTGAACAGATAGAATCAGATTCATCGATAATTGCTCGTACAAATTCTTTTGAGGAGCAAGCTACTTTGGAAATCATTTGAGTACAGATTTCTGATTTTTTGGATTTGGAAATGAGGTTTTTTTTATTGTTCATGCAGCAGATTCTAAGATTTTATTATCTTGTTATTGTTTATGGCCTTAAACACATTGTTTAACAGTCTTCAATTTATTGTAAATCATGAAAAATTTTAATATATTATTCATTTTCTGTGTTTTAGCTTGTTTGACCAGCTGTCATAAGGATATTATTGACAAAGAAACCGATGTTACCCTAAATATTCCTGACCCACCGGTGATCATTGATGCAACCAAACATAGTTTGTTGGGAAGAGTGATTGATGAGCAAGGCAACCCTGTCCAAAATGCCACAGTTTTCTGTTATAAGGTAAAAACGACGACAGATATTCACGGTGTTTTCCATTTTGAGGATGTACTCATGGATGCATTTAGTACAATGATCGTCGTTCAGAAAAGTGGTTATTTTCTAGCCTCTCACCGTTTTACTCCTGCAACAGGAAAGTATGCGTTTGCAGAAATTGGATTAATAAAAAAGAATAAAAGCGCAAGCTTCCTTTCGGAGAAAGGGTCCACATTCAAAGTAGGAAATGCTGAACTGTCTTTTGCGGGATCCAGCATTCAAGATGAGAACGGTTTGCTTTATAATGGCGAAGTTTATGTCTATGCGCACTATCTTGATCCTACAATTGAAAAAATGGATGAATTTATGCCGGGCGCTCTTTTGGCAAAAACAGAAAACGAAGGCATTATTAATATCGCAAGTTATGGGATGATTTTGTGTGAGCTCGAAGATGCAAATGGAAAACCTCTTAATATCCTCGCTGGTAAAACCGCAAGTTTTCAACTGCCTATTCCTGCTTCTATTCAGGCAAATTCGCCCTCTGTCATTCCTTTATGGTATTTTGATCAATCCAAAGGCTATTGGATCAAGGAAGGGGAGGCCAAACAACATCAAGGAGTATATAAAGCAGAAGTAAAGCATTTTACTTGGTGGAACTGTGATATTCCGTTGGATAAACCAATATGTTTAAAGGGACGCGTACTTTACGATGACGGAACTCCGGCTTCAAATGTATTTATTGATTTTACAATTGATAATGTACCGGGACACATAGGCGGACGACCGGAATCTGATGGAAGTTTTGAAACCAAAGTTCCAGAAAATTTTATGTTAAATATGACTTTGATGTCTTCACAATGTTATGGACAATACTATTCGAAAAGTGTTATAGGTCTTTTTACTCAAAACACCATGCTGCAAGACATTATAATTAAAAAAGACAAAGCAACTTTGATTTGCGGTAATGTAACCGATTGTAATGCTCAAGCTATAAGCTCGGGATATGTCATTGTTTCAGGAGAAAAAAATAGAACCAACTTTGCAAATCTAAATTCTGATGGATCATTTTGCGTTAATTTTTCTTGTTTTAGCGGAGACAGTGTAAGTTTGAAGGCATATAGTAATGCGACAAGTGAATATTCTGTAGAGTATAAAGTAAAATATGAAAGCAATATAAAATATAATTTAGTTCTTTGTAATAATTGCAATTTTTCAATCACTTTAGAGGAAATTCAGGTTCTGGATTGTTCAACAAATCAAGGCAAAATCCAAGCTAAAATCAATGGGGGAAGTGGACAGTTTACATACAAATGGAATGATGGAACAAACCAAAATAAATCTATTGCTGATTTTTCTAAACCTTATCAACTCTGCGTTACAGTTACAGATCAAAAGGATGGATGTGAAAAAAATAAATGTATTATTACAGAAGCCAAATGGATGGAAGTGGATTCAATATTGGTTACACCGAATACTTGTAACAACTCCGTAGGCCAGATCAAATTCATATTAAGAAATGCAACAATGCCTGTAAGGGTTAAAACAACAAACACTCAAGGAAACGTAGTATTTGATGGAATTTATCAAGGATCTATTCCCAATCTTGCTACAGGTCATTATAATTTGACGATAACAGATGCAAAAAATTGTATTCGTGTTGTCTCCGCTTTTGTACAAGATGATTGCCCTTGCAATATTATTCTAAATTTAGAAAGTAACCTTCAGTTCTGTGGCCCTTCTGAAATTGAAATTGAAGCAAATAATGGAAGGCCGCCATATAAGTATCAATGGAGTAATGGAACTATAGGCGATAACATTGATATCGTTCAATCCGGTCAATATTGTGTTACAGTCACGGATAATAACAATTGCAGTACGAAGGCTTGTACTTTTGTTACAGTTGATAATTTTTTTGGAGATACATCAAAAACGATTTCTTGTATTAAAAAGGGATTTGAAATCACATACAAGAATCCCAGTAGCGAGCATGTATATTCTTACTACAACAGAGTTCTAACATCGCAATACTCACCAAAATTCAAAACTTGGGAGATTATTGACGGTGGGAAATATGTGGGTGTGTTAGCGACGCATGTGCTAAATGGTTGTGAGCATTATATTGATAATATTCAATTTTGTTTATACAATTCACAGGAAATCAAATTTACGCCCAATCCTACTTCGTGCAGTTCATGCGAAGATGGTTTTATAAATATGTCAAGGATTTCCATAAGCCCTTGTGATCAGTCATCGAACAATTATCAGTGGGAAATTTATAAAAAAGGGGAAGACATTGAATTATCAGCAAAAAATAACAACAAACAGCTTCCAAAAGGAGTCTATGAAGTATACTATATTAATGGTAACGGATGTTATCTTTATGGAGAATTGGTAGAAATTAAATAAACAGAGTATCGGGATGAACGAAAGAGAATTAATAGCCGGCTGTGTCCTATCTGAGCCTAAAGCTCAAACCGAACTTGTTCGGCTATATTCTCCGTTCATTATGGGAATTTGCAGAAGATATATGATGAATTACAGTCTTGAAGAAGATGCCTTACAAGAAAGTTTTATCCAGATTTTTCGATTCATTCACCAATTTCGGGAGGATGGTAATCTACAAGCTTGGATCAGAAAAATTACTGTAAATTGTTGTCTTCATCTCATTAAGAATTTTAATAAACACAGCTCTGATGAAATTAATGACTTTACGGAATCTTATCTTTCATCAAATGAACTGAATGCGCTTGACAACTTGAATGCACAAGAGCTAATCCATCTTATCCAACAATTGCCAAAAGGGTATCGCGAAGTTTTCAACCTTTATGTGGTAGATGGATATTCACATCAGGAAATCGCTGAGCTGTTAGGATTTAACGAAAGCACTTCTCGATCTCAATTAAGCAGAGCAAAAGCATTGCTCCAAAAACAAATACAATTGTTGCTGCCTAACTCTAACTTCAAACTATCTCAAAAAGAAATTCAATCAGATAAGCCAATTTTAAATTTTGAATCATGAATAAGAACTATAAATCATTGGAATCCATATTCAGATCAAAGCTGCATCAACATAATGAAAAAGTTGACCTTGAAAACCTTTTGGTTCATCTGAATTTAAAAGAAGAAAAAAAATCAAACAGGGTTTTTTGGTTTTGGGGATTGGGAATTGCCTTTTCATTTTTAATGGCTTTTGTATCTTTTTCTCAATTCGATTTGCTTGATGGACAAACTGCTTTGAGCCATAATAATAGTTCGGTAAACAATGAGATGAGAATAAATTCAGAGGTCAATGGAAATAATTCTCTTACAAACACAAAGGAAAGACTTGAAAAAGAGAATGAAGCCACCAATGAAGACCTAAAAGTTCAAAGTTTATTTACCAAAAGGGTTGACCTAAACGCAGGAAATTTAATATCTGAAAACAATCGCAAGCCCTTCACTCAAATTGATAAAACCAATTTTGGCCAACATTCTATCATCAAAATGGATAATCCTGAGATTGCCTCAATGGAGGCAAAATCTGTTTCATCCATTATAGAATCCGAAGAAAGCTCTGGGCCTGTTTATTCTCCGGCTCTTTTCGATAACAACTTAATTCACCCAACTGAAGCTCATTTTGGTCGTTTACTAGAGAAGACAGAGTTTTTGAATAAACGTTACGACCGGTTTGAATTGCTTCCAAAAAGACCTAGAGTAAGAGGAATAGACTGTTATAGTTTTATCGGAAACAGTTCGAAATTTGCTCTAGAAATTATTCCAACTTATGTACTTCCTTGGAAAAAATTGGTTTATACAGGCACTGAGGTAGATACATTTTTTGACCAATTTAAAAATAATGAACATACATTAGAAGGATTCTCGATTGCTGTTAATGCCATTTATTTTTCAAAGCAGAATTGGTACGCAAAAACCGGAGTTAAATTTTGCTCTATTTCTGAGCAGTATAAAGATTTTACTAAAAATACAAGAATAGACACAACTTTTGGGATTAAAGCAATATATCTTGATCCAAACGGGGACAGCACGATTGTCTATGGAAAAATACCTATCACGGTCACAAGCCTCAAGGAACGCGTATTGTATTCATATCTCAGATTATTGGATGTTCAACTTGGACTCGGGTATCAATACCCGTTAGGAAAGTGGTCAATAATGGCAGATGTAATGGCCAATTTTAATTTACTATATAAGATCAATGGAAGATCTGTCAATACTAACGCTCAAATAGTGGACTTTGATAATCCATCCAATACTAACCAAGGAACAAGTTTGGGGGTGAACGCAGTGGCAAGTTTAAAGCTAGCTTATCAATTTCGTCCAAACTGGCAGATGGCTTTTGGACCTGAAGTCTATTTGCATAGAAAGATTTTTTCTCCGTCTCAGTCAATTTATCAAAGAAGTTATCAGATTACCGGCCTGTCTTTAGCTTGCATAAAGACATTTTAATTGTTGAATTCTTCAATTAAATTTTGTCAATATCTTCAAGATATAAAAGTTTCAATAGGATTTTAGTCACCATTTCCAAACTATTCGGATCTACAGAATTGTCATCGTCCTTGTGCGTATGCCAATGGGAGACAAAACCAGTTTTTGATCCTGCGGGTCTATTGATAATATCAATCATTGGGATTCCAGCGATTTGGTTTACAAAAACATGGTCGTCTGTAATTGCACCATTCAATATTTTTTTGAAATTGGCTTCGTACCCTTCTTCTTTGGCTATAGACCATACTTTTTCCAATACTCTTGGAGCATAATATTTTGAGGCTTCATCGTATGTGTACAATGGATTGGTTCCTCCCACCATGTCCAATAAAATTCCATAGTCAGCTTTAAACCCTTTAGCCTTAGCTTCTTTTGACCAATGCTGGGATCCTAAACACCAACTCAAAGGATCTGAACCATTATCATTGCCATAATCTTCAGCATCAAAGAGTACAATTTCGACACCAACTTTATTGAGTTTTTTCTGATTAATCAATCGGCTTAATTCGAGTAATACTGCAACTCCGGAGGCTCCATCATCTGCACCTAAAATAGCCTGTTTGTGCTTGCTGCTGTCCTCATCGTGGTCTGCAAAAGGCCTTGAATCCCAATGGGCAGCCAATAGAATAGTTTGCTTAGCTTTGGGGTTTGATCTGGCTATAATATTAAATGCCGGATGAGTTTTTCCGTCGAAGGTTTGAGCAGTAAACTCTTGGGTTTCTACTTCCATACCATGAGATTTGAATTGCTCTACCAACCAATTTTTACAATTTACATGGGCCTCTGTACTCGGAACCCTGGGTCCAAAGGAAGTTTGTTTCCTGACAAATCCATAAGCCGAGCTTTTGTCAACTTGGGGAAGGTCGGTCAATTCTCTTTTACAGCCCATGAACAATGAAAGGATTCCAATGCAGCAAATAATCTTCAGTTTCACCTTAAATTAGAATTTAGTTATTGCTACAAAATTACTACTTCATGGCAGATATGTCCTTTTATTCTTCTTGTTTAGCTATTTGTTATGATTTTCGGGGGACTAAAGCAAGATCACAGGACTATTGGTTGGAGTCACACATATCTTAATTATTCCTTAAAATTTTATTTGTCTATACAATTAATACAAATGTATATTAATTTTGTGCATGAAATTGGAACAAGCTATAAAGCAGACCAAGTTTTTGAGCGAGTATCACAAGTTGCATGTCAATCTTTTGTACACTTCTGCTTGGCTAAAGGCATTGACCAATGAAAAACTTAAACCTTTTGGAATCAGTGCAGAGCAATTTAATGTACTTAGAATTCTAAAAGGTGCACGGCCAACAAAAGTGAATCTGGGATATGTAGCGGACAGAATGATTAACAAAGACAGTAATGCAAGTAGGTTAATAGACAAATTGGTACTCAGAGCATTGGTGGATAGGATAGAATGTCCTGAGGATAGAAGAAGAGTAGAGTTGAGTATCAATGAAAGCGGAGTAAAGTTGATTGATGAAGCCTCTGAGCAAGTGGAACAGATAGAAATCGAGATGAAAGATATTGACTTGGAGAAAGTTAGAGAGTTCAATCTGTTTTTAGAGAAATTGAGAGAAAATCACAGATTGACTTAACAAATTTTTAACAATAAATAAGGAACTTTATTAATTAGAATTAAATTATTTAAAACACATAACGATGAAAAGTACATTTTATGCTATTGCGCTGATTTTCAGCGTTTCACTTTTGGCATTCAAAGTGAATCCAAAAGAAAAAGTATTCAAAATTCCGGTTAACACAAAGACTTCTACTGTATCTTGGCTTGGAAAAAAAGTGACAGGACAGCATAGTGGAAATGTTAGCCTTCAATCAGGAAGTGTTGAGTTTTCTACAGGAAAACTCAAGACAGGGATGTTTGAAATTGATATGAATTCTATCTCTTGCACGGATCTCAAAGGAGAGTATGCAAACAAACTTGTTGGGCATTTAAAAAGTGACGATTTTTTTGGTGTTGCAAAATTTCCAAAAGCAACATTAAAAATAACAAATGTTAGTTACACAGAAAAAAACAAGGCTGATGTTACCGGTGATTTAACGATCAAAGGAATAACAAAGGCTGTTTCTTTTCCGGCAATTATAGAAATTAATGGAAAAAATTTAACGGCCAACGCAACAATTTCCGTAGATAGAACATTATATGATATAAAATATGGTTCTGGCTCATTTTTTGATAATTTGGGAGATAAGGCTATAGATAATGAGTTTAAGCTGACCGTGAACCTAAAGACAGGAAATTAATGTTAGAGTTTAAAAGCTCTACTTTTTAAAATTTTTTATTATTTCATTCATTTGTCCGGGGTCTGGAAAACGTCCAGCCCCGGTTTTTTTTTGCTTAAAGCTGTAGGATTCATTCCGAACCGGCAATTTGGAATTTGGAGATTGTCAAGCCTGTTATTCTTCAATCGGGGAATAGAAATTATCTTTGAATTTTATGTTTTTATAATTCGAAATCGAAGTTGGATCTGAATCTTTATTTTTCTAGACTAAAACCGGACAAGGTCCATTCACTCGTAGGAGCAATAGAACTTCTGGATCAGTGGATTCTTAAAATCCTAGAAGATGGACTGAGAATTTTAGAACAGGACGATAGTCGCTTACAAGAGATTTCAACCCGATTATCTGATTTGGGGGCCGGTGCGCTTTCCAAAAGAATTAGATTATTTAAAGAATTCATTGCAACAGAAAATTGGCAAGAAAGAATATTGCATGAACTTGCAACTATGTCCAAATTAACTCATTTGATCCAATCTAAGTCTTCCTTATCCCTTTATGATGCTGAGGATATACTTGCATATATAGGGTTTAGCCATAAAAAGGCAGATGTAATGGCTCTGAATATTCAGCAACAAGATCAATGGAAACTTATTGGTCAGTTAAATGAAAAAGAAGAACAATTACGTCTGAGGAGATCTTGGTTTTATGGCAACTCCACACAATCAATTGCTCTTGTTTTGGAGTATCAGGTTAATGTTTTTTCTCCCTATCAAGTTTATAAATTCAATAGAGATTATCATGATAAGGTGTATTTTTATCCCGGCGCGGTAAAACAAAGAATAGTCCAACTATCTACTGATAAGTCTTCTCCACCAGCAAATTGGAATATTACTGTAAAGAGCTTAGAAGAATCTATTGAGGATTTTCAGAAAGCATTGCTTGCAAATCCGTTTCTTCAAAATTTTGTGCAAATCATCACAGGATGTAGAATCATTAAAATCAAAGATCAATTCTACCTCCAAGACCAAAATGGGCTACTATTGGCAATTGCAAATAACATTGAACAATTGAATAAAATATATCCTTATACTTTAAGCAAGGATTGCATTTTCTTTTTGGAGAGAGGACAGAATTTACAAAATAAAATATTATCCCTTCTCCTTGGAGAATTGCATATATTCGTTTAGATTCACTTAGTAAATAGTGTAATTTTGATCGCGTGGCTAACTCAAATTACCAAAGTATTTGACCATTGCCTGATAGTCTTTTGTACCTGCAAACTCCGGAATCAGATCTTCGAAAATATGCTTAAGGCTCACATCTTCACTGAGAGCTTCTTCGAGAATAATTAATGATTCTTTTTTGCTTTCAATAAAATAGGCAAAAGCTGCTTTGGTATACAAGATATCCGCTCCGCAGCTTACTCGATCTGCTTTTGAAATGGCTTTTTGCGCTTTTTCAAAAAACTTATGGCGAATTAAAAAAGCTATATAACTAGCCCAATATTTACTTTGTTCATGTCCATACAAAGCAGCCTTTCTAAAATGAGTTTCTGCTTTTTTGAATAATTCTTTGGCTTCGTAAGCTTTTGCAATGCTAAAATGAAACTCTTCTCTTTCATTGTCGATTTCAATAGCTTCAAGATAATACTTTATAGCTTTAGGCCAATTGTATTCTCCGGAATATGATTCTCCTAGCAAGAAGAAAATTTCATCATTGTAAGGATCCTGTTCCGCTACCTTATGCAATTTAACTTTTGCTTCTTTATATCTATTCAATCTGATAAGGCAATCCGCCAAGTTCACAACCATATCAACATCTTCTCCAAATCTTTCGCAAGCTTCGGAGAAATAATGCAAGGCTTCTTCTATCCGATTAAGTTGAAGGGCAAGATCCGCACAGTCCAAGCATGCTTGTTCATAATGAGGATTGATAATATAGCTATAGTCCAGGGCCTCCAATGCTTCTTCGTACATCCCGATACAAGTGTAGGCATGTCCAAGATTATACCAAGCAAGGTAAGAGTAAGGATTTTTATCAATTATTGACCTATGAAGCTCTATGCTCTCATGATATTTTTTGGAAACTTCAACACTGATCCAAATTTGTTCTAAGGCTTCAGGATTGTTTGGATTTACTCTAAGTGCGTCTCTCAAAGTAAAAAACATCTGATCATAATCTTTCATGCATTCTTGAATAAATGCTTCTACCAACAACACTTCCATCTCATCTGCCTTGGCAGTTTGCTTTCTGGCTTCTTTGAGTAAAATATTGGCATTATGAAAATCTTTTAAGGTAGCGTAAGCTTTAGCCTTTTGAAGTAGTATATTAGGATCGTTTGGACTTAATTCTTTGGCTTTATTAAGCACAACAAGAGCTTCTTCAGATCTGCGTAAAGTAATCAAGATCTTGGCTTTCCAAAGATAATACTCCGTTTTATATAAGTATGTATGCAAGGCCATATCAATTACTTCAATAGCTTTATCGTAGTTTCTTTGTCTTTCAAAATGATGAATGAGCTTTTGTATATGTTTATCTTCCCAAAGTATGGGCTTAATTACTTTTGATGAGTTTTCAAACTCTTCAATAAGTTGCATGAGAGTTAAGTCTGCTTTAGTCTTTTTTGACATGCTTGGGATATTAAATGCTGTTGTAAAAGTACAAATTATTCTCTAATCTGATTTTTTTTGAAAAAATATTTTGACTTATTCTGATATAGAATATTTATTTCTAATTTATTCTAAAATTTTAAAATATAATACTATATAAATTATATATTTTTTGCATATAAAAAAACAATAGCATATAACTTATTCAATTTCATTCTGCTACATAATTATTTAAAATTTTGACAAAAAATGAAAATTTTCCTTAAAAATCAGGCATTTGAGCTCAACCGGAATTGTCACTAAGGTTTTTTGGCGGATTAGAACCTTATTGGTAATCTCCTCGATATAGATTTTATCCTGTTATTGCTATGATAGAATTCTTGTGAAAAAAGGGCAAAGGAAATAGTCCTCCAAAGAAAAATCACTGAATTCAATTTCAATATGTCCAATTAAAATCCTTGGTGAATATTTTAGATTAATTCTACATGTATTTTGCATTGCAATCTTTTTCAAAGATTGGCTGGATTTTAAAATATTATAATTTGCTTAGAAAGCAGTGATCTTTATCTGCTGTAAAAATCTTGGAGGATCAGATCATTGAGAGCTTTAATTTGTTGAGCAGAAAATTGGCTTTGGCCTTCTTTTCTAATCAATTTTGACTGATCATTAGAATAGATTTGAATAGCCTGATTTTCTATAAGACCAATTCCATTATTAAATGCATAAAATGCAAAGGGTTGATAATGTTGTGAAAATACATCTTGACAAAATTTGTAATGATTGTCATTGATGTTCATTTGATGCAATAGGGTCGTGGCAAGATTGGATTGTAGTACCACGGATTCTATGATACTATCTTGAGTAACGGCTCCTCCTGTAAGGTGCATTAAGATTTTATATTTTTCAGGTGCCTCATAACTCATCCCGCCCGGAAATCTTCCTCCATGGTCTGCTACCAACACAACCAGTAAATTATCCCACAGCGTGGACTTTTTCAACTCTTCCATTAATGAGCCTAAGGATTGATCAGTATAATGGATGGTATTTAGAAATTGCTTTTCTTCTGTTTCACGTGTCCATAGATCTTTGGTAGGAATATCATACGGAGGATGGCTGCTCAAGCTCAAAATGCAGTGTATAAAAGGAGTATCCTGCAAACTTAAATGGTCGATATAATAATCAAATAAAATGTGATCGTGTACACCCCATTTAGCATTGTAACTTTTAGGATCAAAATCAGCTTTATCAACAATGGTATAGAATCCTGCGCTGAGTAAATAGGCTTTCATTCCGGCAAAATTGATATCTCCTCCATAATAAAATGCAGATTTATAACCCAATGAACTTACATTTTTTACAATGCTAGGCAAGGTTGGAACTTTGTTTGGAAACATCATAATAGAATTCTGAGCAAGCGCGGGATAACCACTCAGTACAGAGACAATTCCTTTGTCAGTTCTATCTCCATTAGAATAAGCGTTCTTAAAAAATATTCCTTTCTGAATCAATTTATTGGTCTGCTCAGTGATTTCGATTCCCTCGTACTTTTTATTAATTACATTCTGAGTAAAACTTTCCAACAATACAATCAAAATATTGGGTTTTGTTGATTTTAGAAATTTAAAATTTGTAGAGCTGCAATCATTAAAAATAGAATTAAAAAAATGCTCATCTTTCGAGTCAATTCTTATAGAATTCTGGTCCTGATACTTGCTTTTATTCAAATAATAAATAAGATTCCAAACAGGATTTACTGCACAATGATTATAAAACTGTACAGAGCTAAAATAGGCATGAGATGGATTTAAAGGAATTTGTTTAAGTCCACCTCGCAGTGGGATGACAGCCAATCCCAAAAAAGAAAGGAGAGGAATAATGAGCTTCAAACTTCCGACATATTCATTCTCATCTTTTTTGAATAAAAAAAATACGAACACCAAATGCAGAAGGAGCAATAGCAAGAATCGAAGTATCATCCCGATGCTAAAAAAATTTCCCATTTCCATACTTTTGTCAACATAGTTAAATAAAGTATGGTCTATTGGAAATCCCCAGTGTCTATAAAGTTCAATATTGATTACCAGCAAAAGAGAGAATAGAATTGCAATAATTCGGACAAACCCTAATTTTAGATTTGGCCAAAATTGAGCAGGAAATAATATTTGAAAAAGATAGAGGATTCCAACAGCGAGAATAGAGTAAGCAGCCATAGAGGCATCCATTTTGATTCCGTACCCAAAAGATTTTAATAAGTCGATGGCATTAACCTCTTTGAGAGTAAATAGATTTGTAATACAAAAGAGGCTTCTTGAATATTGAAAAAAGAAAACAAATGTGATATACAATAGACCCAATCTTTTGTTTAATGTAAGCATCAATTTTTATTCAGTGGTTGGATACAAAAATAGTGGAAATTAAGCTGATATTTTGGAATAGAATTATATAAAAAAAAGAAAGCAAAGACCCAAAGCCATATACAACTTTGAATACAAACTAATTTGAGCCCATTCTTTTGATTCTTTGGCCTTTAATAGCAACCATCCCAATCCCAAAATAGGGAGAATAATGCAAACAAAATAAAAAACAGTTTGAAGAGTGGAAGCCGCAATGCTCGCGTTTACTATCGCTATAAAGGCAATAGTCAGTAGGACAGTAATTAAAATGAGCTTACAGATTCGGATCGAAAAATAGACTGCTGTTGTAACACAATTGCATGCTTTATCTCCATCCTTATCTTCAATATCTTTTACGATCTCTCTAAAAAAATTGCTCAATACTGCAAAGGAGCACCACAATCCCAATTCTTGAACCCATCGCAAGAATTCGGTCTGATCCATGGATAGGTATAGAGCAGAAATTAATTGGTCCTTATTAGCATAAATTGGTAGTAAAATACTGGCTCCAATAAATGTAGAGACCAAACTATTTCCTATCAAGATACTGCATTTACCATATCTACTATACCACCACAGAATGAGATGACTAAGCGGATAAAACAACCATGAAAAATGAAAATCCAATTTCATCGCCAAATAGAGACTCAATATAAGGCCAATAAAAATCAGTGCAAAATAAAATATTCGGCTATTGGGCTTTCCTATTAAGGAGATTAAATTTCTTTTATTATTAAGCAGATCTGATTCTACATCATACAAATCATTGATCACAAATCCTGCTGCTGTTATACTCATTGTACACAAGATGAGAAGCATTTGATCCATTATGCTTAAACATAAAGTGTCTTCTGTGATCTGAAGGGGATATATAAACTTAAAATAACACATGAGTTGGGTCAATCCCACCATAAGTACATTGGGCCATCGGATAAGTTGCAAATAAGATCCTACCACAGTCCTTTAGCTTGCATAACTTTTTCTATAAGATCCCTCACACAACAGTCTCCACCGGCTTGAGGCGATATATATTTTACAGTTTGTAACACTTCAGGCACGGAATCTTTGGGAGCACAAGACAGTCCCACAAATTGCAAACAGGGAATGTCCATGAGGTCATCTCCCATATAAGCGACATTTTCCGGACGGATTTGCCACTGAGCAAGCAAAGCTTGGAGGCAAGGCAATTTCTGTTCAATACCAAGGTGAATCTCTTTGATTCCAAGTATTTCCAGTCTTTTTTTTGTGCCTATGGATCGCCCTCCTGAGATGATCGCCACTTTGATTCCTTTTTCTATAACTCTTTTTATGGCGTACCCATCCCGCACATTCATTATTCTCAGAAACTCACCATTATCAGTAACCAATATTTTATTGTCAGTAAGTACGCCGTCGATATCCAAAACGATGGCTTGAATGGTTTCAAATAATTCTGTAACTGGAGTGGACATGTTGAATCAGATGAATGATGAAGATCAATTTTGGCTGTATGAACAATAATTAATAATTATTCATATCCAATTGTGCTGAATACTTTTTATTGAAAAATATTGCTCAAAGATAATAGAATTGCAAGACTTCAGTGTATGTGCAAAAAAGTCGCTTATCGAGCAAAAAAAAAGTAGAAATTCGGTTTAAGCTTATTTGAGTCTTTTGAGAACCTCTTGCGTAAGATCCTCCGCTTCAGGATAAATAACCAAACCAACAGAACTGTCAAAAATCATAAGATATCCAAGTTCTTTTCCTGCCAGATTTACGGCCTGCTGAATTTTTTCCAATAAAGGTTTAGTGAGCTCATTTCTTTTTTTCTCCAAGGATTCTCGGGCACTTTGTTGATAATTTTGGAGAGCAGCTTGTTCAGTTTGCAGATCGGTCTCGATTTGCTTTTGTTGGGTTGGAGTTAAATTTCCGGACTGAACATCGGTCTGGTATTTTTGAACGTTGGTTTGAAATTTCTCCAACATTTTCTCTGCCTGATCAGAAAGTGATTTTTCATATTGACCCAGCTGCTGAGCCAGAACTTTGGCTTCAGGAAGTGAATCGATGAATCTTACGGAATTGACATGTCCTATCTTTTGAGCCTGACTAAGACTGATGCAAAAGAGTACCAAGCTCAATACATTGAGTAGTTTCTTCATTTTGAGATCTTCTGTGAATTTGCTGATTATTCTTTGTTTTCTAAACTTTTACGTTCGGCATCTTTCATGCCTTCTTTGATTTCATTGGTAATGGAGTTTTTGGCATTATTAAACTCTCTGATTCCGGCTCCCAAGCCGCGCATAAGTTCAGGAATTTTTTTACCGCCAAACAATAATAAAATGATGAACACAACGGCCACCATTTCCCATCCGCCCAAATTGCCTATAAAAAGTAAATTCATCGCGATAATTTTTTTAGGCTTAAACCTCTTAAGCCTATGCTAATATAAGACAGTTAATTTCAAAAAAAGTTAAATCCCGAAGTTTATTTTTTAAGTCCTATCTCTCTAAGTCTTTCATTGAGATATTCACCGGCGGTGATCGGCTCATAAGCCAATGGATTTGAATCTGTTACACATGAAGAAAGACAGCTTAGATCCATTTCGCTCCGAGGATGCAAGAAAAACGGAATAGACAATCGAGGCAAATGCCACTCCTGTTTTGGTGGATTGACTACTCTATGAGTTGTGGATTTTAGGTAATTATTTGTCAGTCTTTGCAGCATATCTCCCACATTGACCACAATTTCGTTCTCTCCAGGGACGATATCAAGCCATTCATTTTTCATATTGAGAACTTGCAGACCTCCGGCAGAAGCCCCAACCAAAAGTGTTATCAGATTAATGTCTTCATGCTGTTCAGCTCGTATGGCACTGTCAGGTTCCTGAATAATCGGCGGATAATGGATAGCTCTGAGAATAGAGTTTCCATTGTGTATTTTCTTTTCAAAATAGTTTTCACCCAATCGTAGATGAACTGCAATGGCTTTCAATAAATGGGCACCGGATTTTTCGAAACTTTGGTAAAGTTGATTTCCCAATTGAGCAAATTTAGGAAGCTCTGTGACATTCACATTATCGGGATACTCAGACTTAATTTGGTCTCCATCCAAAACGGTTTGACCTATTTGATAAAATTCTTTTAGATCTGCTACGCGACTTTGTTTTGCATGCTCTTTTCCGAAGGAAGTGTAGCCTCTTTGTCCGGCAAGTCCCGGCACTTCATATTTGCATTTGACCTCAACGGGCAATGAGAAAAAGCTTTTTGCTGCAGAATAAAAATCGGCCACCAACTCCTTGGGAATACCATGATTGATAACACCAACAAATCCGATATTGTGAAAAGCATCACCCAGCTCGTTCACAAATTTTAATTTTGTAGATGGGTCGCCATTTACAAATTCACTTAAATCTACCAAAGGGATTGCTCGAGACATTTTTGTTTTAATTTTAATTAATAAACAACAATCTGCCTCATAAGATCAAAAATCGTTCCATTCTAATTCTGCCAAAGAAGGATTTCTTGGGAGTGCCCCTATTATTGACCACAATAGGGTCGCGCTATTCATGGGTCTCGTCTCATTTCGCTCTGCTCCATGAGACCCGCTTCGCGGCCATTTCTATCGCTCACTCATTGTGAGAATGGTTTTCTTATTTACTAGTACCCTGTATTGATGAGATAAAGTGCATCCAAAATCAACATACTGTCTGTGGTAATTTTGTTCTTTATCGCTTTTTCTTCAACATGCTTTAGCCAACTCGGATCGGACTTTATTCTTTGAATGATTTCTTCAGTTCTCGACTTTTGCAGTTCCTCATATTCATCTTGTGGATGGTATTGGAATATTACGGCTTTAGACTTATTTCCTTTGTCAGATGTACATTCTATCGTCTTCAATTCTTGCCATAGACTGTCTTTGCGGATGTCTTCCAATTGGACTTTATGTTCTATTACAGAATACCAGTCATCCCAAATGAGTATTGTATTTCTTTTGAATGTTTTAAATAATTTTATTGCAGATACATGGGAGTTCCCTCTCCTGTCCGGATCTTGATTTGAGTAAAAATAATAATTCATTGAACTTGTAATAAGCTCTTGATCTTTCCATTTAGGAATAGACTGAGAGATAAAATCTACGGCCTCTTTCATAGCGAGTTGACCGGAGCTTTCAGAAAACTTCCAAAACGATGCACTATACTTGTGATTTGGAGCAAATAAAAGAATAGAAATCAAAAACAGATAAAGGCCAAGTCCAAAATTATAATACTTAAATTTCCATTGGTTGTAAATCCATTCTACAGTTTGAGTCATAATAACTGCCATCATAGGGAGAACGGCAATAAAAACTCTGACTAAACCAAAAGAATTGAATTTTTCGCAGGCCCAAGCATAAGAATGAAAAAACAGGAAACCTAGAAAAGACCCATAGATAAAAAAAAGAAAAACAGATTCCTCAGATTTGAGTTCTCGTTTGAAAAATTTTAGAACAAGGACCAATACATAACAACATCCCAACCATAAAAGTATTGCTCCTAATATTCCTGTAACCTGTGGCATGTTTTGAGTAAAGTGAAACCAGGGTCCTTTTCCATAAAAGGCTTTATCTGCCGGATATGGAATTTTTGTAAAAGGCCATAAAAAGTCTCCATCGTATGTGGACATTCCTGCTATTGCATAAAGCAAGTGACCTAAAGCAAGATAAGGAATATACTTAAACTGTTTCTCAAAGAGCAAATAAACAGAAGAAATGATCACAACAATTAATCCCTCAGAACGAACAAAAGGCAGGAATGACATCAACATCATCGCTACACCGATTCTCTTTTGCATGATGAGCAATACGGCTAAGGAAAATAAGTTTGCAAACAGAGGCTCAGTAAGTCCTGACAGTGTGTAATAAGTACTTATAGGGCATAATATATAAAGCAGCGAGGGAAGCCAAGCAAATCTGAATTGAAGTCTCTCTGCAATGCAATAAATCCAATATTGAGCCAGGAGAATATTGACAATATTAAACAATTTGATTCCAAAAAATCCAAATTGCGCCCATGGAAAAGCAAGTAAAGTGTAAAAAGGTTTACCCCAATGATCAAAAAATAGTTCGGGTCTGGTAGGTGCATATTTTGCTTTTAAAAAATGCAACACACTGTCGCCATCATCTCCGGTTCCCTGAAACAAAATCGCCAAACTCAACAGTAAAACTGCAGAGATGATCTGAATGACCACGATGTCTGCTAGCTGAAAACGCCCCTCTCTGCCTGTCATATTGGTAAAATTTTAGCAATAATACTCATTTTATTTTGTTTGACAATTGTTTACATAGAATTTATTGTTGCACTGAAAAAATTGGAGGCTATGTTCAAGAATAAAAGTTCAAAACTAAGATTAGCTTGGGAAGATTGATTAGAAATTCTATTTGAGCTTATTAACTGAGTTCGTCAATCAAAACTGTGGCGATGTTTTTCTATTTCCATGCAACCCATTTGTTTTCTTGAATGTAAATTCTGTATTCTTCTGTTTCTTCAATGATAGAATAAGATTCACCATTTTTAAAAATTTCTGACTTCTTCAATAAAGCCATTTCAAAACCGGTTAATTCCGCTGAGCCATTTCCGATGTTATATTCAAAGAAAAAACCATTTTCTATTTCGCTAGTGACCACTATGGCCGGAGTCTCAAATGATTCATTGAGTAATTTTAGAATTTTTATAAATAAATCCTTAATTCCTTTATTGTAAATTGTTTGTCTATTAATATTTTCAAGTACCTTGTCATATTCTATACAAAGCTCTAAAACGAACCATTCTTCATATAGAGCCAAATTTCTTATAAAAAAGTAAAATTCTAAGTTTGGTTCAAAAGGGAATATTACCTGAGAGACCCCATTACTATTCAGTTCGTCTTTGAAAATTTCTAGATATTTTACTATCAACTCATTACGACTTAAAAATTGGTCAACCAAAAAATTAAACCGGGATAAACTGGCAGATTTATACGATTGGTAGAGTTCTATATTAACAAGAGCTGACATTTATAAACCTTGAAATAATAAATTTTGCATACGAAATTTTATTTGATTACTCGAAGCAATTTGTATATCATTATAGATAAAAACATTAGATTTACTTTGGCAATTCTTAAAATTTGAAAATTCACAAATTCTTGTCATCAATCCAAATAATGGTATTGTTTAATTCGATTTAATACAAGACTTAGAGAAAGCAAATTTAAGAGACTTCTGATAATGATCATAACTAATTTGATTATTTTTGGAAATAGGAGACAAATTAGAAAGGGATATTCGTTGAAGTTTCATTGGATGAATAAAAAACTAATTTGGCAGAGAAATAATCAATAAAATTTATTGTCTCTCATATTGAACATGAGAGGCAATGGAGAATTGAAGACCCAACTATTCATGTCAGGCCGATGGTAGCGATCCTATAGAGGAAAGGGTTTTCAAATAAAAATTAATGAATTAAAAAATTTAGCTTATTTTTCTGCTTTGATCGTTGGATAGAAAATAATCTACAAACAACCCATTGGGTTACAAGCCCGAATTCTTGGGTTAATGAAGCGTTGTTTGGTAGTGCTGTTTTCTGTGAGGAGGCTGGAGGATTCCGGCAAAGCCGGAAGTGCAAAGCACCGAGTGAATAACGAGTCCGTAAGACTCCGACCCTGCGAAGCAGGGACACAGCCATGTTCAATATTGTTTTATCTAAATTTTGCTGTTATGCAACGCAGGACAATGCTCAAATGGGGAGGATTTACGGCCGGTGTAGGTCTTTTTACTCCGTCTAAAATCCTAGCTCAAATGGAAGAAAACTATGAATTTGAACAGAGACAAGTTGAGGCAATCAAATCGGATCCGACTCTGTCTGATGAGGAGTTTTGGAGAATGATCAGAATGGCTTACACAAGTTCGCCCAACATTGTCAATCTGAATAATGGTGGAGTGGCCCCGAGCCCCAAAGTGGTGCAAGAGGCAGTGGAGTTTTATCAGCGCTTGTGCAATGAAGCACCTTCCTATTATATGTGGAGAATATTGGATCAAGGAAGAGAACCTCTGCGCAAAAGAATGGCATCTATAGCCGGCTGCAGTGAGGAAGAATTGGCATTTCACAGGAACAGTTCTGAGGCATTGGAAACCATCATATTTGGACTTAGATTGAAGGCAGGAGATGAGGTCATTCTTACCAAGCAGGATTATCCCAACATGATCAATGCATGGAAGCAAAGGGCGCATCGAGATGGAATAGAATTGAAATGGCTCAATTTTGAGTTTCCTATTGAAGATGATGAAATGATAGTAAAACAATTTCAAAATGCGATCAGTCCAAAAACAAAAATCATTCACATTACACACATGATCAATTGGGTGGGTCAGGTATTGCCGGCTCGAAAAATTGCTGATGTTGCGCATGCAAGAGGTATAGAAGTGGTCCTTGATGCTGCACACAGTTTTGCTCATATCCCTTATAAAATTCGTGATTTGGATTGTGATTATTTTGGGACCAGTTTGCACAAATGGTTGAGCGCACCGATTGGAACAGGATTGCTTTATGTCAAAAAAGAAAAAATAAAACAGTTGTACCCTTTGTTGGCTGGAGGAGACGCAGAATCTTCTGATATAAGAAAGTTTGAGAATCTGGGGACGAGATCCTTTGCTCTGGAGCAGGCTATAGGACAGGCAATTGATTTTTTTGATTTGATAGGAGCAGAAAGAAAATTTGACCGATTATGTTCACTGAAGGAGCGATGGGTAAATCAGGTAAAATCTCATCCTAAAGTAAAAATCCATAGTCCGCAGAATAGAAATTATACCGGAGCTATTGGTAATGTTTCTATTGAAGGTTCTTCGCCGGAGTCGTTGGCAGATTTTTTATTCAATGAATATAAAATTCATACGGTGGCAATTAACTGGGAAAATATCCATGGTGTCCGCATCACTCCCAATGTGTACAGTTCTATGCAAGAGATGGATTTGTTGGCCTCTGCTCTATTAAAATTTTGCAACAAATCATAAGTAAACAATAGAGGTTTATTTTTTATTATTTAAAAATGGACTTCAATCAATTCTATTGACTATGCATTTTATTTTATATCATCAAACACAAATTACAAAACGTTTTTGGCCATTGACGAGAACAAGATCTGTTTCGGACCTTAGGATAGGAATAGACAGTATTTCGGACAAATGGAGGCGATATCTACAATGTAATGTTGAACAATATTGTGATGACGATCTGAAATTAGTTTATCATTGCTCCATTGAAAGCGATAATGTTATTGTAGCCGGCCATGTGCTGCCTACAAAGGAATTGTGTGCGCAGATTGCGAAACTTAGCTTAAATACAAGCTTGACTTTTCATGGTAAGCAGTTGGCGTGGAGATTGGACTCTGAAAATGCAGTTCGATTGTTTGAATCCGGTCAATGCAGTGGCATTGGAGAGCAAGCCTTTCAAGATTGTGTGGTGCTTGAGGGTCCATGGAATCTTTTTCAGTGGAATGAAAAAATACTTTGTGAAGACTTTAATGATTTGGTGATGGAAACTAATGCTCCATCAAACTCCAACAGAATTTTAGGAAAGACAATTTATGTGGCGCCAACCGCAAAAGTAGAATGCAGTATCCTGAATGCAGAAGCTGGTCCAATCTACATAGATGATCATGCAGAAATAATGGAAGGGAGTATGATTAGAGGGCCATTTTATCTTGGAAAAAATGCGCAACTAAAAATGGGTGCTAAAGTCTATGGTGCAACATCTATAGGTCCGGGTTGTAAAGTAGGAGGAGAGGTGAGCAATTCTATTTTTCAGGCCAACTCAAATAAAGCTCACGATGGATTTGTAGGAAACTCATTAATAGGAGAATGGTGTAATCTTGGAGCAGACAGTAATACTTCCAATTTAAAAAATAATTATGATGAGGTAAAAGTTTGGAGTTACTTAGAAAATCGGTTTATCAAAACAGGTACAATTTTTTGTGGACTGACAATGGGAGATCATGCCAAGTGTGGAATCAATACGATGTTCAATACAGGAACAGTGGTGGGAGTAGGAGCAAATGTTTTTGGAGATGGATTTCCTAGGCAGTTTATTCCGGATTTTGCCTGGGGAGGTGCAGCCGGTTTTAGTACTTTTTTGTTTGAGAAATTTGTGCAGACTGCGAGAACGGTTATGAGCAGGAGAAAACAAGAACTCTCGGATCAAGCTGTAGATTTGCTAAAACAAATTTATCATTCGACCAAGCAATTTCGCTCATGGGAAGAGTAAGTGTATGGCAGAAGTGGAGATCCTATTTTACTGAAGTATCTCTCATGAAGACGGCGAGCGAATTAAATCCAAACTTAGAATTAAAATTGGTTAAGGGGCAGTTTCAGTTGTGTACAGAAAATGCGATATATTCTTATGGATTGAAATACGATAATTTTGATTCAGCCTTTGAGCTTATTCCATGGTCGACTCTTGCGGTAAAGAAAGCTTTGGTACTGGGACTTGGCACGGGCTCAATAATGGAATTAATAGAGAGAAAATACAAGCAAATGATCGAATTTGATTGTGTAGAATATGACCGAGAAGTTATAACGATTTTTGACGAGTGGGTTAAACCAAAATTGAGTTCAAAGATTCTATTGATTCAAGAAGATGCCTTCGATTTTTGTAAACAAAATAAAAAAAAATATGACCTTATCTGTGTAGATTTATTTTTAGACAGTTGGGTTCCTGATCAATTTGAAACGATAGAATTTTTAGAATTTTTAAAATCACAATTAAATCCGGAAGCCATATTAATATTCAATCGATTGGCAGATCGAGAGAATGAATTGAAAAAAAATGAATTTTTTGTAAGGACAAAATTTTCAAAAGTGTTTACACAATATGATATTTTAAAGTTGGATACAAATTGGATGTTTTTTAATAGAACCTTAAAAAAGAATTAAGAACTGCATTAAATACAAAATCAATAAAAAAAATAAATATGAAATATTTCTTTCTAGGACTAATCCTTTGGACAATTGGATTGCAATCTCAAACAATTACAGGTAAAATAGTGCATGATGGATTGAACAGAGATTATAGATTATACATTCCAAAAAATTTCCATAGCAATAAATCATATCCTCTTATAGTCAATTTGCATGGATTTACTTCCAATGCCCAACAACAAGAAATCTATGGAGATTTTAGAAGTATTGCAGATACTGCAGGCTTTCTAATTGTTCATCCCAATGGAACGACAACAAGTCCACTCAATCAAAGTTTTTGGAACGTTGGTTTTTTTCCCAGCACAGTAGATGATGTCGGTTTTATCAATAAGTTAATCGATAGTTTGAGCCTGAGCTATCCTATTGATAAGAACAGGATCTATGCAACCGGAATGTCCAATGGTGGATTTATGAGTTATAAACTTGCCTGCGAGTCTGATAAATTTGCGGCGATAGCTTCTGTTACAGGAAGTATGGTAGCGGCTGAGAAATTATTGTGCAAACGGAAATCACCAATACCGGTGATGGAGATTCATGGAACCGCAGACGGAATAGTACCCTATACAGGTACACAGCAGTTTTTATCTATTGATGAAGTTTTAAATTTTTGGAAAGAAATTAATAAAACAGAGTCCGGAGCCCAAGTAATAAAAATTTTGGATATTTCTTCCTCTGATGGTGCAACGGCAGAGCATATTATTTTTCATGCCAAAGACTCTTATGCTCCTGTTGAACATTTTAAAATTAATAATGGCGGACACACTTGGCCGGGTGCAGTAATAAACGTCGGGACAACCTGTCAAGATATTTCGGCAAGTTTAGAAATATGGAAGTTTTTTTCAAGATTCAGACTTAATTCTATTAGTTCTAATGAAAAAGTTTACACTACGGAGGCCAAGATGTATTTTTCGGCGGAAAGCAATGAGCTAATTTTAGCTGGTTCTGTTCCGTCAGAACTCATTATTATGGACTTATCAGGCAGAGTGCTGTATTCAAAATGGATTTCAAAAGAATTGGAATCCGTAAATTTAACGAGCATAAATTCAGGACTGTATTTGGCAAAGTTGAATCGAACGCTTGTGAAGTTTGTTAAATACTAAAAGGGGATGAGTTTTTAGAATTAAAAGTTAAAGAAATAAGTGCAACAAGTTTAATATGAAACTATTATTTTATATGTTTATTACTGCAGGATTTATTTTTACATCCTGTCAAAATTCAGACTCTGAAAAGAAAGAATTCAATATTTCAGAAGTGCAGGCCTATATCGAACGTATGAACAAGAATTACAACGAACGATTTAAAGTGAATGAGGTAAAAATTACAGGACAAAAATATACTAAAGATGCTGCTATATTTCCTCCTAATGACAATAAGATTATTGGGATCCCAGCAATCACTTATTATTATTATAACGAAGGTAAAAACTTAGACTTAAAAGTCGAATTTGAACGAGTAAAGGTGACAGGAGATCAGGAAATGGTGGTCGAAGAAGGAGAGTATATTTTAAGAGGAAAGCTGGATCAACTGTTGGATAAAGGTAAATATCTGGTCCTATGGAAAAAGGAAAATGACAGCTGGAAAATGTGGCGTGAAATCTGGAATAGCAGTGAGCCCGCAGAAATTGAAGAAGATCCAAAAACGACAGAGTAGAAAAAGAGGAAATCTTTTTTTATGAATTGGCCTTAGCCAAAAATCGTTGTATTCTATTTACCAGGAGTTCTTTGCCACAGGCCATCATCATTGCATAAATGTCCGGTCCCATTGGAGTTCCTGACATCATCACTCTCAAACTTGGCAAAACCTCTCCAGGTTTTAGCTTGTTTTTTTGCATGAAATTCTGTAGAACTTGTTCTAAGGACTGAGCTGTAAAATCATCAAGCATTTGGATTTCACCTTCAAGCTCAACATAAGCAGGAATATGTTCCGGCTTCCATTTTTTATTCATAAAATCCTCATTGTACTGGATTTGATCTGTAAAAAGATATTTGGATTGACTCCAAAGATCATTTACATAAGTCGACCTAGTTTGATAAAGTGAACAAATGCTTGTAATCTGTTCGTCTGTCAAATTTATCAAATCTTTTTCAGCAGAAGACCTAATATAAGGTTTCAATTGATCCGCTGTGGCATGTTGTATATAATGAGAATTAAACCACTTAGCCTTATCATAGTCGAACCTTGCACCCGCTTTTACAATATTTTCTTTTTTAAATTCATTAATTAATTCCGGAAGTGAGAATATCTCTTGCTCAGTACCCGGATTCCAACCTAAAAATGCCAAAAAATTGAGTAGGGCTTCAGGCATAAAGCCTTCCTCCCTAAATCCATGAATATATTCTCCATTCTCCATCTGCCAAGAAATCGGAAAAACAGGAAATCCAAATTGAGCACCATCTCTTTTGGACAACTTTCCGTTCCCTTCCGGTTTTAAAATGAGCGGAAGATGTGAAAATTCAGGCATTTCATTTTCCCATCCAAAATAACGGTAAAGTAAAACATGATGCGCAGTGCTGCTCAGCCATTCTTCTCCACGAATGACATGAGTAATTTTCATAAGTCGGTCATCAATAACATTGGCCATATGGTACGTTGGCATCCCGTCTGATTTTATCAGAACTTTATCATCCAATTCTTGTGTGGCAAAAGACACATGCCCTCTTACGGTATCATGAATTTCTACAGTTTCTCCTTCAGGAACTTTGAGTCTAATTACATAGGCTATACCTTGGTGAAATAAATTCTGCACCTCATCCGGAGATAAGCTTAGACTGTTTTTCATCTCGGCTCGTGTATTGTAGTCATATTTTACAACATCAGATTCTTGTTTTGCTAAACGTTGTTTCATCGCTTCAATTTCTTCTGCTGTATCGAAAGCATAATATGCAAAACCTCTTTCCACCAATTGCTTTGCGTAGTCCAAATAAATGGCTTTTCGTTCGGACTGTCTGTAAGGCCCATATTCTCCTCCGAATCCGGGCCCTTCATCGGGAATGAGACCTAACCAATTCAAAGATCTGATAATATAATCCTCTGCTCCAGGGACATAACGGGTTTGGTCAGTGTCTTCTATTCGAAGAATAAACACACCGCCCAACTGCCTGGCCAATAAATAATTATAAAGTGCAGTACGTATTCCTCCAATATGCAAAGCTCCTGTTGGACTAGGTGCAAATCTTAATCTGACTTGTTTCATTTTTTAATATCTGGATAAAAGACCCTAACAAAATAATTTAAATGAAAAAATGTTTTGTAGATCTAAAAATAAACGCGCATTAATTGATTTTGAATTTTATTAATGCGCGCAAATAAAAAATACGAGATTATTTTTTTACGAGGGGAAAGCCTCTTGTTTTCATCAATGCATCTGTGCTTGGATCTTTTCCTCTAAAAAGTTTATACGCTTCGGCTTCATCCATTGTTCCCCCTACTGAAAACACATAATCATTAAGTCGCTTGCCCACAGACTTATCATAGGGACCACCGGCTTCTGTAAAGGCTTCAAAAGCATCTGCACTTAACACTTCAGACCATAGATAACTGTAGTAACCTGCAGAATAGCCCTCATCAGAAAAAATATGGCCAAAATGAGGTAATCGATGACGCATTACTATTTCTTTTGGCATATTCAATTTAGCTAATGTTTGCTTTTCAAATTGATCTGCATCTATATTAGCATTTCCGGCAAGATGAATTTTCATATCAACCAAAGCACTTGCAAGATATTCTGTTGTAGAAAATCCCTGGTTGAATGTTGCTGCTTTCTTTATTTTATCCAAAATTTCTTTTGGCATAGATTGTCCGGTTTTGTAATGCAAAGCATATTTGGATAAAATCTCAGGAGTGGACAACCAACGTTCTAAAATCTGCGAAGGGAACTCAACATAATCTGTTGCTACATTTGTACCTGATAGAGCAGGATAGTTCACTTTTGAACTAAGACCATGCAATGCATGTCCAAATTCATGAAATAAAGTTTCGGCATCATCCCAGGAAATTAATACCGCTTCTCCATTAGTGGTTTTAATGAAATTGCAATTGTTGGAAACAATCGTTGTAATATTTCCATTAATTGTTTCTTGTTCGCGATAAGCAGTCATCCATGCGCCTGATCTTTTCCCTTCTCTGGCATAAGGATCAAAATACCATAGTCCTATAAGTTGATTTGTTCTATTGTCTTCTACTTTCCAAACTCTTACATCCGCATGAAATACAGGTACATCATTTACTTGAGTAAATTTAAAATTAAACAATTCTTGAGCCATGTAAAACATTCCTTCTCTAAGTTTTTCCAACTGCAAATATTGCTTGACTTCATTCTCATCCAAGTCATATTTTGCCTTTCTTACTTTCTCGGCAAAATAGCGATAATCCCAAGCTTCAATTTTGATTTTATCAGCTTGTTGATCTGCTAATTTTTGCATATCGGTTACTTCTTCTTTGACTCTGGCAATTGCTGAAGGCCAGACCGACTCCAATAAAGCCATTGCTTTTTCGGGCGTTTGAGCCATCTTATCTGCAAGTTTCAAATGGGCATGACTTGGGAATCCTAGTAGCTTTGCTTTTTCTGCACGCAGGCTCAAAATTTGTGGGATGATTGCATTATTGTCATTTTTGTCTGCATTATCTCCACGATTAATAAACATTTTCCACACTTTTTCTCGTAATGATCTATTGTTGGAATAAGTTAAAAAAGGTTCAACTGCTGATCTGGTATTGGCGATAAGCCATGTGCCTGATTTTTTCTTTGATTCTGCTTTGCTTTTAGCAGCGTTTATTATGGATTCGGGCAGCCCATCTAAGTCTTTTTCTGAATTGAGTTCAACAAATTTTTCAGACTCATCGGCCAATTGATTTTGAGAAAATTTTGTAAACAAACCGGCTAATTTTTGATTGATTTCTGCAACTTTTGCTTTACTTGAATCATCAAGTTTTGCTCCTGCCAAAACAAAGCTGGTATAGTATCTCCACAATAGTCGCTTTTGTTCAGCATTTAAGCTTTCTTTTTCTTTGCCATTATTCACAGCTTCTATTCTTGCAAACAATTCTTTGTTTTGTATGATGGAATCTTGGAAAGCCGCAAATCGCGGTTCCGCTATTGCTTGAATAGAATCCAGTGTAGTATTGGCCATATTGCTAGTATAGATGTAATAAATTGCCTGAACTCTTTTGAGGGCTGAACCGGTTTTCTCTAAAGCTTCAATTGTATTCTTAAAATTGGCCGACTCTTGATTTGTACAAATGGCATTAATTTCTTTTCTTTTGACATCCAGTGCCTCTTCAATACTTGGGAGAAAGTCTTCAATCTTCACCTTGTCAAATGCTGGAACTCCATTGTAAGGGCCTTTCCACTCATCTGTAAGTGAAAATGGTTTTGATAAATTGTCATTTGCTGAAATTGTTGATTTCATATCTTGTTTTTGGTTGTTGCAGGAATGGAAAATCAGTCCTGTGATGAGGCAAAAGCCTATGATTTTTGAATTCATTTTGATAAAATTTTCTATAAAAGTATTGCCTCAAAATTAATGAAAAATGTGAAAAAAATAAATATTTAATGCACAGATTATAGAAGGCACCAATTTTTGCCGCAAGAATGGTGAAATAGCCTTGTTTTATTGTTTTGACAGTAGAATGAATTTGAACAGGACTATTTACTGAAAAACAAGCCATTCATTTATTTTCAGAGCGGACATCACAAAGACTAATTATATTTGTACTCTATACTATTTAAATTTTGAAATGAAAATTGCAATTGTCCAGTTTAATCCTGTTTGGGAATCAATAGATTCCAATTTGAAAAAAATAGAAAATATGTTGAATCAAGAATTGTCGGATCAAGTGGACATAATTGTACTGCCTGAAATGTTTTCTACAGGATTTAGTATGAATACATCGTTGGCGGAAACAGAAAATGGTAAAACTGTAAATTGGATGAAGTCCATTTCTGAGAAATATTCTAGCGCAATATGTGGCTCTGTTATGACCAGAGAAGATTCTCATTATTACAACAGATTTTATTGGATTCATAGAACTGATCTTTTTACTTATGACAAGAGACATCTGTTCTCTCTTGCTCAGGAGCACTTAGATTTTTCTGCCGGTGATCAAAATATAGAGATTGAATACAAAGGATTTAAAATTCGCAGTTTTATTTGCTACGATTTAAGATTTCCGGTTTGGATGAGAAACAAGAATGCCGCCGACTTGGATATTGTTGTTGCAAACTTTCCTAAAACAAGAACTTTAGCTTGGGATACTTTGCTTAGAGCAAGAGCAATAGAAAATCAAAACTACGTTATAGGAGTCAATATTGTGGGTAGGGATGGCAACGGTTTGGAGTATAGTGGACATTCTGCAGTGTATGACTGTGAAGGATTGACGGCTGCCCATTGCAATTCAGGCGAAGGAGTTTTTGTGGCTCAAATTAATCAGGAGAGAATTACTGCGTTTCGTCGTGCTTACCCTTTTTGGAAAGATGCAGATCAGTTTGAGATCAATAGGACTCAAAATAAATAGAATGTACACATTGATTTATTTGGATCATGTTGATTCTACGAATCGTTATGCTGCAGATTATTTGCAATCTCATCAACCAACTAATCCTTGTGTGATCCATGCAAATCATCAGACTGAAGGAAAAGGGCAGTATGGTCGTGCATGGATATCAGTAGAAAACGAAAGCCTGTGTTTTTCATTAATCATTCCGAGTGTTAATCTTCCTTTGACGAAACTTTTTCTTTTACATTGTATAACGTCATTATCCATTGTAAAACAACTTCAACTTTATTTCCCTGAGTTGAACTTTGCCATTAAATGGCCTAATGATATATATTGTTTAGAGAAAAAAATTTGTGGTATTTTAATTCAAAATGTTATCAAACATGACATTGTTCAGGATACAATACTCGGTATTGGAATAAACGTTAATAATTCTCATTTTTCTAATCTAAATCAAGCCTCATCATTGTATATTTTATGTCAAAGAATGGTGAACCTAAATTCTTTAATGGACGCTATAGTGAGAGAAGTTATAGATAGGTTTCAGTTCTTTTGCGACAATGAGAATTGGGATCATTTATTAACAACATACAATGAACTGCTATATTGTAAGAATACTGAGGTTGAATGGATGCATAACAAACACTCTTTTCATGCAAGAATTATTGAAGTAAATTCTTTAGGCCAAATTCAATTGAGGACCCAAAATGAAAACATACAGTGGTATTCTTTTGGAGAAATTCAATATGTTAGAAAAGTTTAGACTTAATAACAGTGGACCAATAAATAATTAAAAAAAGAATGCTTATAACGCATGCAAGCCAAGCTATAAAGTCACCTGTTTTTTCATAAAAACTATGCTCATTGTTTAAAAGTATGTCTTGTTCATGAGCAATTTTTGTATCATATCGACTTGACCATTGCACATTCCCTTTCGCATTAATAAAGCAAGATGAACCAGTGTTGGTAGCTCTTACCACGGGTTTCCTGTATTCAATAGCCCTTAAAATGGAATAATATGCATGTTGCTTGTAGCCGGGTGTGTCATCCCACCAACCATCATTGGTCAAAACAAAGAGAGCTTGTGAACCTTGCCTGAAAAATCCTTGTAAATATTCACCATAAATAGATTCATAACAGATAACAGGAGCAACTTTTTTGTCATTAAAAATAAAAGGCTGTCTTTCTTTTTGCTGTGCAAAACCTGCTGCAGAACCGCCGAGCATTTTCACTATAGGATTCAAGAAAGGAAGCAAATTTTTATATGGAAAAATTTCTGCACCGGGAACCAATTTACTTTTTATATAATAATCTTCTTTTTCTTTACTCACCATTAAGGCTGTATTTCCTATCTCGTAGTAGCTGTTTGGATTAGAATTACTTTGTCGTGCTGCTGGGCTTAGAGGTTCATTGGGAAGAAAAAATTTTACAGAAGTGATTCCGGTGATCAAACATGAATGATTATTCTTTAATATAGAATCGCGTATCCATGTTATCCTTTCATCCTCTTTTAGGCTGTTGATTTTAAATAGGTCTTCATTACCAATACTTGTTTCCGGCCACAATATGAATTCTGTTTGCTCGGAAGAAAATTCGTTGCTTAGTTTTTGAAATTCTTTGCACTGAATTGATTCGGGTATAGAGAATTTTTGAAAATGTGGTTCGTAATTTGCTTGTACAATTAATATTCTCGAGCGTACTCCATTTATATCATACAACAGATACATAAACAATGATATCAATGAGGGAATTGCAATCCAAAGAATTAAAGAAAAACCATATTTTTTAGTGGACTTAGTATTTTGATTTTGTTTTGATTTCCATAGTTCGAATACAAACCAGTTGGCAACCAATATCCAAAGTCCACCACCAAATACACCGGTAACTTCATACCATTGAATCAAACTTGGTAGGCTTGCCCATGTATTTCCCAGTGTGAGCCATGGCCAAGAAATTTCCCAATTGAGATGAATATATTCCCAGCAAAACCAAAAAGAAAAGAAAGCTAACCATTTAAATTGAGGAAATCTTCGACCTACAATTATCATTCCAAGCCATGGAATCGACATGAATAAACTATTCAAAGTAAAAGCAACTAAAGAGGGAATGAGAGCAGCATTAGCAACCCAAAATGTAGCAAGAAAATTCCAAAGTAAAAAACAAAAATAGGAATAAATAAAATGCCTTAGATTTTTTGAGTTAATATCAGATTGTTCAATTCTTTCTTGTAAAATAAGCAATGGAACAAAGGCTACGAAACTTAATGGGGCCAAAGGAAGAGGAGGAAAAGCTAATGCTAATAAAATTCCGGACAGAGCAATAAGACCAAGATAATATAACTTCTCTTTTGAATCCCAAAAAAATTGCTTTAAAAAAATAGTGATGAGCAACCAACTCAATATAAAGAAAACCAACACTAAGTAGCCCCAAAATGGAATTGTAGCCAGTTTTAGTCCTAGGATTACTAACAAAATAAAGCAAGCTAAACCAATAAGCCTTCTGTATTTTTTTTCGAGAAAAAATTTGCTAAGCATCATTTAAAATAATAAAGCCCCTTCAAAGTGTTTTAAGCCTTCATAAACCAGATCGGCCGGCAAGCCCATAATGTTTGCATAGCTTCCCTCAATGGCAGAGATCTTACAAAGGCCAACCCATTCTTGAACGGCATAAGATCCTGCTTTATCATATGGCTTAAAACGATCAATGTACCATTCAATTTCTTCATAAGTAAATTCTCTGAAATAGACATTTGAAGAACCTGTGAAAGAAATAGTTTTATGCTTGTCAGTGATTTGTACTCCGGTATAAACAGTGTGTTTTTTTCCTGAAAGATGTGCAAGTATTCGGATAGCATCGTTTCGGTCAGATGGTTTCCCAAATATTTTTTGACCTAATACGACGATGCTGTCTGCTGTAATGATAATATTGTCTTCAGTGAGGTATTGCCTTGCCTCTGCAGTTTTTTTAGAGCATATAAATTCTGCAACTTCATTGATAGCAAGATTTTCAGGATAAGTCTCATCTGCATTTACCGGAGATACCGTAATAGTGAATCCTGCTTCTTCCAACAATTGTTTTCTTCGAGGAGAGCCTGACGCCAGAACAATTGGCCTTTTATTTAAAGACATCTTTGAAATATTTACCTAATTAACGTAACATCTCCGGTTATGTTTTTAATATCGCCTGTAGATGTTTTAATTTGGGCAAAAAATACATAAACTCCGGGAAGGCATTTTTCTGATTTAAAATTTCCATCCCAACCCGATGGTTCATGATTTGCCGAGACATTTTGAATGGAAAATACAAGTTCTCCCCAGCGATCATAAATGTTCATTAATTCTAATGTTGCAAATGGATCTCCATGTACATAAAATCGATCATTGATATTATCTCCATTTGGACTGAAAATATTGGGATAATAAAAATCACCTTCCCTTTGAATTTTAATCCAAATGCTGTGTTCAGCAAGACAGCCATTTTCATCTTCGGTAGTCACGGTAACAAATGCAGAATCTATTCCAATCCACGAATTGAGTTTACAACTATCACAAGATAATATGCCTTTGCTGGTTTCCCAGCGATATGATTTTACTAAGCGATTAGTTTTTGCTTCCAAAGGGACCGGGACATTGGCTTTTCCAACTCGATCAGAACCTAAATTGACATTCAACTCTCTAGCCTGTTGGATATTAAATTGATGAACTTCTGATTCACAGTTATTTTGGTCAATAATTTTAATTGTATAGTTCCCCGGATTGAGTGAATTGAGATCGGTTAACCTTATTTTGTTATTGTTCAATAAAATAGTTGAATTTTGGAATTTTGAACTATCTTCTAAAAGAATAGCGGCCTGATCACCGACACACAAAATATCTTTTATTTTGAAATCAAGATCAATGGGTTTCCACTTTACCGTATAATCAATGATACTATCACAATTAAATTGGTTTTTAAGCAATAGTGTTCCGAAACCTGTATGATTGGGGTTGCAGGTTACACTATCAATTTTAGTAAAAGATTTTGGTATAGATTTGGTCAACGTAATAGCAATGGTGTCACAAGGAATTCCTTGAATAAGAGCGGTGTCGATTTCGTCAATTAAAATATCACAGGATGTATTAAAAATTCGAATAGTATCAAGCAGCGCAACAGAATAAAAAGTTCTTATGATGGAGTCGCATCCAAATTCTTGTGTTTGGAAGTGTTTTTCTATTGTTTTATTCCATAAGCCTGAGTCGCAGGTAGAGTTAGTAAAATCAATTATGTAGCTTTGAGCCAATTTAGTTTGCAATACCAATATTGAATCACAGCCGTAAACTGTTGTATAATTCTTTACAATAGTTCCCGTATCCTGAGGTAAACAAGAATGGGAAATGGTTGTTGAAGAATAAGAAGAAGCTCTTTTATATTGTTTAATATAGAAACTATCGCAGCCTGTGGATGAAATTAATTTTGTTGTATCAGAATATTCTTTTTGTAAGTCACAAATATATTGTTCTGTACTTTGGATTTGTTGCTTTGCGTAACTTGTGATTGTATATAGGATTGAATCACATCCATATTGATTCGTATAAATTGATTTGGTAGTCCCAGCTTGAGAGCTATCACAACTTGTTCGTAGAATATAGCTGTCTGCCGAAGCTGCGGGAAAATATTCTGTTATAATATACTTTCCACATGGAGCCGTTGAAACTAAAACAGTATCTGAGAATGATCGATTGAGGCAATCAGGCTTTTTTATTCTTTCGACATCAGGCGCTTTGTAACTAAACTGAAGGTTGATTATGGAATCACATCCAAAGCGATTGGACAATATTTGAGTATAGGTTTTTGCACTATCCGGAGTGCAGCAAATGCCCTGAATCCAGCTTGTATCTTTAGGAAGAGGAAACTGATAGCTAAACTTAAGAGTATCACAATTAGATTGTCCTTTGATCAAATTGGAATCTAATTTGAAGCTTGAAAAATTGCAAGAATACAGACTGTCTCTGAGAATAATATTTCCTGTTTTCAAAATTAAAAACCTGTCTACAGAGTCAATGTTTTTACATTGGTCTTCTACATAAAATCGATAAACGGTTGTATCGTTTGTAGTTTTTAGTTTGATATAATTTTGTTTTTTTATTCCACAGTCGTCCTGCCATAGGATGTTAGCAAATTTCGATAACCAATTATTTAACATTGCTGTATCCGGATCGCAGTTGAGAATAAGATCTGTTCCGGCATTGGTCAACTGAGGGGCAATTGTATCTTGAATTATAAAATAAGCTTCCTCTGACACAGAGTTGCCACAGGCATCCGTAACAATAAAGTTGACCCTATTAGAATCACAAGGGCCCGATTTAAAGTTGTATTCTTCTACATCCCACTTTAATTCGATACAATTATCTTCAGCTTTGGCTCCGGCATGAGATTGGATCCAATCAGAATACCGTCTAAAAATATTCTGTGTTTTGCAATTAATTATTTCATTTTGAGGTAAACTTATAAAGTAGGGATTTTCAATATCTCGAATTAAAATATTTTGTGTGTGAACTGCTGTGTTTTGACATTGATCTGTAGCTGTCCATTCATAATTTATTTCTTTGTAGCAAGGATTAATTTCTATTACAGATTTTTTAAATTGAACTACAACATTGGCATCGCAATTGTCCGTTGCTGTTATAACAGGAGGATTGCCAACTTCAAATCCACAACCAACAGTAAGGTTTGGTGGAAATTCTGATAAAACCGGAGCTGATTGATCGACCGGACATTCAAAAATTTTAATATCATCAATAAGAGGACCTGCCAATTGATTAGGGCCTGTACTGCTAAATTCGAGAACGGCTGATGATGAAGTTGCTTGAAACATAAAGGATTTTTTTAGCCAAGCACCACTGCCTATATTGTTAACAGGCCAACTGGCTACAACCCAATTGTTTCCCAAATTTATTCTTAAGGTTGAGTTGAAACTTGCATTATGAGCATACCACAATTCAATAGTATAATTATTTCCGGGAGTAAAACCTGATATGGAAGTGCTGATAGTTCCAAATCCTGGACTTCCATGCATATCTACAAAAGTGCTTGCTCCATTTGGATTTCCAGCTCCGAGCATATTATAAGCGCCATCAACAATATCTACCGCTCCTGAGACAATCCAGGGTCCATGCATTCCACCCGAAAATAAAGGGATAAAACTTCCCGGAGGCGGTTGAGGTGCATCCTCGAAACCCAAAAATAAAAACTCTTGAGGGTTACCACAACAACAGCCGCCCCTCAACCCAAAAAGCAACTGTTCCTGATCCTGTCCAACTGATTTATAATACAATATAAATATACAAAAAAATACTTTAAAGTATGCTATAAAACGATAATGGGTCAATATGGATATCATTTAAAACAAAAACTAATTTGGACTGGGTAAAAGTAATTTAAAATTTTTATTAAAACAAAGTTTTAGCTTGTTTTTTACTCCAGTTTATTGAATTGGTAGTCCTGCTAAACCTCTACTTTTTGATCAAAGTAGATTAAAATTATTTACTATTTTAGCCCAAATATTCTAAAAACCAAAAGGGCTAAACCTATCTTTGTGTTGAGATTAATATCAAATCAATTAATTCCTATTGACCGGTAGTACAAACAAGAAGTTCGCAAGAAGTGAAGAAAATTCTATTCATTGCTCTTTTTATCATTTTAGCTGATAAAATATTTTCTACAAACTTTAAAGACAGTTTGAAGAATAGATTTTTGGCTATTCCTGTGGTTTTTTACTCACCGGATACCCGATTTGCATTTGGGGTGGGTGGGAATTATAATTTCTTATGGTCGAAGAAAAAATTTTATTTTAATAAAAATCAAATTAAATTCGGTGCCTCCTATGCTCAAAACAAACAGATCTTATTTTACTCCGGATTTCAATTGTTATTTAATAAACAAAAGCAATGGTGCTATGGAGAAATTGGATATTATTTGTATCGATTTCCATTTTATGGTATTGGTCAAGAATTGAAAAGTAAATATTTAGAAAAATACGATGTTAGATTTCCAAGAATCAGAGTTTATGCCTTGCAAAAAGTGAGCCCACATATTTTTCTTGGATTGAGGTATGCTTTGGATGCATTTTCACAATTTAAGTTTGATCCAAACGGAATGCTTGCTAACTTACAAACATTAGGTGCAGACAGTGGAGCCTCTTCTTCATTTGGTGTTAGCATTAATTATGACACAAGAGATAAACGTAATTATCCATACAAAGGAATTTTTTCGGAGGCTTTTATTTCATTTGATCAACCCTTTTTCGGAAGTGATTTTCAATTTGGCAAAGTTCATTGTGAATTTAGTCATTTTAAAAGGATGGGAGAGCAATTGATATTTGCGACCAATTTACTTTGTGAAGCAAATATAGGGACAACGCCATTCCATCAGCTCAGTACACTCGGTGGACCAAAATACATGCGAGGATATATTGATGGGAGGTTGCGGGATAAAGCTATTTTTAGTTTGCAGGAGGAAGTTAGATTTCCGGTTTGGAGATGGATCAAAGCTGCAGGATTCGTTTCTTTTGGGACGGCAGGAGATACAGTAAAAAAAATGTTGACTAAAGATTGGGCTATAAGTATGGGATTGGGCTTGAGAATTCAGATTGATGCCCAAGAAAGATCAAATATCAGATTGGATTATGCTATAGGAAGATATAGTGATGGAGGATTTTATCTTACCTTTGGTGAAGCATTTTAAAAAATATGATAAGTAAACTTCCCAATGCTTCTGTTTCAATCTTTGCCAAAATGACACAGCTGGCTATAGAAAACAATGCGGTGAATTTGGCACAAGGGTTTCCTGATTTTCCTTGCCCTCCAAGGCTACAGGAATTGTTGAGCATTGCGAGTCAACGCGGGTTTAATCAATATTCGGCTATGCCGGGATATCTCCCCTTGCGAGAATGGATTGCTCAGCATTTGGAATCTACTTATCATGTAAAAATAGATCCTATCCATGAGATCACAATTTCTGCAGGAGCGACTCAGGGATTGTTCAGCATAATATCGGCCTTCGTTGGAACAAATGATAAGGTTATTGTTTTTGAGCCGGCTTACGACTCTTATGGTCCGGCAATTGTTTTGCAGGGTGGCATTCCCATTTATATCAGAATGAGAGAACCGGAATTTGATATTCCTTGGGATGAATTGGAGATTGTTTTGCGGACTCAGAAAATCAAAATGATCATGGTAAACAATCCGCATAATCCTACCGGAACTATTTGGACAATGCAAGATTTTATCAGATTGTCAGACCTATGCAGAGATCAAAATATCATTTTACTCACCGATGAAGTGTATGACAGCATGGTGTATGACCATCAATACCATATCAGTGGACTGCAATTAAAAAATTATTTTGAACATATTATAAGTTGCTTCTCCTTTGGGAAAACATTGCATAATACAGGATGGAAAATTGGGTATAATATCGCTTCTGAAGCATTGACCAAAGAAATAAGGAAAGTCCATCAGTTTATGATTTTTTCTGTGCATTACCCTTCACAAGTAGCTATTGCAGAATTTCTTCAGGAAAATCCAAATTTTATCCAAGAAATAAAAAATTTTTACGAGCAAAAGCGAAATGATTTTTATTCCATTATGGATACTTCCAAGTTTCATTTCTTACCAACAAAAGCAAGCTATTTTAGTCTGGCTAAAGTACCAGATGCCAAGCTCAATACAATGGATTATGCAGTTCAATTATGCAAAGAAAAAGCCGTAGCAACCATCCCCTTGTCTGCGTTTTATCATGATCATTATGATCCACATTTGATTAGGTTTTGCTTTGCAAAAAAGAATGAAACGATGATTAGTGCTGCTCAAAATTTAATTAATTAATTTTTGAGTTTGCTTTAACAACCATTCTCTGCACAATATGAGGGCATAAGTGCTTGCTCCTTCTATATTGCGTTTTCGATCTTTCCCCAATAACAATTTTTTTGTTAATTGATTTTCTGCATTCCCCACTGCTATCCAAATGGTTCCAACCGGTTTTTCAATGGTTCCGCCACTTGGTCCGGCTATGCCACTGATGCTTATACAACAGTCAACATTTAATGTTTTTATGCCCCCGATTACTAGCTCTTTTACCGTTTCTTCACTAACAGCTCCAAATTGATTCAAGGTGCTTTCCTGAACTTTGAGTAAGTTTATTTTGATCTCATTGCTATAACAAACAATGGTTCCTTTAAAATAATCTGATGCTCCCGGCATTGTTGTAAATCGATAAGAAAGGAATCCCCCTGTACATGATTCACACAAACCAAGTGTAAAATTTTTTTCATTCAAAAGGTTTGCAACAACAGATTCTAAATTATCATCACTAGCAGAAAAAACTTTATCACCTAATTCATTCTTACATACATTGATATAATGATCCAGCTGCTCACTCATCCACTGCTCATTTTCAGATTTCATGGTGAGTCGAAATTTAACAAGCCCGATGGATGGAAGATAAGCTAAGGTCATTTCCCGAGGAATGTCATGCAACAATGGCTCTAGCCTAGCAGCGATATCGGTTTCTCCCAACCCGACAATGTGGATTGTTTTATGCATGATTCGCTCATGTGATCTGTGTTGTTGTAAAAAAGGGAGAACACTGTTCTGCATAATATATTCCATTTCGTAAGGGACCCCTGGCATAGCAAACCAGTGTTTTTTATGATGTTGAAAATAAAGACCCATAGCAGTTCCCATTTTATTTTCTAGCAATCTTGTCCCTTCAGGAATAAAGCATTGTGACTTTTGCTCTTCCCGCACAGGAATATTCCTTGCATTGAATAAAGAAAGAATATGCTGATAATTTTCATCACTAAACACTAATGGCACTCCAAAAAATTCTGCCATAGTTTTCTTAGTAATATCGTCTCTGGTTGGACCTAAACCTCCTGTTACCAAAATAAGATCAAGCTCAGCTTCAGCTTGGGCCATGCAACTCAATATAGCCTCGTGTTGATCAGAAATGCACCATTTTTTCTCAATTTTCAAACCTAATGGATAGATCATGTTGGCCATTTTAGCCGAATTGGAGTCAATGACTTGACCAAGTAGAAGCTCATCTCCTATGGTAATAATTCCTATTTTCATAAATGCAATTGAGGATTGAATAATGTTTTTGAACTAGTTATAAGAATATGGATATGAACAGCATTACCAATAGAGTTGTTTTGTTTTTTATTGAAATGATTTAGAATTGATTTTTCAATTGCAATCCTATTTTATTATTCCTTGAACTCGTCGTAACTTGCACTCTTATGCAACAAACAATGTCTATAATTATTCCCACCTTGAATGAGGAGTTATACATTGGAAGAATCCTAGATTATCTTTTGTATCATAAAGATTCAATTCAATTTCAAATTATCGTTGTAGATGGTGGAAGCTCTGATCATACCAAGTTGATCGCGAAGCAATTTCCTGTTATCTATTTAGAGTCCAAAATCGCAAATCGAGCTGTTCAAATGAATATTGGCGCAAATCATTCGACTACCGATTTATTGTATTTTGTTCATGCAGATGCACTACCACCGTCAAATTTTACTCAACTGATTCGAAATTCCATTGAAAAGGGATATCAATATGGATTTTTTAGACAAACTTTTGACAGTCCTAATTTACTTCTTAAAATAAATTCATTTTGCACTCGCTTTCACAAAACCTGGTGCAGAGGAGGAGATCAAACATTATATATAAAAAAATCATTTTTCTATCGTCTAAATGCTTATGATGAATCTTATCATATTATGGAAGAATATGACCTTTTATTCAGGGCAATGAAAATTGAACCTTTTGATGTAATGCCCGCATATACGCTGGTTTCTGCCAGAAAATATTCCGGCAGATCCTGGCTACAGGTGCAACTTGCAAACTTCAAAGCCTTCCGATCGTTTCAGAATAAAATGGATAGTCGCACCATCAAAGCCAATTATATAAAAGATCTTGGATTTTCTGCCGATTTATAGACATTTTGGTGAACATTATTTGCCTTTATTTTATTTATTTTTACTTAGGGTTGAATCCAATTTTTTGACAAGCTTTGAGTATTTTGGGTATAATTCTCATCGTAATATTAGAAAAAGCTTAAATACTTGGAGTTTGTTTTTATTTTTCGGTTCAATATTAAAAAATAAAATGATTCTCAATAAACCTTATATTATACTTACCGTAAGAGATCATGAATTGGCTGCACGAATGGTTTCGTTAGGAATTTGTCCCGGAAATGAATGTAAGTTGGTACAGCAACATAAACTTTTTGGTACGGCTATCCTAGAAGTTCAGGGAAGAAAATTCGCATTACGAAAAGAGGAGTTGGAACAAATATTATTTCAATGAAACCAAAACCTATTAAAATTGCGGTTGTAGGAAATCCAAATTGTGGGAAATCTTCATTGTTTAATGCGCTGACAGGCTTAGATCAAAAGGTAGGTAATTTTCCCGGAGTAACCGTGGATATTACTGAGGGTACGTTGTTGGTGGATCATAAAGATGAAATTCACTTATTGGATTTTCCAGGGGCCTATAGCATACATAGTAATACACAGGATGAATTTCTTTTGACTACCAAACTGATAGATCCAAGCTACAGTATGGAGTTGTCGGGCATATTATATGTGTTAGATATCCGATATCTTAATAAGCAGTTGCTTTTATTATCTCAAATCTTTGACCTTGGATATCAAGTTCTGGTTGCACTGACATTTACCGATTATAAAGAGGAGCATGAAATTCAAGAAGTGATTTCTCTTATTCAAGAAAAATTAAATTGTGATGCAGTTCCTGTGAATGCCAAATCCGGTTTGGGAGTCGAATTATTGAAAGGAAAACTTATTCATTTTAAAGAGTACAAAACTCAACTAAAAACGATATACGAAATTCCTGAACTTTATAAGAACGAATTACGCAATAATTCAAGCCTTGTTGACAAAACACTTTATCACAGACTGTTGCTCAAACATTATCACGAAAGGATAGGACTCAAAGATTATGGGCTGAATACTTTTTCTAAGTCAGAATCCATTCAGCAACAAATTCAGGAAACCATGAGCAGATACAATGTGTTGGAGCATTGGATTGAAAGTTATTCTGAAAATGAAAATCAGAAGCAACGGGCTCATACAAAATTTACGCGAACCATTGATTCTTTTGCAATTCATCCTATTTGGGGATATGTCATTTTTACTGTATTGATGGTTATCGTTTTTCAAGCAGTATTTTCTTGGGCAAGTTTCCCAATGGATTGGATAGAAGGTGGATTTAGTTTATTAACCGAGAAAATTAAGTCTAATCTCCCGCAACATTGGTTGGTTCATCTCCTCACGGATGGCATACTGGCAGGATTGAGCGGAATTGTGGTATTTGTTCCTCAAATTGCCATATTGTTTTTTTTAATCAATCTGTTGGAAGAGGTAGGATATATGGCTCGAGTTGTTTATTTGTTTGACAGAATACTTCGATTTTTTGGACTAAACGGTCGATCCATCGTAGGATTGATTTCAAGCGGAGCTTGTGCTGTTCCGGCCATTATGAGTACAAGAACAATCTCCAATTGGAAAGATAGATTAACTACAATGTTTGTTTTGCCTCTAATTCCATGTTCAGCAAGAATACCAGTCTATGCTGCATTGGTTGGGTTTATAGTTCCGTATGAACGAGTGTGGATTTTTTTTAATTCACAGGGATTAGTTTTTATGGGTCTATATTTGCTTGGGATAGGGGTTGCTCTCATCAGCGCATCATTAGTAAATAGAACCATTCAAAATGAAGAAAAGAGCTATTTATTGATTCAATTGCCGGATTATCAACTTCCCTATTTGAAACAAATAGTAATGAATGTTTGGCATAAAGTATACAGCTTTATTTCCGAAGCCGGAAAAGTAATTATAGTAATTTCCATTGTTCTTTGGTTTTTATGCAATTATTC
>DEQQ01000071.1 GCA_002360455.1 Saprospiraceae bacterium UBA3362
GCGCAATAATAATATATTGGTAATCCAGACTAGTATCATCTGAAGACTCTATTTGGTAGCCGGCATTCAACAACTCTTGTTCGACTTCAATCTGAGCCAATCTATCTTTTTGGTCAGGACCTATAGGCGTTAGCTTCTTTTTGAAGTCGATGATCATGATTTTTCCTTTAGAACTTATTTTGGGATACAAAGATTTAAGATAAGCTACTCTGTTGTCTATATAAGTATAGGTATTGGATATAAAAACAATATCTGCTTCCTGATCATTCAACTTTGAGTCAGTAGGTGTAGCTAGCCTGGCTTCAAATTTATCTTGGATTTCCTTAGCATAATAGGACTTCTCATTATTCATCATATCGATGAGTTGCTTTTCAATATCTATTGCAATAACTTTTTTTGCTTTAAAAACAAATCTGAAAGAAAAATATCCGCTTCCGGCACCAATATCTGCAATGGTTTTATTGCTAATATCTCCCAGCATTTCAATAATCGTATAAGGTTTCTGCCAGATGGTCCTGTCCTGTGAGACAATTCTCTTAACTTCATTACTGCTCAAACTATCTAAAGCAATTTTGGGTTGAACTTTGTCCTCAGTTCGACTATCATGCTTACAAGATAAAATTGGTACTCCAAGAGAAATAAAGAAAAAAAGTAAATGAAAATAAAAATTCATCTTAAAGCATATTGATTAATAATTGAGCAATAAGTTTTCTTATTTTATCAGAACTGCAATCATAATGATTTACAATCAAACTGATACTGTATTTCGGCTTGTTGCCGTCCATGATATAGCCTGAAAAAGATCTTACAGATTCCATACTTCCACTTTTAAGCCTATACCTATTCTTGCATTTCTTACAGCTGCTCAGACTTCCAGCCAAAGGTCCTTCTTCCGAAACATTGGGCAAACAGCTAACAAAATCATCTTTAAGTTTTGTCTTTGTAAAATTTTGAAGGACTTGTACCAACTGGAAGCTACTGCATTTTGTTTTTGGTGAGAGTCCACTACCATCTTCCAATCGAAGTCCTCTTGTATCTATTCCTTCCTTACTCCAAAATTGTTCTAATTCTTTGAGTGCAGATGAACGAGATGTATTTTCTGATCTTAAAAATCCAAATTGATGCAAAAATGACTCGCAATAAAGATTGACCGATTTTTTAAGCGCACGCTCACTCAAATCGATCAATGGAACAGACTGATAAGTGAATAACGTTTGTTCTTGCTTTTTGAACTTTACTCCCGGCATCCGTTCAAACTTAGATCTGGACTTGAGTTCTGCAATTAACATTTCTGCAAACACAGAGGGTGGATTGGACATTGCAGCTTTTAAATTTAATGTATCGGAGCCACAGCATTGGATACTTCCCATTACTTTGGAATAATTGGCAAGATTGGAACCTAACACATAAATATCTTCTTGAGTGGGTTCGGCTGTAGAAATAACTTCGGAACAAAACTGGTCTTTCAACATTGGAGGATACACAGAAATGATATCACAAACCCTTCCACTTCGAGTTTGCTCCTGTAATGAAATCCAACAAGTGTTTTCTAAAAAGTTCAACGAATAGCAACCTGAACCATAGTAATTGCCAAGATCGTAATAGAGCCATTCCGGATTCTCTGGAACGTCTTGGATAAATTCATCTTCTACTAAAATTTGGCCTTGAATTTTTTTTATTCCAAGCTCATCCAATCGTTTCACTAATGTGTCAACCAATTGACTAAAACTCATCGCTCCAGACTGATGAGGTGAACAAAAACTTGGATCCGAAGATGGCTTTACAATGAGATGTCCTTGAAAAATTCGATCTTCATTGGTCTGGCCTATCAAAACAAATGGAGTTTGATATCTAAAGTTAGGCCCTGCTTGTTTGAGCATCGCGCCAACTGAAAATAATTTTGATGATGATGCTGGAATCAAAGTCCGGTATGAATCATAAGAACCCACAATTGCTCCTGTTGAGTTCTCGAGTACGGTGACACTTACACTTGCATTAAATAAAACGGTATCCTCTGCAAATTTTTGTATCGCTTTTTGAAAATGAGAATTAAGATTCCATTTCTGTGCATTCAAATTATTCCAAGCTAAAGAAGAGAATAACAAGGATAAAAAAATAAATTTATATTGTAACTTGCATGAGGTATGTAGAGGGTTCTCACGAAGTGAGAAGTACAAAGTACCGAGCGCATGCGAGCCCGGCACACACCGACCCTGCAGGATGCAGGGGCATGCCCATCTGTATAACAAGATTAGAAAGATTACACTCGTTATCATTCTTATTTTGATCTTATGCTATTGACAAACTTGTAATCGTCATAAGCAATATGAAACATTCCGTCGCCAATATTTACAACGGAAGCATTGTTGTTACCGATAATAAATCCGGCGCGAGAAGCATACATTCTTACTTCACGCTGAGCAAATGGATCACTGATCACTGCCAATACTTCTCCCTCTTTCACATAAGATCCTGCTTGACGGCTGTAGGTGATCATACCGCTTTCCGGAGCTCTCTCCCAGTCTGTTTTACGAAAAATTTTTGAGATCACTGCAGTTGGTTTGGGCGCAGTAATCATATTATAATTGATCAATAAGTTGCGAATAATTTGTTGGCCTTTTTGGACTACAAAGGGTTCCAGTCGAAGAGATTCTCCCCCTTCAAAAACAAGAATAGGAATCTGCATTGTTCTTGCTACTTTGCGCAATGATTTGGAGACGACTGCCTTCTCGATGACCACTTCATAATTTGTCTTTAGTGCGAGATCTTTTGCTTCTTGATGTTTGGGAGTAAATCTGAGCTGAGGAAAATTCCAAAGTGCCTCGCCGCCTGTGTGGAAGTCGACACCAAAATCAACAAGAGGCAGAATTTTTTTTGTAATTAATCTTGCCATTCTTGAAGCAAGCGATCCACTCATGGAGCCGGGAAAACTTCTGTTGACATCTTTGCCATCAGGAACATCTCTGGAAAAATTAATGAAACCAAAAATATTGAGTAGAGGAATGGCAATAACGTTTCCACAATTCAAATTGGTAAAATAATTTTCGCTGATGCATCTCCTGATAATTTCTACGCCATTGATTTCATCGCCATGCATTCCGCCTAAAAAAAGTGCTGTAGGACCCGGATTTTTGGACCTAAAGACATAAGCAAAAATAGAAATCCTGTTTCCCGAAGGGAGTTTTCCTGCCTGTAATCTTACCAATCCTGAACTGCCCGGAGGAAATTCTTGATTTTGTAAAATAAAATGATTTTCCTCGTTCATCAAGATTTTTTATTTCGTTCGATAAATTCGATAATCTTTCCGGCAATGTCTACTTTAGTTGTTCCTTCTATTCCTTCAAGTCCGGGAGAAGCATTCACTTCGAGGATTAGCGGTCCGCGTTTGGATCGCAATATATCTACTCCGGCAATGGACAAGCCCAAGATGCTTGTAGCCTTCAAAGCAATCTCACGCTCTTCTTGGCTCAACTGAGCAATAGTTGCTGTAGCTCCGCGATGGATGTTAGAACGGAACTCGCCCGGCAGCGCTTGTCGAACCATAGCTCCTACGATCTCACCATCCACCACAAATGCGCGGATATCGGAACCTTTGGCATCTTCTATAAATTCTTGAACGAGCACATCTTGATTTACTCTATGAAATCCTTCTACAACACTCATTCCTTGAGATTTGCTTGCGGTAAGAATAACTCCCAAGCCTTGAGTAGAAGCCAATAACTTTACAATCGCTTTGTCAGAAGAAATTTTGTCATAAACCATCCCTGCACAGGTATCCCCTGCAGAAATTCCGGTTTTCGGAACATCAAGTCCTGCAGCAGAGAGAATTTGCATACAAGTCAGTTTATCTCTGGCTTTGAGGAGTGCATCAGCTTTGACCGTGGTAAATACTCCCATACTTTCTATGGTTCTGATCACAGCTGCGCCATAAGCTGTAGCAGAGGCTCCTATACGTGGGATAACTGCATCGTATCCCTCCATAAGATCAAATCCGGTATAGAGCTGCGGCTTCGATTTTTCAATAATAATGTTGCACATAAGATGATCTATGATGCTCACTTTATGGCCTCTTGCTTGGGCTGCCTTAGCAATGCTTTGAGTACTGTAAAGGCCTGCATTTCTTGATAAAACTAGTATATTCATCGGCGGGAATGGAAGTTTAGAAGCCGAAAATTAATTAATTCCGAGGAAACTCACAAAAGTTCTTATTTTGCAAACATAAATCAAGCAAAACATGGAAAATAACAAGCGCGCAGAGCTGGGTTGGGTGATCTTTGATTGGGCAAATTCGTCCTATTCCCTTGTGATCTCTACGGCTATTTTTCCTACTTTTTTTATTGCAAGCACTCCCAATACAATTCAATTGGGAAATTTTCAATTTACCAATTCTTCCCTCTACGCTTTTGCCGTCACTTTTTCTTATCTGTTGATCTGCCTATTATCTCCGGTCCTAAGCGGAATCGCCGACTATGGTGGACGAAGAAAATATTTTATGCGATTGTTTACCACTATTGGAAGTTTAAGTTGTATTGGTTTGTATTTTTTTACCGGAGAGAGTTCGCTTTGGGTCGGCTTGGTAGGATTTATTATTGCTACTGCGGGTCATGCAGGTTCTATTGTTTTTTATGATTCTTACCTTTCTCATCTTGTTCCAATAGAACGAAGAGATGCCGTTAGTGCCAAGGGATATGCTTATGGTTATGTGGGAAGCGTAATATTATTGATCATCAACTTGGCCATGATTCAGTTTCCTGAGAAATTTGGTTTTGAAGCCAATAGCACTATTCCTGTGAGAGTTGCATTTATGAGTGTTGGAATTTGGTGGTTGGGATTTGCTCAGCTATCATTTCGATGGCTACCAAAAGATGTAAATCTCAAGGAGCCAACGCAGATGTTTTCCAAAGGATTAAATGAGGTCAAAAAAGCCATTCATGTTGCGAATGACAATAAGGATATCAAGTATTTTTTAATCTCATTTTTATGCTATAGTGCCGGAGTGCAAACTGTAATTTATTTGGCCTCTGCATTTGCCAAAAAAGAATTGGGATTTGATACCACAGCATTGATCGTTATCATATTATTACTTCAACTTGTTGCGATAGTCGGCGCTGTTTTTTTTGCCAGAGTCTCCAAGTGGACAAACAATTTATTCAGCATGAATATTATGATTGTAATTTGGATTGCAATATGTCTATTGGCCTATTTGGTCAAAGATCAATTGCAATTTTACTTGATTGCTGCATTAGTAGGATTAGTTTTGGGTGGAATACAGGCAATATCAAGATCAAGTTATTCTAAGATCATTCCTCAAAATTCGGAATTTACGACATCCTTATACAGCATCTATGATGTTCTCTATTATATCTCCATTGTCGCAGGAACTTTTTTATTTGGCTTGGTGGACCAAATGACTGGAAATATGAGATACAGTGTACTTTGTCTTGGATTGTTTTTTATTACAGGACTAATCCTCTTACAAAAAGTTGACAAAAAATATTTTCTCAAATAACATTATTTTCATTGATCACAACATTCTTGAATCTCTTGCAATGTATTGGAACCATTGAATCCTGCAAAAATTGGTGACCAATAAAGTAGATAAAAAAATTTACTCTTTTTAGCCTGGATTTGCATTGACCAATAATGCAGTATGATTCTATGCAAAACTAATTTAAATTCAGTAACCTACATTTCAATATTTTAAAAAAACTCAAATCTCTTTTTCAAAACTGTCAATTTCCGCCTTAGAATTAAAACTTTTCAAATCTGCAGGTTCTTGATCCAATGAAATCAGTTTAACATCAAATGCTTGTAATAATATGCTCAATTTTTTATCTCCCTCCTCCAATTTTTTCCTCCACAATTCTCTCATAGACTTACTATAAAATCCACACAATGGTTCCAATTTCCCATTAAAAGAATACATGCAGGATTTGTGGTTGCCAATAGAATTTTGTAATTTGCTTATAGAATGTTCTTGCAAAAGTGGCATATCGCAGGCTACAAGTAAAAAATGTTCTGAAGATGAATATTCCATTGCTGTAAGAATTCCTCCTGCCGGTCCAACCTGCGAAACTACATCTGACACTAAGGGTAAAGAGTATTTTTTATACTCTGCATTCGAACTGATTACAGTAATATTAAAGTTTAATAAATGCAACAAATCAATGGTGTATTCTATCATGGGCTTGCCACAAAATGAAACCAAGCCTTTTTCTTCTCCCATCCGCGTACTCAATCCACCGGCAAGAATAAATGCATCCAACTAATTGCGCAAGGGTTTATTGTTTTCCAACATATACTGTATTCTCTCAAGAGTCTTTGGCTCTGTGCATAAACTCAAGAAGGCTTCTCTTTCTATATCCAATAAATATTGCTCGCTCACCTGTTGTGGCATACTCAGCTCTCCACCACACAGCACATGGGCTACTTTCTTGGCAATCTTGATATCATGCTCAGAGGCGTATTTCGCTCTGAATAAACTATGAGCACCGGCATACAATGCTCCTAATCCATTTTTACCTAATACATGTATATCCTGTCGAGCTGACTTGGGTACATAATTTTCTTGTAAAGCCAAAACACGCTTTTTAGCTTGATAAATGGTAGTGGCTGAATTGAGTGAAACACGATCTCTTTCTTTTAATAAATAACCATAATCAAAGGCCTCAAACGCCGATGTCGCAACAGATGCGGTAGCTATTACTTTAAACTTATCAATCAATTGCGGAATGATCACTTCTCCGTTTTTTATCTGATCACTCAACCTCACTGCAAATTCTTTTGTTCCTCCCCCACCAGGAATCACACCTATTCCTACCTCAACCAAGCCTATGTATGATTCGGCTGAAGCCACCACTTCGTCACAATGCATAGACAGCTCCACACCTCCACCAAAAACATAACCTTGAGTTGCTGCAACTACAGGAATAGATGAGGTTCTGAGTCTCATTGACGTTTGTTGAAACAATCTTACTGCCATGTCCAGTTGATCATATTCTTGTTGAAAGGCCAACATTCCTATCATCATCAAATTCGCCCCCACAGAAAAATTAGTTGCATGATTTCCAATGACCAAACCATTCCATCCTAGCTCTTCTGCAATTTTTACACTCTCTTGCAGACCTCTCAATATTCCTTCACCAATGGCGTTATATTTGCTCTTGAATTCTGCACACAGTACACCATCTCCGATATCATGCAAAACCAGTTCATCATTTTGATAGACAGGCTTTGTATTATTTAAATATTGTAAGTGAATCTGTTGATCTTGACCCGGAACTATGAGATATTGTTTTGTGCTGACGTCATAATAATGCAATCGTCCGTTTTCCTTTTTATAAAAACTGTTTGCTCCTGCAGACTGCATTTCACTAACCCAAGATGCACAGTCTTCTCCGGCCATTTTAGCCAACTCAATTCCTTGTTCAATTCCTATAGAGTCCCAATATTCAAACGGGCCCAGCTCCCAAGCGAAGCCATTCTTCAATGCAGCATCTATAGAGTAAAGGCTGTCCGAAATTTCCGGAATCCTAAATGAAGAATAAGCAAATAAAAATCCTAAAGTTTGCCGAATAAGTTCAGCTCCGGCATCCTTGCATTTGAGAATAGCTTGAATTCTTCTTGGCAGATCTTCAATTTGCTTTGACACTCCAAGACTTTCTAAATTTTGTTTTGCATCCGGTCCGTAATCTTTGGTTGATAGATTGATGGAATGAATTACATTTTTTCCTTTACTGTCTTTTTCTTCTGTTTTAACATAAAATCCTTTTCCGCTTTTATTTCCAAACCATTTTTGATCAACAAGATATTGCACAACTTCGGGCATTTGCATGGTTTGCAATAAATGGTCATTGGGACAGTTCTGTTTGAGTCCTTGAATAACAAAAGCCGCAGTGTCCAAACCCACAACATCGGTCAATCTAAATGTTCCTGATTTTGGCCTTCCCAACGCCGGACCTGTAAGTTTGTCCGCATCCCCTATAGACAGCCCAAGTTTTGCTGTCAACTCAAACACTTTTGCCATAGAAACCACTCCGATCCTATTGGCAATAAAAGCCGGAGTGTCTTTACACAATACAGTTTGCTTGCCTAAAAACTTCTGTCCGAAATCCATTAAAAAATCTACCAGCGCAGGATCTGTTTCTGCAATGGGTATAATTTCTAATAATCTCAAATATCTTGGCGGGTTAAAAAAATGGGTTCCGCAAAAATTTTTCTTAAAATCATCTGTCCTTCCTTCAGCTAACATGTTGATTGGAATTCCGGATGTATTGGAAGTTATAATGGTACCGGGTTTTCTAAACTGTTCTACCTGAGTATATAGAGACTGTTTTATGTCCAATCTCTCTACTACCACTTCAATAATCCAATCGCAGCTTTTAATTTTAGACAAGTCATCTGTAAAATTGCCTGTCATAATTTTCTTAACCACAGAGGAGTGAAATGAATTAGACGGTTTATTTGCAAGAGACTTCTGCAAGGCAGCGTCTACAATTTGATTGGGATTGTTTGACTCTGACTTTAAGTCCAACAGCAATACTTCAAATCCGGCTCCGGCAAAATGGAGAGCAATGCCAGACCCCATAAGTCCTGAGCCTAAAACCGCAATTTTTCTAATTCTTCTTTTATTCACAACCAATAAATTTGGATGTAAAGTTAACAGAAAAAGGAGAAAGCGTAACCTTGGATCCGGAATTTTGGATAAAAAGAAGCTACTGAGCAATTTGGATCAATACGGATTTCTGAAGAATTCCATGACTTACCCTTAAATGGTAATTTCCGGGAGGAAAGTCTTCGTTTTCAAAACTAAATTTGTGCAAACCGGCTTCAACCTTTCCTGAGTATATCACTTTTACTAGTCTTCCAAGAGGATCAAATAATTGAATTTGCAATTGTCCGCGTTCAGTACTAAGCTCAACAATAGCGGTTTCGACCAAAGGATTTGGGTAACACTTGACCCTGAGACGTTCAACAGAGAGATGATAATCTTCTATAGAAGTTGTGGAACAATTATTCTTGATAATGGGTAAGCTGTTGAATTTCTTAAGCAAAATTTGATCTTGCTGACCTGAATTGACACAAAACCAATCTTTCAACACAGAAGCATAAATGGTCCTAAAATCAAACTGCATGGGCACGTTATCATTCACAGAAACATTGGATGATATTTGAGGATTTGCTCCCAAAACTCCCGATTGTATGGATTCTCCAAACACAAACATAGGTCCCGCAGCACCATGATCTGTCCCATTACTCGCATTGTCCTTGACTCTTCTTCCGAATTCTGAAAACGTCATTCCTATCACTCTCTTTGACAAGTTCATACCCTCAAGGTCTCGCTGAAATGACAATACAGCATCTCCCAATTGCTGCAATAAGCCGGCATGCGCCCCGGTTCCTTTACCCTGTTCTGCATGGGTATCAAATCCAAATAAACCAACTAAATAAAGTCTCGTCTTAAGACCTCCTTTGATCAATCTGGCTACGGCCTTAAGTGTATCTCCCAAATAATTTGCAGCAGGATATTGTGCAACATTTGTTCCTTTAAGATAAGAAGCTATTAAAGCATCGGCATAAGATTTAGACTGTCTTGAGATTGTTCTTATATAATTGATTTCTGTTCCTCGAGGCGTATTATCTGTCGGATCATTGACTCCATTTGGCCAACCTCCAAAAATATCGGGATTGCTCACATTCATCGCCATCTGTGCATTGGGTCCTTGAAACAGCAATGGCAAATTGGCTCCAAGTTGAATAGCCAATGGATCAGGATTGTTGGCATTTGGATAATTCAATGGAAAACCGGGAAATTCCGAATCCAAATATCTTCCTAACCAACCGGAATCTATTACCTGATTGGCATCGGATGCGCTCGTCCAAATATCTGTGGATCTGAAATGTGAAAAATTAGGCAATGGATATCCAACAGATTGAATAATAGACAATTTTTGTTCATTGTATAATGTTTGAAGGCCTCCCAATGCAGGGTGCAAGCCCACATTGCTGTTTCCATTCAACCTAAGAACTTCATTGGATGGAATAAGAATATTGGGTCTTGCTACAGACAAATTTCCATATTGATCCAAAGGAATAACAGTATTCAATCCATCGTTTCCACCACTCAAAAAAATTAATACCATCACATGATCGGTATCTACAGTTGGGTTTAATAATTCTGACAGTTGACTGTTGGCAGAAAAAGCATTGGCAGGAATTCCATTGATGATTGTGGGAACCACTATTCCTGTGGCTGCTGATTGTATAAATTTTCTACGACGCATGAGGTTCAAATTGATGATTCTGTTAGAAGAAAAAGGCTTAACTCAAATGATATTCTGCTTGACTGATTATTTCTTTATAAAATGAGCTCAATCTTGTACTCACAGCACTTTTTACAATGGGATCATTCGGTTTTGCTTGGAATTCTGCCCAAGCTACAGTCCAATAGGACTCATCCGGTAAACCTGCATACAAAAAGTTTTTAAAATATTGAACAGATTGATCACTCAATGGGAGATTGTACAAATATCGGATTGCATCTATCGTGAGTTCTTGAGCAGATGATGGATTGGACATTTGCAAAGTAAAAGGAATAGGATCAATTTTCATTATCAATCCACTAATATTAATTCCTGCGCCGCTGTTCATTCCTTCGGCTACTTTGTTTCTATTGGCAAGTGTATCTGCATTTATCCAAATTTCGTGATACTGCGGAGATTGATACCAAGCCTGCCAACCGGAAACCAAAGGAGGGTCTGCTATATTGAGTCCTTGGTAGGCAGACAATATCGCCACCAAACCCCAACCTTGATATGTATTCAACAAATCTTTATTAGGCAAGGTCACAGAAAACTCCCTGACCATCCCTACTGCATAATCCAATGGATTTTTTATCACACATCCGCGGTTATACAAATCGTAAAAATGTGCAGATTTGAATAATGTAGAAAGAATGGGTTTTATCTCATATCCATTGGCTTTAAATTGATCAGCCAAGGGTCTGATTATCGTATTCTCAATGGTATCATCTATTTTATAATAAATAAAAAATTGATACAGCTTTCTCACCAAATGCCGAGCCGTTTCAGTTTGATCAAATAACATTGTGATCAATTCATTCAACTCGGAATCGCCATCCAACTTCCCTGCAATGACTTTATTATTGAAAAAAGAAGAAAATGTTTTGGTCCCTAAATCATGTTCAGTAAACAAGAAAAAATAACTCATCGGCGACGTGAGGGGATTGATTCTATGCCCTGTCAGCACTCTTGCCGCAGCTTTCACATCATCCTCTGTATACTTTGAGTCCGGTCCTTTGCCCACAGTAAACAATTCCAATAATTCTCGACCATAGTTTTCATCAGGTGCATTTTTGGAGTTGAGATAGCCATTAAGATATCGTAACATGCACAAATCTTTGCTCATTCTGAAAGTCAATTGCTTGAAATTTCCCAAACAATTGTCGCGCATCAATTTATAATAATAGTACACCACTTGAGCTGCTTGAACCGTATCAGCTTCAGTTGCAAAATGATTGTGCCAAAACAAGGTCATTTTTTCCACGATGGTCGTCTTTTGCTGCACCATATTTCCTGTCCACCAGGCTTTCACCACATTCATTCTAGCCTGATAATACTCCGGAGGAAGTGCGGCATTCAATGGTGCGTTCACAAAGGTTTTACCGTACGGAGCATCCGGATCTGGCACTGTAGGAGTGCTGTACACATTCACCGGAGGATCGGGAATTGCATCCAAGTTTAGAAGTGAATCCACAGCCTGACTCATACTCATCGCAGCCAGCCTTTTGACGTCCTCTACCTTCGCCCCAAAACAAAGTCTTTTTAATAAATGATTGGAAGTGGACTCATCCCATTTACCACTGTAGGGTGTAAGATCAGACTGAGGTGGGACATACTCTTGCTTACTCAACAAAGAGTTAAAAAATTCCGTACGATTCATATAGAATATTTAACGACACAAGATAAGAATTCTATATAAAATAAAAAGTAAAATGAAAATTTTAATCAAAAATTTATTTGTTCAAGGCCTTATCTCTGAGCCTTTGTAAAAACGGTGAGGCAAAAATAAATCCTTGCAATATTTCATTGTCAGATTGTAAAACCTCATGCTTACTTCCATTCCAAGCCAGCTTTCCTTCGTAAAGCAGAAAAATATTATCTCCTATTTCCATTACAGAATTCATATCATGAGTATTGATAACGGTTATAATATTGTTCTCCTTGGTAATATCCGAAATCAATTGATCAATGACGATACTTGTCTTTGGATCCAATCCGGAGTTTGGCTCATCACAAAATAAATACTTTGGATTTAGGGCAATTGCTCTGGCTATTCCTACTCTCTTCTGCATACCGCCCGAAAGTTCAGAGGGAAATTTGCTGTTATTTCCGGTAAGCGAAACACGCTCCAGACAAAAATCCACCCTCTTATTTTTTTCTCCCAAGGTCATGTTTGTAAACATGTCCAAAGGAAACCTGATATTCTGTTCAACATTCATAAAATCAAACAATGCAGAACCTTGAAACAACATCCCTATTTTCATTCTGAGGCTTCTCATCTGATCCTTACTCAAAGAAAAAAAATCCTGATCGTCATACCAAACTTTTCCTGCATTGGGCTCGATCAACCCAATCAAAATTTTGAGCAGAACCGTTTTCCCTGCTCCTGATCTGCCTATGATAAGATTATTCTTTCCCGGCTCAAAACTGCAACTGACATCCTTAAGTACCTCCTGTTGCCCAAAACTTTTTATGATATTTACTGCTCTTATCATACCGCCATAATCATTGCTATGAGATAATCGGAGAGTAATATCAATATGTTAGAATAAACCACTGCTTGCGTACTTGCATTGCCCAATTCTATGCTCCCACCTTTCACAAAATATCCCTGATAACAAGATACAGAAGTGAGAATAAATGAAAAAACAAAAGCTTTGACAAACATCATCCAAACATTATACGGAATAAAAAAACTTCTAAGACCTTGCACATATTCACTATGTGCAAACAATCCGGTAGGAACGCTGGCCAAATATCCTCCCATTATGCTGATAAAGGCTCCTACACAAACTAACATGGGAATCACTATCAATGCCGCAATAATCTTGGGCTGCACCAAATAAGCTGCAGTGTTCACTCCCATGATCTCCATAGCATCTATATGTTCTTTTTGACGCATTCCTCCCAGTTCTGCTGCAAGATTTGAGCCCACTTTTCCGGCCAACACCATGCACGAAAATGTAGGTGCAAGCTCAATAATGGTCATATCTCTCACGATATATCCTATGTAATATCTCGGAATCATTGAGCCACCCATCTGATATGAAAACTGTATTGCTGTTACCGCCCCAATAAATATGGCAATGATACCCACGATGACAATAGAACCTATCCCAATACTGTTCATCTGACGTAGAGTTTCTGCCCAATACATGGACATCTTTTCAGGCTTTTTGAACACCTGTCCCAGCCATTTTATATACCTTCCAAAATGGAAAATGATCCTTAACATAAGACTGCAAAGATACAGTAATTGTGCAGAACTTTGGCTGTGTCCCTGCACTTCGTTTGGGTCGCTCCCTTACGGAGTGCTCCGTTCCGGAGCCGTCCCTTCGGGACCTCCTTCGGAGTCCTCCAGGCAGCTCACAGGATCAACCTATTGATCAAAAAAAAAAGGCTCCAATCCTATCCCTCTTTTTAAAAGTATTTTCGAATCCCAAAATTAGAAGTGTGAGCAAATTGATTGTCATCCAATACCTTAAACAAGGTAAGCAATCCTTCAAATTCCCAACTGCGATAGAAATATTTGTAAGCTATCCCAAGCTGAAAATAAGAACTAAAATCATGATCAATATAGGTATCTCCATTTATCCTTATTTTCCTTTTGATAATCCATTGAGGCGTATAATTGATCAAAGAATAGATGTAGTGTCTTTGTAAAAATAATATTCCGGGCAAAAAATTGATCGGGAATGAGTTTTGAAAATAATGTGACTTCTCATTAGAAAACAAATCAGAGTTGATATTTTCAGAAAGAAAACCAATATCAGAAAACAATCTCCACGAACCAATGTGCAGGTCATTAAAAAATTGAGTTTGCCAAGTGAATCCATCCCAATCTACAAAACCATTTTGACTCAGATTTTTTCCTGTAGCAATGCCCACGGCATGCTGTGCTGTCCACTTGGTTCCTATAGAATGTCTCAATACAATTTGGAGTGAACTCAGTGCGGTCTTTCTATAATCTAAAAATTGTGTAGACTTCTGATTCAAAGGTTCCAAAAATGACAATTGAGATGCCTTTACTACCGATCTTAATTTGAGTCTCGCTCCTATATTGAAATGCTCATTCAAACCGTACATGAACTCAGGATAAACAGACCAAAAAACTTGATCTACATCTCCTCCAACCAATCCCCTGAATTCTCTAAAATAATTGCTAAAAATCCTAGCATCTCCATGTCCTTTTTGATAAAACAAAGAACCTCGATTAGGGTTAAAATAATTTTGTTGTCCAAATCCATTGGGCAACCAAAATAAATTGGATAAACTAAGAAAAACTAAAATTAACAATGTCTTCATAATTAGTATAATTGAACTAAATAAAACGTTTACTTCCTCATCAACACCCGAATACTACTTCCAAGCGATGCGCCCAAGGCCGCGGTCATTCCTCCTATAAACGCAGTAAGATATTTCAATTGCATGGCAGACACAGACTGAAATACCTCACCTATCATTACACTCAATCGAGATTGCACTCCGCCATCCAAATAGAGACAAAATAACAACCAACTCATAAATCCTACTGACATTGTAATGGCAAACGCCGCCAAGCTGTTCTTCATTAAGAAAAAAGAAGCTATAACAGAGCCAAAAAACAAGACATACACGGGACTAATTTGATCTTGAGGCATCAAACTAAATAATACAATACATATTGAAAATAATATAGACTTACTCATAAAATGAATTATTTTGAATTAAGCTTGATTGAATAAACATATTTTTTTTGTCTCATCGCTACATCGGTATCATACTCTAATGCGTAATGATTCCCCAATCTCCAATCCTCAATCATCTGATCGTAATATTGAGATCCGGGGTGACCGGACTGCCCTCCGGGATAAATTCCGTAGGCATTGACTCCATCTTTTTGGTGTTCTACAACCATCCTCCATGATGGACCAAAAGTTTTGGCTGCTGCATTGATAATATCTGCATTCCCTGAGCAACTCAGATGATACTTTCCAAACGCAGGAATCCTCGCCATATGAGGAATTGCCGCATCTTTGAATTCTCCCCAAGAATGTAGACCAGGATGTTTGGTCAGATATTGCAAGGTGGAATCCCAAGCCAACTTCACAATGTCGCAGGCCGACTCTTTTTGCGGACTATTGACAAGATCAAAATAAATATGATTTGAGTTGGCTTTCATTAATTCTATGGTGTTTTGGTCATTGGGAACTGCAACAAATTTCTTTGTTGTATCCTGATAAATTTCATCCCAAACCAGCTTATGAAAATAATCACTCCACAAATCAAAATACACCGGCGCTACAGAGTTGGAATCATAGTTTCTGTCCCATTTTGCCAACATATAGGCCGGACTTCCAACGGTGGTATCTACGCATCCAAAAAAAGAGGGCAGCTCAAGCTCAGCTTTCAATGAGTAATTATTGAACTGCATTTTTTTCATTTTATCAACCGTCCACTGATTTTCATTTTCTAACAAGCGATTGACCATAATTCCTCTGAAGTCTCTAAAGTCTCCGTCGTTGTAATAATTTGGATAAGATTCATCTGTAGATTTCTGATTTGCAGAAGAAATAAATCCCCTTGACGGATTATGAGTATAAGGATTGAACTCGGAAGGAATAAATCCATGCCAAGCATTTTTTGAATCAGAGCCGTCTAACACAAATCTACCTTGTTGAAAATTTTTGATAGGCATATTTCCTTGCACTGTCAGAGCTATTTCTCCATCTTTACTCATGAATGCAAAATTTTGAGCCGGATACGGAAATTTTTTGATGGCATTTCTGTAGTCAGAAAAATTTTTTGCTTTGTTCAAATCAGTAAAAACGTCCATTTCGCAGTACTGTGAAGGCTCATTTACAATCCAATGCATTGCAAGATCAAATTTAGATTGAGATGGCTGTGTAAAAACGATTGGTCCCCATACTGTCCACCTCACTGTATCAATCACATCCTCCTTGCCTTTTACTTTTATATTCTCTATAACAAGCTCAGTATTCTTCCATTCACCATCCAACTTATATTGCTGCTTCTTCTCATCCTTCCATTCTATTTTATACCAATCCATCACATCCCATCCCCCATTGGTGACACCCCAGGCTATATTCTGATTAAACCCAATTACTACACCCGGAATTCCTGCAAATGTAACTCCATACACATTGAAGGCAGGGGTAATCATTTGTTGTTCGAACCAGATATTGGGAAGTGTAAGTGTCAAATGTGGATCGTTGCAAAGCAATGGATTTCCTGCTGCCGCTTTACTTCCGTTCACAGCCCAATTATTTGAACCCAATCCAGAAATTCCCGGCTCGCGATGTTGTTCCAAAAAGCCTATATCCATTGCATCGCCATTGATTCCTTTCATACTATCCAAGCTAAAACTCCATTTAGTTTCCTTAGGAATCACAGGACTCTGATCTTTTGAAAATTCAGGAAACAATCTGTTAAATTCCTCTCCAAAAAAAGCCTTTGCATTGGTCATCTCTACATCCCATTCTCTACCACATAAAACTTCTGCCATACTCTTATGAAAAAGTGCTGATTTATAGGGTGTCCATTTTTCAGGTTTAAATCCCATCAGTTTATATTCTATTGGCAGATCCTTTTCACTCATTCCTTCAATAAAATAATTTATTCCATCTGCATAGGCCTCACACAATGCGTAGGACTGTGGATATTTTTTCCATACTTCCACACTGTTTCGCGCTGATCTTGAAATCCCTTTTCTTCTTTTATTCTTATCAAACTCCAATGCTTTCTCTCCAATCAATTCACTAATTCTCCCTTCAGCTGCACGAGTAGAAAAATCCATTTGCCACAATCTGAAGTAAGCATGAATATAACCTTGTAAAAAATAGGCATCTTCTGTTTTCTCAGCATAAATATGCGGCACCATCCGATCATCAAGATAAATTTCACCTTTATATTTTGGGTGCTTTAATTCCATATTCATTTTCGAATCCATTGAATAAGCATTTTGCCAAAATCCTTTTTGTGGAGAAAAAAAACCAGCCAACTGAGGTAACTGAGTTCCTTTAATTTCCAGGTTAATATGCATCAAGTACAACCAAGCTGCAGAAAGCGCTGCCAAGACTATCAATCTAATCATATCTAAGATTGTTTTACAAAAAATAATTCATTGTCTTTAGAGAGTTCCTCACTCCATCTATAATTCTCAAAATTAAAATCTTTGAGCTTCTCCCACTCTTTAATTTTCTCAATACAAATATACCGTGTCATTAATCCTCTCGCCCTTTTAGCATTATAGGATAAAAATTTTATTTTACCCTGATAGTTTTCTCTAAAATGAATATGAACTACAGGGACGCCAAGCAATTGAGGTCTTACTGCTTCAATATATTCTTGAGAAGCCAAATTTACGAGTGCCTTGGATTTAGTTTGAATTATATCTTCTTTAAGCAATAGACTGATATCGTCTCCCCAAAAATCAACTAAGTTCTTTTTTCTTTGAACCTTCAATGAGCTGCCCATCTCAAGACGATAGGCTTGCATAAGATCCAATGGGCGCAACAATCCATACAGCCCGGATAAAATTCTGACATGCTTCTGTCCGTGTGTGATTTGGGCTTTGGTCAAATTTTTGGCATCCAGTCCACGGTAAACATCCCCATCAAATGCAAAAAAAGCAGGCTTTGAATTGCCCTCATTAAATTCATAGGAGAAATTTTGATACCGAAGGACATTTTCGTCAGCTAACTTCTGGCTAATATCCATTAGCTCAATCAGGTCTTTTGATTTTTTCTTTTTTAATAATTCTATAAGCTGCCAAGACTTATCCCAAAGCCTTGGTATATCTGAGCTAAAAAATGGAGGATTATCTTTATAATTCAGGTCTTTCGCAGGAGAAATAACACAAATCATCAATACATTTTCTGCATAGATAATGAAATTTTATGATACAGTGTAAATTAATTCAACTTATCTAATGTGAAAATGGAAAGCGAATTTCCGGAGCTAAAACTTAAACCCTAAGCTTGCCTGAAAAAACCATCGTGAAAGTGTAGATTGGACTCTCGGTGTCACTGCATCAATGGTTCCGTTATCATCAAAATCTGAGGAGCCTGTGATATAAGGAGCATAACTGGACTCTTGATGCTGATATACTGTTGCCAAATCCAAAAACACTATTTTTCCTCTTAAACCCATTCCTAAACTGTAATTTAAAAACCGACTTTTTGAATCAGAATAAGGAGATTGAATCCAATGGAAACCTCCTCTGCATTTGAAATGATCTGAGAATTTAATTTCCGTTCCTGCTCTAAGATTGACCACCCTTTTGTATTGTAGATCTATAGTATTATTCAGTTGAGTTTGATATTTTAAATCTGCACTACTCGTATTTTCTGAATTAAAATTATATCTCATTGTTTTATAATCTATCAAATCCGCATCAAAAGAAATAATTCCAAAAGGAACCACAAGAGCAGCAGAGCCTGTCACAGTGTATGGCGTTTGAAGGCTGTAATTAAACTCTCCATCAGGACTTTGAGCAGAATAAATTTGGATTCCACTACTATCAATAAATTTGTAAGTTAGGCTGGTCTTAAAGGCCTCTTCAACGTTAAATATTGTTGGAGATTTAAACGCCAAACCTAACCTTAAGCTTTTTTTGATTTTGGCTATTACACCTATCGAAGCATTTATTCCATTAAGTTTCGAGGTCAACTTTTCTTCAAACTCCAAACCAACGAAGGGTTTGTATTCATTGGCTGTAGGATTGTTTTCTTTATAGAGTTTATTGCTTATGTATTTCCCGTAGGGAACCCCTAAAGCACCTCCTAAATATAACCAATCCTTGAGATTTGATCCCAAACCAAAATGCGCTTCATACATTCCTCCCAGTTCAGAAATATTTTGATTTTTTACAATCGAATACTGTCTATAACTTAATAAATCATGGACATATTCTATCTTACCGTTATTGGGTGTCGGATCATAAATTGCCCCTGTATTATAGGCCAATCCTGATTCGAAATCATCCAACAGATCAGGATTTATTCCTTTAAAATCCACTCCATTGGGATCTAATGCGTTTTCTAAAAAACGATCTACAATAGATCCTTGTGATTTTCCATAAAAATAGCTGTCTCTAGAATAGCTTGCAATTCTCTGAAGTCCAAAAGTCAGATTGACCTGTCTCCATTTGCTTGCAATTGGATTGGTGTTTATTACTAAAAAAATTTGATCAAACTTTAAAGAACCGTAATCAGACAAATTGGAGGAATTGTTATTCTGTTCATTATCCAATTTCATCCGAACGAAATTTTTACTGAAGGACAGACCCGTGGTGATATAGGAATTTTTATAAACACCGATTCCTGCAGGATTGATCCCGATTGCAGTTATATCTCCTCCCAATGCGCCAACAGCTCCTGACAATCCGGATCCTGCCGCGGATCCCAATACTCTTGTATCACTGTATCTCAATGCATCAGAAACCGTTTGAGCATGCAATACTTTTACAAATGCAAATAATAGAAAAAGTGTAAATTTTTTATTCATTATACAGAAAATTAAAAATTGAAATGGAAAATGGAAAATCAAATGCTCAATAAAAAGAAGGGTAGCAAATTTGTACCACCCTTCTAAATCCCTACTTTATAAATCTAATCTATATGCACTCTTATCTTGGAGATCTCCTAGAACCTGAACTTCCTTGGTTGTTGTTGTGACCTGAACCGAAATTAGATCTTGGAGAAGATGAATTATTGGACGGAGGAGAAAAAGTTCTATTTTCTTGGCTTGACTCTCTTCTTGGATTGAATCTTCCTCGCGACTCTTCTTGATTTCTTTGACTGTTATTCTGTTCAAATCCTGAATTTGGTCTTTCTATCTTCACTCTCGATCTCTCTGGTCTAGACCTTTCATCATTGCTTGGATTGACATTGTTTTGTTGCTCCCTCACTCTCTCGTTCAATTTTCTTTGAGAATCGGATTGCCCATCATTTTTTCCAATTTCAGTATCAGTAGATCTTATTCTCCACCTTCCTCTTGAAGGAGCCTCTGACTGAACTTCCGGCTTGTTGCCATTCGCTTGATTTACTTTGGGAGTGGATGAGGATGATTCCTTTTGTTCAATCTTTCTTCTTACTGGTGTTTCCGGATTCACGTTTTCACTGTCAAAAACTTTGGGGGCAGAATTGGAGCTCTGTTTTGGATCGATTCGTTTGCGAACCGGAGTTTCCGTTCCTTCATTGGGGTTCACATGATCTGAAGGCTTAGCATCATCAATTCTTGGATTAACATTTCTATCAGACCTGCCTCCATTTCCTCCCGGCAATTCAGGATCCACTTTGACCACTCTCCTTCCTGTAGGTCTTACATCAGAATCATTACCGGGTTGATAAGAGTCTGTTGTAGGAATAACTCTTTTTGGCTTATAATCGGTATCGACAACTCTTATTGGTCCTCGTTTAGAACCATTGAACTGCCCTCCTCTTCTACTTCCGTAATAGTATCCATCCGGATGATTGTTCCTATCCTCTCTTCCGTAGTGATGGTCGTTGGAATATCTTCTGTAACCATAGTAATCCCAGTCATTATTCCACGAAGAGTAACATCCGGAATACCCGTAATAGGGTCTGTTGTAAATCCAAGGATTGTAACTAGGCCAATAAGAATATCTAAATCCACCGCAGAATGGAGAATATCCAAAACTCCAATCCCAATAATTCCAATAGGACCAACTATTCCAGTAAGACCAATTGTTCCATCTTCTCCATCTTCTATAATCGTTGTAAGATCCTGCATAACTGTAGTAAATGTCACGATCATAATAATAAGGATCAAATCTATAAGGGTCGTAATAATATACATTGACATAACACGGATCGTAAAAGTCAAACCCTGAATACGATCTGTGAAATCTTCTTATTCTTGATGTGTAAGAATACTCATCATCATAATCCAAATACTGATCATCGTATTCGGCATCAGGAATTGACCCTGATGAAACAGATGAACTATGATCCGGAGTAGCCGAAGAATTATCATAATCTGAGCTCTTGGACTTGGTTGTCTCATAACCACTCGGATCATAATACACATCATCGAATTGAGCTAACAAAGCATTGCTTAAAACAAGACTTAAGCTGAATACAAAGAATTGAAAGAATTTGCGAGTCATTGTAAATCTATTTTATTATATGACTGCAATTTATTGCATTTGTAAGCTGCATCTTGTTAAAATCTTATTAATTTTCCATTGTGGCTTCGTTAAATCCTGAATTGATCAAAAAATGCGTTGATCTTCAATAACTTAAAAACTTTATAAAGTTGATTTGATCTAGGCTATAGTTGAATACTTGATGCTAAAAAGAGATTCATCAAAAAGGATGGATTCTAAAGCGAGTAAAATAGTTGCAATTGAAGCTCTTTTATTGTAAAACGAATTTTTTTTCTTCTTATATAGGATTATTATATTCATATATTATTGTATATTAATTTATTATACATTAATTTATTTCTCTATCTATCCAAAACATAACATCTTTATGTAATTTATAATCATCTGAATATAAATACTATATAAAATATAAATTTTAATAATATATTTGCAGCACAAACAGCAGTGTCGTGCGTACAATCTTTTCCATACTTTTTCTAATGCTCGGCCTTATTGCAGAAGCAAAGGGTCCCGGACCAAAGTTTAAAATGGTCAAACACAAAGCAAAAAGCGGAGACGGAGCAATGGCCATTCTTAGAAAATACGGATTGGCAACAGACGCACAAACCATGGCAAATTTCTTTGCCATTAACAACCTTGAATTCAATGCCGAACTAAAAATTGGTCTAGAATACAATTTACCTATAGAAATTAAAAAGTTCAACGGGATAAACATCAGGTCATCTTTGGGCATAAAAGATTACGATGCTGCAAAAGCCATAGAACTGTTCAATAAAAAATCCGTTGCCAATAAACTCAAAGCAAAAGACTATACAAAGGATAAACAGTTATGGGTTCCCCTAAAATCAAATGCAATATCAACAAATGCCTTAAGCAAAAAATCCGGAGTGCAAGAACTTGAGCTGGTTGCTGTGGCAAAATTGAAAACTGAAGAAGTTGAAAACAAGAAGGAAAAATCCGACATAAAAGAGGAAAGCAATATAGAAAAATCAGGCTCGACAGAAGTTTTTATTGAGGAGGAAATCTCAAATGAAGAAAAAGCCAAACGGAATAAGAGGGACCTAACAGGAAAGTTCTCGCGAGTATCTTCAAGCACAATGAGAGTTCCGTTGTTTGGTCCGGGCAATGATCTTGTGAAGATCAGCGATAACAAATTGGAAGGCCAAGTATTTTACATTGTTCCGGGTCATGGTGGTCCGGATCCCGGAGCTATCGTAAAAAATTATTTAGGAAAATATGATCTCTGTGAAGATGAATATGCCTACGATGTATGCTTGCGGCTTGCCAAAAAACTAATAGAAGATGGAGCTATAGTTCATGTTGTGGTTCAAGATAAAAACGATGGAATACGAGATGAAAAATACTTGGACTGTGATGAAGACGAAATTTGCAGCAATGGATATAATATTCCCATCTCTCAAAAGAAACGACTAAAACAAGGAATGACTCAAGTCAATCACTTGTACAGAAACTATAAGCGCCAAGGGTTCAAAAAACAATGGATGGTTTCCATTCACATTGATTCCAGACCGGAGGACGAACGTCAAGATGTTTTTTTCTACTACTATGACGATAGCGAAGCCAGTAAAAAACAAGCTACAAGAATTCAAGAAGTCTTTACAGAAAAATATACCAACCAAGGCAAAGACTATTCAGGAAGCGTTTCTACCAGACCATTGTACGTACTGCGAGCATCAGATCCTGAACCGATATTCATTGAATTGGCGAATATCCGAAATGAAAAAGACAGACAGAGAATTTTAATTCCACGCAATAGACAATTGTTGGCCGAATGGATAGCAGAAGGTTTCTATTGATTAATCCATCATGAGCAAGTGACACCCCCGCAAATCCGCAGTTTGAAGTCGTCCTAAAATTTCAAATTCACTGATACTCCTTACTATTCCTAGATCTTCTGTTTCTATAAACGGACAGGTATCGACATTAGCAAAATCAATAAATTGCAAAACTCCCCTTTTTCCTAAAGCCACTTTTTCAAAAGGATCATCGACGGATCTGCTTGTTACTTTCAATGTTGGGATACTTTGATAAATCAAGTCTATAGATGCATAAGCTTGTGATTTCAATTCTGTCATTCCGTATTCCGAAAACAGGCTAGCCTTAGGAAATGCAGTCTTGATCCTTTGCATCAATTGTTGTTTCACAATTTCCTCACCATAAGATTTCATTCCTCCTGTCTCTACAATTATTCCTTCAAATTGTGAGTTTTCCATCTTTTCACAAAGATCCCATAAAGCAAAGCTTACTCCCCACAACATCACTTTTTCTGATGAATGAAAAGTGTCTAAAATGAGAAGCATTTCTTCGCTGTTTTGAACAAATCGAATGGATTGTACTTGGGTTCCCAAATGATTCACCATAGAAATCAATGAAGAATCCGGACGCTCAACATAACTGGGCAGGTAGGCAATGATGTGATAACTGCAAAGATCAGGAAAAAATAAGTTTAACCCACGGAATGAAACTTGATGATAAAATTCAATATCCGAAATAAAATGCTTGCTTCTTAAGCCTGTTTTAGATGTTCCCGAAGATCCAAAAATTTTCTCTTCCTTCTTGGGATTAATGTAAATTTGGTGCGACTTAAAAAATCGAATGGGCAGAAATGGAATTTGCAAAAAATCATGTACAGTTTTATTGAGATACCCTATTTTATCCAAATATTGCCTGTAGATAGGATTTTTCTTTTTGTGAATTTCATACAATTCCAAGGCCAATTGCTCAACATCAAATTCTGCTAAGCATCGGTTTTGAATAGAACCAAAATCAAGATTCAAGATAGATCTGATTTAGTCATAAAGAAACGAGCCGTATTTTGATTTGATAGAAATACTACAGTGCTCATGAGCATTAGCTTCGACATAACCAATAATTCTTGCATCAATAGAAAATTCATTTGCAAAAGAAACTATATCATTGGCTAACTCAGGTTTGCAATAAAGCTCCATTCGATGCCCCATATTAAAAATCTCATAGAGTTCTTTCTTCTCATAATTGGTTTCAGAGGCCAAAAGTTCAAACACAGGACTTTCAAATAAATTATCTTTAATTATTTTTACTCCGTGTGCAAATTTTTTTACTTTAGTTTGACCTCCTCCGGTGCAGTGGATAAGGGCAGAAATTTTTTGTCTATCCACCTCATCAAGAATTTTTTTAAGTACAGGTAAATAGGTTCTGGTAGGACTTAATAACCATTGACCAATATTGTAATTTCCTACAATATCAGAAAAATGAAATCTACCATTATATATAGCATCCTTGGAAGTCTCAGGACTAACAGATTCAGGAAAACGGTTAGAATATTCTTTGGCCAAAAGATCATGTCTTGCCGCTGTAAGTCCATTGGATCCAATACCGCTATTGTACTTTTGCTCATAACTCGCTTGACCAAATGAAGCCAATCCAACAATAACATCGCCCGGTTGAATCCGCGGAATAATCAATTTTTGTTTTTCTATTTCGCCATAGGCAGTGATCCCAACATCAATGGTTCGTACCACATCTCCAACATCTGCTGTCTCTCCTCCACCGTAATGAACATTGATTCCAAATTGACTTAGAGTATCAATTAATTTTTGATTTCCATGAATAATGCTCTTCAAGACTTCCGAAGGAATCAAATGCTTGTTGCGACCAATTGTGGAAGACACCAAAATTTGATCTACCAGCCCAATGCATGCCAAATCATCCAAATTCATAACCATCGCATCTTGAGCCAAATCTTCCCAAACAGAAAGATCTCCGGTTTCTTTCCACAACATATAGGCCAGCACAGTCTTCGTTCCGGCAGTATCAGCATGGATAACCGAACAAAGCTCCGATTTGGCCCCAGATATATGAGCTAAAACCTTGCAAAATGCTTCAGGGTACAAGCCTTTATCTAGTCCCTTTATAGCTTGATGAACTTCCGTCTTCGAAGCCGAAACTCCCAGCTGATCGTATCTATTCTGATTCACAGGTCAAAATTACATAAATTCTTGAAAAGTATAAAATTTATATCCATAGGGTACTGATAATCATAATATTACAAAATTATTATTAAATTCTCGGTTAAGGAATTCAATTTAACAGAACCAATTGGAATGGCTAGGCGTTATGTATCTGATAATCAAACCCATATTCAATAGTATAGAGTAAGCTCGGTCATGAAACTAGAAGCTATAGAAAAAAAGTCTGGCCTAACGAAAACAGAATTCGAGAACGAATATTTAAAAAAGTCCAAGCCTGTGGTTTTCACAGATTTAATAAAGGATTGGCCGGCTAAAGATAAATGGACTTTTGACTTTCTCATCAAAAACTATGGTCATATCAGTGTTCCAATTTACGACGGCAACTACAGTAAAGCTGGTAAGGGATATATGACAG
>DEQQ01000097.1 GCA_002360455.1 Saprospiraceae bacterium UBA3362
TGCTCATGCAAAGCACACACAAGCGGTTTGAACGCAAGCAGGGGTGCATTGCACCGTTTGAACTTTTGTGCTAAATTTGGATTCGGTTCTCGCATCAACGGTAGTGCTAAAATACCCTGCCTGCGTCAAGCCGCCACAACGTTATGCGAAACTCTTGGGCGACAGTGCGACCTCAAACTTTTGTGCCTGACATCGGACAATGTTGTAAAGCTAACCTGACTATGACGAGCGAATTGACAACTATAAATTTTACCTTTGACTTAATCAAAACAAAATCAAAATATCATGAGACTAGAAAATAAAATAGCCATCATTACCGGAGCAGCTTCCGGCATGGGCGAGGCAATGGCATACACATTTGCTGAACAAGGAGCTAAAATTGTGGCAACCGACATACAAACTGAAAAATTGAATGTGCTTGTTGCTACTATAAAAGCGAAAGGCGGAGAAATCATTGGTATTAAGCACGATGTTTCCTATAGAAAAGAATGGTTTGAAAATGTAATCCCTGAGACATTATCTGCTTTCGAAAAAATAGATATACTCATTAACAATGCGGGCATTTCCATTTCGCACCAATTCGAGGAGCAGAACGAAGACATTTGGGCAAAAGCCTATCACATAAACATGAACAGTGTGATGCTCGGTATGCAAGCAGTTTTGCCTCACATGAAAAGCAAAGGCGGTAGCATCGTAAACATTTCTTCTATCGCAGCATTAACAGGAATGGCAGGACCGGGAGTTTATACGGCTACCAAGGGAGGTGTTTCTGCAATAACACGAGCAGCAGCCGTAGATTTTGGTGCGTTTGGAATTCGGGTAAATGCCATCAATCCGGGTTATATCCTTACTCCAATGAGTGAGCCGCATTTGAGTAATCAGCAATACAAAGATTATTTGTTTGGAGTAATTCCTCTGAAAGCATATGGTTTAGCGCAGGACATTGCAAATGCTGCTTTGTTCCTTGCATCAGACGAATCGAGATACATTACAGGCATTAATCTTCCAGTAGATGGCGGCACAACTATTATGTAACTTATTTGTAAAACTTAAAATTCAAAAATCATGTCAAAAACAATTCTTCACAAAGCAGAAAGCCGTGGCGATGCTAATCACGGATGGCTTCATAGCAAACACACATTCAGTTTTGCAGAATACCGAAATCCTGAGCGGATGCACTTTGGTGTATTGCGTGTCTTGAATGATGATTATGTAAAAGAAGGAATGGGCTTTGGCACTCATCCTCATGATAACATGGAAATTATTTCCATTCCGTTGGAAGGTGATTTGGAACACAAAGACAGCATGGGAAATGTTATAGTAATAAAAAATGGCGATGTGCAGGTAATGAGTGCAGGAACAGGAATAACCCACAGTGAATACAATAAGAACAAAGACAAGCCTGTAAAATTTTTACAGATATGGGTGTTCCCAAACAAAATAAATGTGCAGCCCCGCTACGACCAAATAACATTGAACAAGAGTGACCGTCACAACAGATTCCAACAAATACTTTCACCTAATGCTGATGATGCAGGTGTGTGGATTTATCAAGAGGTATGGTTTCATCTCGGAAAATTTGATAAAGATTTTTCCACCGAATATACTTTTAAGAAATCAGGAAATGGCGTATATGCTTTCATTATAAAAAGTGATGTAACTATTGACGGAACTGCATTGAACGAAAGAGATGGTTTAGGAATTTGGGAAACGGATAAAATTTCTTTCAAAGCAAATTCACAAGATGCTGAAATATTGTTTATGGAAGTTCCTATGAATGTAAATTGATTGAAGAATATTTGTTTTGGGATAATCAACCAATTCTAAACCAAGAGAGTTTAATAAACCGAGTTATGAGCAAAGATTATAGGATACCAGCACAAACAAGAATAGGACATGTCCATCTCAAAGTAGCCGACCTTGAGCGGTCTCTTGAATTTTATCGTGACCTTTTGGGTTTTGAATTGACAATGATGTATGGAAGCCAGGCGGCATTTATTTCTGCCGGAGGATATCATCATCATATCGGTTTAAACACATGGCATAGCAAAGATGCGCCACCTGCATCTAAAGACGGAGTGGGTTTATACCACACGGCAATTCTTTATCCGACAAGAAAAGAGCTTGCAATAATTTATGACAGATTACGCAGGGTTTATTATCCATTAACAGGTGCAAGCGACCACGGAGTTTCAGAAGCATTATATCTTGACGACCCCGATGGCAATGGAGTAGAATTATATTGGGATAGGCCGAAAGAACTTTGGCCATCCCAAGCGGACGGTTCATTAGATATGTTTACAAAAGCCCTTGATTTAGAAAATTTATTAAAAGAGATAAGATAAGAAAATGACAGAAATAATTACACAACAAAACGAACCGCTAAAGATTCTTGTTTTCTCAGCTTCGCTAAGAAAGGATTCTTTAAACACCCAACTTGCGAAACTTGCCGCAAAGGTGATTGAAAAAAATGGAGGCATTGCTGACTATGCTACCATGAGTGAGTTTGATTGTCCCTCATTGAATCAGGATTTGGAAATAAATAATTTTCATCC
>DEQQ01000080.1 GCA_002360455.1 Saprospiraceae bacterium UBA3362
GTTTATAGGGGGTCAGTGCAGTATCTCTAGATAATAATTCTAAAAAGCCACCTCTTCTATTTACAGCAATAGTGACATTGTTTTGAAGACAATCACTTAGAAATCCAAAAACATCAAAAAATGAAGATTTCCCAGATCCATTAGGTCCTAAAAATACTGCCATTTTGGGAATTCCTTTGATTGTAGTTTTCTTAAATACTTTAAAATTTTCTATAGTTATACTTTCTATTTTCATATAATATTCGAGAATTCTATTTATTCATATTTATTAAAAATATAATTAATGTGTGATTAATTAATTTCATCGCAAATTTAACATTAATTTTTAAATTCCTCTCCACACCCGCCAGGAACATGGAAGGCCTCGTCTGCAAGACGAGGGTCTCATCATGCAAAGCAGGATGAGACGGAGTGAAACGAACCCTGGAATACTCCGACCCTGCAAGGCAGGGTGGCGGCATGAAAAAAAGTTTGAAAGTTGAAAAGTCCGCAAGTAAAAAGTTTAAAGTAAAAATGCGACTAAGAATCAGAAGCAAATCTCACAACTAACTGCTTTCAACTTTCCTGCTCTCAACTTTACACTTTCCTAATCCTCACACAGACCACTTTATACTCCGGACATTTGGCAATAGAATCATGTATGGAAGAGGTGACGATGTTTACATACAGCTCAGGGAAATGGAAAGTCGTACTAAGTACGCCTTGTTTGACTTCGTCGGTGAGGTGTGCGTGTACAGAAATTTTGCCACGTGCAGACTCTATTTCTACCTTATCATGTTCTGAAATGTGATGTTTGGCGGCATCTTTAGGATGGATAAGAAGCAGGTCTTCCGTAATAATCTCGGCATTGCCTGTGCGACGTGTCATCGTGCCCGCATTGTAATGCTCCAAAACGCGATTTGTGGTGAGAATAAACGGGAATTCTTCTGCATATTCTAATATCTCCGGGGTCTCTACATATTCGCGGAAAACGAACTGACCTTTGCCTCGTTTGAATTCTGACTGATGGAGGATCTGTGTGTCTGTACCATCTGCCGCAACAGGCCATTGTTTGCCCGTGGTGCCGAGATTTTCCCAGGTCACGCCGGCGAAGAATGGCACTATTTTGCTTACTTCTTCAAGTACCGATTTTGCTGTATAATCGGCCTGTTTGTATCCCATGCGATTCATGATGTCCACTACTATCTGTCCATCTGCCTTGGCTTCGCCGATAGGCTCAACGATTTTTTGAACTTTTTGGATTCGGCGTTCTCCATTAGTAAAAGTTCCTTCTTTTTCTAAGAAGGAGGCACCGGGAAGAACGACATGCGCCATCTTGCTGGTTTCTGTCTCAAAAATCTCTTGTACGATGAGCAGATCCAACGAGCTTAGAGCTTGTTTTACATGATTGGTATTGGGGTCGGATTGGACCATATCTTCTCCGATGACATACATCGCTTTGAGCTGCCCATTGATTGCAGCCTGATACATATCCGGAATTTTCATTCCGGCTTCCGAAGGGACTTCTACTCCATAAAATCGAGAATACTGTTGCTGAATTTCGGGATTGGTATGATCGAGATAACCGGCACCCTGATAAGGTTGTACGCCCATGTCGGCCATGCCTTGTACATTGTTTTGGCCACGGAGAGGATTCACTCCACATCCCCGTTTGCCAATATTTCCTGTAAGCATGGCGAGGTCTGCAATGAGCATTACGGTGTAAGTTCCTTGATAGTGTTCTGTAACTCCCAATCCATGAAAACTCATCGCGGACTTTGCGGTAGCATAAGCTATAGCCGCGGAGCGCGCTTGCTCGCGAGGAACTCCACTCACAGACTCCAGCTCATCGATATTAAGCGACAGAATATTGGCTACAAAATCATCGAATCCCTCTGTTCTGGATAGAATAAATTCTTTATTGTACAGATGCTCGGAGACAATGTAATAGATCATCATATTGAGAACTGCGACATTGGTTCCCGGCCTGAGCTGCAGATGGTGGGTGGCATATTTTGCGATCTCAGTACGACGCGGATCAATGACAATGGTTGTTTTGCCTTTCATGGCAAACTGCCTAAGCTTGGCTCCCGTCACCGGATGTCCTTCTGTAGGGTTGGCCCCGATGACCATTATGGCCTCTGTAAATTTAATGTCTTCAATACTGTTGGTTGCCGCTCCGGTTCCGAAAGTCCTCTGCATCCCGAGAGCTGTAGGGGAGTGACACACACGCGCACAGCCGTCAATATTGTTTGTCCCTATGACCGCACGGATGAATTTTTGCATGAGATAATTTTCTTCATTGGTACATCTTGCGGAGGAGATGCCGGCTATTGCATTGGGTCCATGTTTAGCTTTGATGTCGGTGAGGCGAGAGGCAATATAATCGTAAGTTTCTTCCCAGGATTTGCGTTCCAACACTCCATCTTTATTGCGGATCATAGGATAGCGCAAACGCTCAGGATGATTATAGAATCGGAAAGCATATCGCCCCTTGAGGCAGGTGTGTCCTTGATTGACAGCTGCACTATAGGGAGCTTGGATGCTTAGAATTTCTCCACTTTTTACACTGACTTCCAGATTGCAACCCACACCACAATAGGTGCAGACGGTTTGGATTTTTTCTTGACCCACCAGCGATTTACTTTGAAACACGTCCGATATAGCGGAGGTGGGGCAGGCTTGAGCGCATGCACCACAACTTACACAGTCAGAATCCATGAAGTTCTGATTACTGCCTTTGATGATCTGACTGTCGAATCCTCTGCCCATCACACTAAGCACCAGTTGACCTTGAACCTCATCGCATGCGCGCACACAGCGATAGCACATGATGCATTTGGAGAGGTCGGAAGTCATGTAAGGATGGCTGTTGTCTTTCTGTCTGTCCAGATGATTTTTTCCCTCTGGATAACGCACCTTGCGGATACCGACTCTTGCGGCCACATCTTGGAGCTCGCAGTTTCCGTTCACTTCGCAGGTGAGGCAGTCCAAAGGATGGTCCGTGAGCACAAGTTCCATGATATTCTTGCGCAAGGATTGGATGGAGGGGGATTCCGTCTGAATGATCATTCCTTCTTCTACGGGAGTATGGCACGAAGCCACCGTGCGAGATCCCGGAACTCCGGGTCTGGATACTTCCACACTGCACACTCTACAAGCTCCAAAGGCCTCAAGATTGGGAGCATCACAGAGGGTAGGAATGGTATGAGCATCGATATGGCGCTTGACGAATGCCAGAATAGTTTCTCCGGGTTGGATTGCATAAGATTTGCCGTTTATGCTGGCCTCTTTGAGCTTGGTAGAAAGATCAGGAATTAGATAAGCAGTCTTCATCAGGCTAAGATATGAAAACTATGAGAAAATGGAAAAAATTGTTTAAAAGTAGAGAGTTAGAAAGTTCAAAAGTGCAGAGTTAGAAAGACTAAAGACTTTTCACTTTTCGTTTTTTTTGGGCCTGTCCCGCTCACTTCGTTCGGGGTCGGTCTCCTCCGTGGTTCGCTTTTCGCTCCGTGCTTTGCACCGGCCGCGGAGCGGCCGCACTGCGGAGATCTCAGGCGGAGGATTTCCTGATTATGAAAAATTATTTTTCAAATAGAAAACTAAGTATATTTGTGGATAAATTTAATGTTATGAAATATATATTGAGCATCAATTTATGTATTTTTTCTTATTTATTTAGTTTTGCTCAGCCACCCATTAGCTGGCAATCTAGTTTTGGAACTGTTAATCAAATAGGAAATGGGTTTCTTTTTGAAGATAGTACAGGTAATATTTTTTTATTTGGAGAAACACCCAGTAATGAGTTACCATTAAACAGACCCGCATCAGGTTCTAAAGATTTTCATCTTGTTGTTTTTGATAAAGACGGCTGCCCATTGTGGCAAAAAGCATATGGAGGAATTAAATCTGAGGAGTTATATTCCGTTTTTCAAACTCAAGATGGTTTTTTATTAATAGGATTTTCCTACTCTCCTGTAAGTTTAGAAAAGACAGCTATAAACTATGGAGATGCTGATATATGGGTTGTAAAAATCGATTTTAAGGGTAAAATCCTATGGGATAAATCATACGGTGGTGCTGGTTCAGAGTGGATGCCTTTTTATAGAGGTAAAATTTTCGCATCAAGATTAAGCAATAACAGAATTATTATCGGAGGCATGTCAGATTCCTATATTTCAGGTAATAAAACAGAAGATTCTCGAGGAGATAGGGATTATTGGGTGTTAATTATTGATGAAAAAGGAAATATTATTAGGCAAAAAACAATTGGTGGCGATTTTTATGATGATCTACATGGACTTATTTATCATCAAAATAGTATATATCTATATGGTCTATCATGGTCTCCAATATCTGATGATAAAACAGTTGGGCCTAAATCAGGAAATTCTGAATCAGGAGTTTGGATTGTTAAGCTTGACACTACCCTGAAAATTTTAGATCAAATTCAAATTCGAAGACAAAGTACAAATTATATACAATGTTATTCGAAAGACAATCAAACTCTTGCATTTGTAATGGACGCTGAATATGGTACACATGAGTTTAAAAAGGATATTGGATATGGGTTTGGAGACTATTGGATTTTGCATTTAGATAATAATTTAAAATACAAATGGGACAAATCAGTTGGTGGTAAAATGTCTGATTTTATGAGCGGTAACATTCATTTCTTAAATAGTAATTTATTGATAACAGGTTCAAGTGATTCGGAGATTTCTGGAACCAAGTCTTCACCTATATATGGAAAAACTGATGCATGGCTGGTTAATCTCTCTGATAATGGACAAATTTTATGGCAATACACCTTTGGAGGGGCTAGTGAAGATTATGGTCTTGATTTTATTTCTACTAGAGATGGCGGATATTTAGGATTATTTTCTAGTTATTCCGGTATATCCGGAAATAAAACCGTTCCAAAAAATTCAACAGGTTTTGAATACTGGTTAGTCAAGCTCCATTCCACATGTATAAAAAGGCAACTTGTATCTGATACTCTATGTTGGGGAGAGGTTTTAACAATTAATGGCAAAACCTATGATAAAAATATTACAAATGGAAAAGAAGTTATCAAATTAAACTCATCCTGTGATAGTGTCATATGCATTAATCTAAAAGTATTAGATAGTATAACTTGCTATGCTTCATTAAATGTCAACTCTCAACTCAATAACGGAAATATTATTATTGATAGCATAAGAGGAGGATTGTCACCTTATAAATACAAATGGAGCAATGGAAACACAAGTAAGGATTTATTTAATACGCCATTTGGAATGTATAAACTTACGATCACTGATGGAAATATGTGTTCCAATGAATTTAGTTTTAATTTACAGAATCCAACAATTATTGATGATCACCATGCGAATTCAGGAACTGAAAATGATATTAAAATTACAAGTGATCAGGATTTTATTTATATAGATAATATTGTAGAGTACAAAACTATTCAAATGTATTCTATCGATGGCAGAATGGTTTCAAATATCAATCTAAGTGAAAATATATTAGTATTGGACAAAAAAGACTTCATGAAACAAGTTTATTTTATGAGGTTCATAACTGCCTCAAATCAAATGAGAGTTAGAAAAATTATTATTGATTAAGTGCAGCATTTATAAATAGTGTGTAACTAATTTTAATAAATTGCAAGCAAATATATTCTACTCCTGGCAAAGCGATCTAGACAAGAAAACTCACAAGTATTTTATTGGGGATTGCTTAAAGGAAGCCATTAAGAAAAGTAATGTTGTTCCTCATGTTGCTAAATACGGAAGGTATCCTATAAGTTATGAACTTGATATGGCTACTGAAGGTGAGCGTGGTTCCGTTGATATAGCAGAGGCTATTTTTAGAAAGATTGACAATGCGAGTTTGTTTATACCGGATATATCTTCTGAGACATTGATTGGAGGGAAACTATTTCCAAATCCAAATGTGATGATAGAAACCGGATATGCTGCAGCAAAGCTAGGCTGGGAAAATGTTATCTTGATTTTTAATGAGGGTAAATATTCTACTGCTGATTTACCTTTTGACATTAAATGTCGGAGAGTGGTTCCATATAAACTAATTGCTGGAAAGATAAAAGAATCTGAACAAAATTTGACCTCGACTTTATCTGAGATACTTAATACGCAAAAAGAATTTTTGAATCCATTGGAGAATGAGCCGATGTCAAAATTATATGCTTATTTTTGGAACAGAATTTTAGGCTCAAAGGAAAAATGGAGATGGTACTTTAATAAGATATATGAAATTAATGGCAGAAAATTTGAAGATAAAATCAATAGACAAGAAATTCTTTCTCTTTCAAATGGCTTGCTTCTAGGAGATGATCCATGTCCACAATATCTTAATAAGTTACCAAAAACATGGCTTGAATATTTCATACAAAACATAGAGGATACTAAAAACAACATAAAGGAAATTCTTATTTTCCAAGATAAATTAGATTTCGAGATTATAAGATTACTTGCCAATGCAGAGGTTGAGATGCATAATGCCGGTCGAGTTGATCACTATTCACTCTCAAGTAATCTTAATACTTTAAATCATCAAGCTCTTATTATATATTATTTTTTAAGAAAAGCCACAGAAAAATATGGGTCAAAATATGAAGACCATGCTCAAGAATACCGACGGCAGTACTCTGAATATGTAAAAGATCCCGAATTTTTAGATTAATTATACATGTTTGTGTTCATGGGCCTGCCGCATTCTCTCGTCCAAGAAACAGCATCGGGGTCGGTCTCCTGCGTGGTTCGCTATTCGCTCCGTGCTTTGCACCGGCCGCGGAGCGGCCGCACTGCGGAGACCTCAGGCGGACATCAGTAAGGATAGTAAGGATAGTAAGGATAGTAAGGATAGTAAGGACAGTAAGGACAGTAAGGACAGTAAGGACAGTAAGGTCAGTAAGGTCACAAAATTTTGTGACCTTACTGACCTTGCTGTCCTCTCAGCTCATATAGATAGTCTTACTCATATCCTACTTCTTCTCCCACTTTGCAGGATTGTCTTGTATATATTTTACAATATTGTGATAGGCCATTTCATTGCGTATGATGTGTTCGTAATAATTGCGTTGCCAGATAGGGATGCCAATAGGAAAATCATCAGGGTGGTGTTCACGGAACCATTTTGTTACCCCAATTTTGAATCCTCGTATAATAGATCCAATAGATTTGGGAATGATTTTTTGAAATTCATTTCGCCCTTTCGTTGAATTAGGATTTTCTATTATTTCTAAGATACCATGAACGTGATCAGGCATAATCACAAATGGGTGCAACTGAACATGGGGAAAGTGGATGGGGATATCTCGCCAACATTGATAAGCAACTTTTCCTGCATCATTCAGTTGCATTACATTATCTGAAATAGTGCCAAACAAACATTGTCTCTCATGACAATTTATAGTGACAAAGTACAATCCTTCTTTTGCATAATCATAATCTTGAAATCGGATAGACCGTCTGTGGTGTATTTCAGAATTATATTTGGATGTCATAGCAATGAATTTATAGCAAATGTAAAAAATTCTATTTCATCGATGATGTTTAACATGGGAAAATATTACAAAACTTTGAGAACACAAGTACATATTATATCTACATCCATTAATATTATTTCCCTACCTTAAACTGGCTTATTCTACAAAAAAAATATAAGAATGAATGAGCTTCAAAAATTAAAAAAACCTTAATATATAAGGCTTTGTGTAAACCAAATAGAAAGCTTATTGGAAACTTGATAAGCATTTTACATTCAAAAATTTACTAACAGATTTTATAATTATGGTGTATCCGCCCAAGGCTTTATTATCTTCAATGCAGTTCTTATTGTTGGCTGATAAATTTGCTCAGTATATCTTTGGTTTATATGTTCTTCACTGTATTTTCAATACTATTTTGAAGTTCGAAAGCGCATTTTGAAAACACGAGAATTAATTTCAAAAAATTTTATTTCGATCAGGCAGCATTTCAAAAAGCAGAAGTGTCATCTCAATATGAAAAACAATGCTCTTACTTTAATTTTATGGATGATAGCTATAGTTATATCAACATTATTACCATCGGCTCAATCCCTTTATGGACAATGCTTGCCCGGCCCTGGAGATGCATGTGGTGTGAATAGGCCTTTTTGTTCAATAAATGCATTGGATGGATACAGTTGTACTACTAATCCTGATTTTGGCGGTAGCTGCAAGCCCAATTGTCCGGGAGGAGGGGTTCATTCCGGTTCAAGATGGTGGTCGTTCTATGGAGGACCTGGGCAGTCCTGTATTACCATTACTCCATCAAATTGTACAAAAAATAATGGTGTTGTGATGGGGATATTGGAAGGCTGTGATTGCAACTCAAGTCCGGCATGTAATTCCAGTTGTATGGGAGTAGGAGTATTTACTCTCTGTGCAAATTTGACTCCATACAAAATTTATAACTTATTTATCACAGGTTGCGACAGGGATGTTTGTGATTTTACACTTTCAGTGTCTGCCTCTGACCCACCACCCCTGGATGGAATAGACAAAATAATTAATGTTTCACGTAACGACTTAAATATTTGTAAAGGTGAAAAAAACAATTTTAAGATTTTTCCTTTTCCAAATTCAATGAATAAAAGTTACCGATGGACGCTAGATGGCCAAGAGTTACCAAATTTTAATTTGACTGAAAGAGAATTCCAATTTGAAAATTTAGGTGCATTTGAATTATGTGTAAGCGCTTTTGCAAATGGATATGATTTAAGTAGTTGTTTTGAATCTACTCAAAAGTGCGTAATGATTAATGTATTAAAAGGTCAAGATCGAATAGGCCCTGTTACATACATTTGTGAAAACCTACCTTACAGATGGTATGAACATGATATAGTTACTAGTGGTGAGTACAAAAAAGAATTTAAGGATTATACTACGGGCTGCTACTTTGATTCTATTCGTTATTTCGAAATCATACCCCAGACTGAACCGCCATGCAATGAGCCTCCCTATGCAAAAGGGAAAATATTTTGGGATTTGAATAAAAATAGAAAGTATGATGTTACAGATATTTTGTTGGATAAGGAAATGCTGATTCATGATCCGGGAGGGAACATAATAATTTCATCAAACGGTGAATATCAGGTACCATTGACAAAATACTCTGCAAACACCATCACACCTTTGATTGATCCAAGCCAAATTGTAAAAATTTCTCCTCCTTCATACAAAATCCAAGTAGATAACCATTATGGATATTTGCCTACATCATATGATTTTGCAGTTGAATTTATTGAACAGCAGGATCTTGAAGTTTTTGTAACAGGAACTAATGCAAGACCCGGAAGGCAAACTCAGGCTATCATTACAGTGAGGAATAAAAGTAATCTTATTCCGAGCAATTATGACCTTACATTGAACTTGCCTGCTAATTGGACAGCGATAAGCAGTAATCCTGCATATACAAGTTATTCTTCAAATAAAATTTTATGGACAAGTTTGAGTGGACCATCGCCTAAACAAGAAAGGAAATTTACTGTCCAAATCAATGTTCCAACTACAGCAGTTCAAGATGATCCCTACAGCTTTATTGCAGAAATCCAATATCCTCAAGATAAAATACAAACAAACAATAATGCAACATTTAATAGCACTGTAGCAACCTCATTTGATCCTAACAATAAGATTGTAAACAGTAAATTTATTGACCCGGCTACAATTAAAAACAATTCTATTCAATATACGATACGATTTCAAAATACCGGCAAAGATACTGCATTCGATATCGTGGTGAGAGATACTCTCATGACCATATTTGATGTTTATTCATTGCAATACTTGCATTCAAGTCATCCGTGTAAAATAAAAATGTCTCAATCCGGTCAAATCGAATTTTGGTTTGAAAATATTCTTCTTCCCGGTGCATCAACAAATGAAAAAGCCTCCACCGGTTTTGTTCAATTTTCTGTAAAAATTGATTCTACAAAAACTTTAGATCCCGATCTTACTTTACGAAATAGAGCTTCGATATATTTTGATTATAATCTTCCGGTTCATACCAATACAGTAAGTACAGGATTTAGAAAAATAACAAGCATTCACTCTTCCAAAGACAAGGCTATTCAGCTTCTTCCTAATCCGGCTAAAAATCAGCTTTATCTAAGAGTAGGGTCTAACATTCAATTGCATGAATATAAAATTTATTCACCCTATGGTATTCTAATGCTCAAAGGAAATTCTTCTAACAATTCTATTGATATTTCCAATTTTCCGTGCGGCGTTTACTATATAGATCTTATCATTGATCAAAATATTCATGTGGTTAAAAAATTCATTAAAGAGTAGCTGAATTTTCATTTTACCAATCCTATAAATTAGACAATTTAAACTTACAAAGAAGTCCCTATTTTGTTATATTAATGGTTTGAAATAAGAACTTGCTCTATTGATCTTGAATAGGTGTCTAGGATCCATTTTCTATTTTCTATTGGGCCTACATCATTTTGTAGTACTATTATCTGGTGAAATACTATTAATAGCTATCTTCACGCAGTCAAATCAATCTACAGAAATGAAGAAGGTATTTATATTAGCATTAATCATTTTCTATTTTTGTTCAACAGGCGAAGCAGAAAATTATTATGCCGCAGTGAACGGTTCGAGTACCGCCTCCGGATCAATAGCATTTCCATGGGATATAAAAACTGCCTTTACTGCTCGAAATATTATTCGGGCCGGTGACACTCTTTGGCTCAGGGGAGGTAGATATTTTGGGAGTGATTTAGTTCAAGATGTAGCAGCATTTAGATGTGAGCTTGAAGGCAGCAAGCTCAAGCCAATAGTGGTAATCTCTTATCCCGGAGAAATTGCCATTTTGGACGGTGGCAACAGAACCCATCCTGTTCCACCTGATCCCAATTTAGACTCATACACTTTGGGTATTTTAGGATCTTATGTTCATTTTGTATCCATAGAAATCATTAATAGTAATCCCCATGCAAGATCAGATAGCTTGGCCAGATTCAAATGGAGGGTTAGAGCAGTATTAACCACTGCTGTAAAGGGATTTAAGTTGATCAATTCCATCATACACGATACCGGAAATGGAATTGAATCATTTGTTTCATGTGAAGAATGTGAATATTACGGAAACATCATTTTTAATAATGGTTGGTCGCATCTTGGTGTGAGGGGACATGGAGAAGGTATATATAGTCAAAATAGGTATGGCTGGAAATTAATATCCGAAAATATTATTTTTAATCAATTTGACAATGGACTCATTTTGTATGGATCTCGTGATGCTTTCGTGGATAGTTTTAAGCTTGAAGGCAATGTTGTTTTTCAGAATGGTATTATTAATGATAATCCCAATGGTTGGGGATTTTTACTGGGTAAAAATGGAGGCGGAACTCGTGCAAATTATTTTGAAATCAGAGACAATTTTTTCTACAACAGATTTGACTATTTGAGAAGTAATAATTTAGACTTGGGATATCAATCAGGAATGAATCAGTTGATATTGGAAAACAATTACTCAGTGGGGAGGAATCCTGTAAAGTACAACATTCCGATAGATAATCTAACAGCAAACGGAAATACATTTGTTGGAGAATTGCAGAATGTTGCCTTAGAGCAGATGAATAATGGGCAAAATACAATTCATAGTCTTCAAAACTTACCGAACGTAAATCAAGTTTTCTTGAGACCAAATTTTTATGAATCCGGTCGTGCTCATATTATTGTGTACAATTGGGAAGATAAAGATGAAATAGATATTCTTTTAGATCATTTAGGATTAAGCGAAGGAGATGAATTTGAGATAATGGATGTACAAAATATTTTTGGACCATCTGTCAGAATAGAGAGTTATAAGCCGGGTAATAAAATAAACCTTCCTCTCAAACTAACATCAGTAACTCAAGTTATTGGTGATGCAGTTCCACGCAAAGCATTGCATACTGAATCGCTTTTTAATGTCTTTTTAGTCAGAAAAACTAAGCAGGCAGTTTCAAATAAAATTGATCAAACGAAATTTGGGCAGCTAGCTGAGGTTTTTTGGAATGATGAAACGATGACAGTTCAATTTAAAACTAGTGGAGTATATAAGCTAGAAGTATTCAATGCCGAAGGGAAGCAGCTCTTTGTGCAAGATTGCATAGGAGATAGCCTACAGTTTAATCTGCCACGAAATCAAATCTATTTTTTAATATTAAATGATGGCAAGCAAGTCCAAAGGATAAAAGCGGGATTATAGGACTAGTGATGTACGTTTGGCTTTTTAATAATTCCGCCTTTGGTTTCTTTTATTTTATAAGTATATAAAAAAGCTTTTTCCTCTATTTCTGTTATCCTATTTTTTATTTCGATCAATTCAAATCTACTTACAATGGTCATGATAATATCACATTTTGAGCTGATGTCATAAGACCCGGGTAAAAACCCTTTTTCTCCTTTGTAAACTGTAATTCCTTTATTGAATTCCTCTACGAGCATTCTTTTGATAATGTCGGATTCGCTTGAAACTATGGTTAAAGAAATAAATTCCTCTATCCCATCTACTACATAGTCAAAGGTTTTCAATGCAGCAAAATAGGTAATCATTGAATACATTGCAGCCTCAATTCCAAATTCATAAGCAGCGATTAAAAAAAGAATACTGTTGAAAAAAAGTATTACTTCACTAATGCTGAATCCAATTCGTTTTGTTGCGGATTCAGCAAGAATTTCAAAGCCATCCAATGCTGATCCGGTACGAGCAATAAGGCCAACCCCTAAGCCCAAAATGCACCCACCGAAAATTGCAATGAGTAATTTGTCACTGGTCACCGGCTGAATTTCAATCATTTGAAATAATATAACGGTCAGTATTGATACAATGGTGGATCGAATGGCGAAATATCTTCCCAGCTTAAAGTAAGTAGGAATTAAAAATAGAAGATTGATCGAAATGAAAATCAAGCTAAAAGAAATATGAAATTTCTCATGAAGCAATATGGAAATACCTGTAACGCCTCCATCCAAAAAACGATTAGGAATCATAAATCCCTTAAGAGCAAAAACGGCAAGACATACTCCTATTATTAATAAGAACAGTTGTTTTATATTCAGTAATTTGTGAAGTTCAAATTCACTTTTGGAGCTGGAATTCATTTTAAATTTTAATCATTTTTATAACCATCATTAGATTTTCATTTTTTTTAGGCCCATATTTTTCTAGGCAATAATCAGTATGGAATTCGTGACGCTCTAGAAAATCTTTTTGTATTATGTTCCAATGGTTTCGAGAACTCAAACCTGTGTATATTTTTAATTCCTCGAATAATTGGTTTCCTATTCCTAAAAAACGATCTGTACCTAAATACATCAGGTCAGCATCTGCTATCACTTTTTCTATCTCAGATTTCGGGTTCTGCGGTATTCTTGTTGCTTCTATTAAACCATAAATTATCTCTAGATCAAAATTATTTACATTATAATCTAGTAAAAAATCTTTGGCAATTTCACAGCTTTTAGTTTCATGGTCATTGTAGGATTTGACAAAGCCGCTATCGTGAAATAGTGCTGCAATTTTCAATAGTCCCAGTTCGTGTTTTGAAATATTCAAGTGTTGCGAAATTTCCTTTACATTTTTTAGAACTTCCAAAGTATGGTCTAAATTATGATAATACAGGTCTGGGGACAAATTATACCTAAGATATTCAATGATCTGTACCTTTAACTTAAGAAAGTTCATGCGCAAAGATAGATTTATTTTGTTATTTATAGGTCTAGCTTATTTTAATAAAGTACATATCAATTTCTCCTTTGCCTTTAACACCAATTTTACCTCTATAATCAAATGAAAATTCATCTTTTACTAAGTTGAACGTCTGCTGACTGATATTGATTTTTCCCGGCTCTCCGCTGCTTTCCATCCTTGAGGCTGTATTTACAGTGTCTCCCCAAATATCATAAGCAAATTTCTTTACGCCAACAATACCTGCAACTAGAGGACCGGAATTAATACCAATTCTCACATTAAATCTTCCGCCATTATTGATCCTGTCTGATACATATTGCAATAAAGCAATAGCACAATTCACAGCTTGAACTGCCGAATCCGGTTTTTCTACAGGAAGCCCGCTAACGGCAAGATAGGCATCTCCTATTGTTTTTATTTTTTCTAATCCGTAGCTCTCAATGATGGCATCAAAATCTTTAAAATAGGAATCAATTTCACCAACTAATTCTTCCGGTGAAAGTTCTTGACTTAAATAGGTAAAATCTACAAAATCTGTAAACAAAACTGTAACATTCTCAAAGTGCTTTGCTTTTGAAACCCCGGTATCTTTGAGCTCGGCTACAACTTCAGAAGGAAGAATATTGAGTAGCATTTGTTCTGAATGTTTTTTCTCTGCATCCAACAAAGCGTTTTTATCATCCAAACTTTGGAGGGCTTGGTTCTTTGTATTTTCGAAAACAAGGACAAGAAAAAACAATATTAAACTTAGACCCACTAAATTCCCTGTAGTAAAATAATTTAACAGATGAGTCTGGATTTCTATCGCAGGTGTAAGGGTAAATTTGTCTATAATTGAACAGATAATTATTGCAATGATATTGATCACTAACCAAATTATTCCTGAGGATCTGTCATTTAATAGCACACTAATCACAGGAAGAAGAGATAACCAAGGAAGAATGCTAGAATATAGACTGCCGTTCATCAATGCACAGGTATAGCTGCCAATACAACCCACTGCAAGAAAAATATGAATCATGAAATGCAAAGGCATAATTCGATATTTTAATATGAAAGGAAGAATAGGAAAGACGGTAACATTAAATAGCATTGCTAAAAATGAAACCTTCATGGAATAATAATAGGTGATAAAGAGATAATATAATGAAAATATTGGAGTCAAAAAACAAATAATTACAAATAACCTGGCTTGACGATGGGGTTCGGCTTTCTGAGTATATTCTGAAGGGATAAAATAATCTATCATGGGTCAAGTGTTTAGTGTTTAAAAATGGCGTAGGAAACCATACTTGCAAGAAGCATTATTATGCCTTGAACAACTCCAAGTACTATAATTAAAATTGGTTTGCTTTTCTGTGAACGTTCGAACAATATTGGGACGGTAAGCATGAGTAATCCTTCTGCCAGATAAATATATTTGGGTACAATACCCCAAAATGAAGTATTTGCATAATGCCACCATCCTGCATGAATGGCCAAAAATTCATACAGTGGAATAATTAGACAGCCTAAGATACCGGCCGCAATTGTAGCCAGCAATAAACTGTGTTTTTGATGAATCAAATGTGCTATATATCCGATTTGCATAAGCACAACTACCCAACTAAAAGGCATATACATTGGGGAGTCCACCAACATAGGTTCACCTTCGGGATAAAAAAGTGTATTGGTTTCTACTATCCACTTATCTGCCCATAATTCTGTTATTCCGGCTATCATTGTGAACAATAAAAAGTGGAGTAACATTTTGTCTTTGGATAATACAGCATATCCAAAATAAATTGCCGCAAATCCTAAACTCCATATCACTGCTCCTTTCCAACCTAAATTCAAATAACTTATTATATATAATGCAAGTATGGAAACCGGCATACTTAATAACATGAACCAATTTCGACTTATTTTCATTTTGCAAGATTAAATAATTTATAAAATATTAATTTTAGACCATTGAGCAGAACAATTGGACCGACCCAAAGTACCATAATAATTTTTAACCAAGTTGGAACTGATTCTGTCCATGGGAGGCCTTTTTTCCATCTATTCCGATCATACCATTGGAGTGGTCTCAAAATAAGTGGATTGGTGAGAGGCCATATTTTACACAGCGGTTTATTCGAATTATCTGCACTCAATATTCCATTTACTGCCCTTCTTGCAGCTTCATTGGCGCCTTCCATTGTTGCAAGATCTGTAAAGGTTCTTATATAGTCTGAAGCAAAAAATAAATTGCGGATATCACTGTGTGCATCCAGTCTTTTACTCCAAGAATTTATAGTATTGACTAATAAAGGTTCTCTATTTGACAGTAGAGTATCATCTTGAGAATCCGGTAATGCATTAAGTTGAATGTCTCTATCCAAAAAATAATCTACAAGCATACTATCTTCCAGAATTATTTTACCCTCTTTATTTAGACTGTCTTTTATTTGCATCCAAACTTCTTTTGCGATTTCTTCTTTTGTGCAGTCGCTGGCGCATTTTTTATTGTATTTCCCTTCTTTAAACCAATCGCTTATGTCTACACTTAATATTTCTTTGATGTCTCCATTGCCTTTGGTTGCTAAAGAATAATCTTTCCAAAATTGGATTTGAGAAATGCTTGTGATAGCCCACTCCGAATCACTGTAAATTACATGGCCTTTATTGATGGGTAAACTTGTATTGAGATAAAATTGAATTCCATTCATCCAACTCACACTGACCGATAATTCTTTAGCTACTTTTAAACAAGGATCAGTTTTGATCATTTCATCCGAAATCAAATTTGCAGCTCGTTCTACAGGTACTGCCAATACATAATAGTCGCCCTTGATTGTTTGTTGTTCTTGTTGACTTGATTTTACAACCACGGAATCAATCATTCCTTTGTCATCTAAATTAAATTTAGTTAGTTCACACCCATTTTTATAAACGACACCTTTTTGAATTAAATATTCCTTCCATGGGTTAAGCCATTTTTCGTTGGTAGGTCCATTCAATACTCTATCCGTCATCACATTTGGATCGAACATAGAGTAGAGTAACTGGATGAAAATCCTACCTCCTGTTTTCGTGCTGGCCGTTTCTGCTTTTGCAGCTACCAATGTTCTAGTCAATCCCTGCACAAGTAAACTTTGGTATGAGCTTAATTCACCATTTTTTCCCGGAAATCGGTCAGCTTCCAAATATTCCCACCATCCGATTCTCTCATAATCATCATTTATTCTTATATCAGAACTTGTCATCAATTGCCAAATTTTTTTTGCAAAAAGCAAAATTTGTTCTTTGGTCAATCCTGAATCAATTCCATACAAATCATGAACTATTAGCTCAATATCCTTTAATGATTTTGGAAAAGATGCATTTGTGATGATAGGGATATGATTGTACCTCGCAACCATTATTCTAGAGGTTGGAGTTAAATTATCATGCACAGAACCATTAGCAAAAGGAATTCGTTTCATGGTATCAGTAATGTGCTTATAAAAACCGGGGAAAAATCTGAAACCATGTTCTCCGGGTAATGGGTCTTTGAAAGGAATTGGGCCGGAGCCAAAATAGTCTACGCTCCTGGCTTTGCCTCCTGCGTAATTTACATTTTTCTCATAGACTTCTACAGTGTAGCCTCTTTCGACGAGTTCATGAGCTGCACTCATGCCGGCTACTCCGCCACCTAAAACGATGACTTTTTTCATTTGGTTGGTTTTTTGTTAAAAAGTAAAAATAATGCATTTTTAGAATATTTGTTTTTTTATTATTTTCTTTCAATAAAACAGCTATTTCTTATTGAGCAATGGGACTGCATTTAGTAAAGTAAACTCTATTATCCAAAAGGGGTATGATCAAAGGTTACTTCATTGGTTTACAAAATTGGACTCTCTTTTGATTTTGTCAAAGGCTTATAAAATTTAATCATTTGGTAAAAGCAGAAATTTATAGATATTTGTCAATTAATCCTCATATTATGAAAATTGTTACTACAGCTATTCTTCTTGTGATTACTCTGATCGTTGCAATATATTTTAGTTTACAATATGGAACTTCACTAAATGACCTAGAGCTCCATGGATTAAAAGTATTGGTGATCATTTGTGCCATTTCATCATTATATTGTTTTCTAATTGGTGAATGGACAGCTAATAATTCTCAGGTGGATAAATTATGGAGCATCTTGCCTCCGGTGTATGTCTGGTTAATAGCATATTATTCAGAATGGAATCATAGATTGGTTTTAATGGCTATTCTGACCAGTCTTTGGGGGATTCGGCTGACCTATAATTTTTCTCTTAAAGGAGCCTATCAACTTAAGTTTTGGCTTGGAGAAGAAGATTACAGATGGAAGATATTAAAAAAGAAGCCTGAGTTCCAAGCTAAATGGAAGTGGACTCTCTTTAATTTATTTTTTATTTCTTTGTACCAAAATTTCCTTATTCTCCTTTTTACTCTTCCGGCTTTAATAGCATTGCAGTTCAAACAAATTCCCCTTACCATGTGGGATTATTTGTTTTCAATATTAATGTTGGTTTTTATTGTATTAGAAGCAATTGCAGATTTACAGATGTGGAAATTTCAAAACGAGAAATTGGATCCTGAATTTAATAGTTCTAACCAACATAAAAGAGGATTTATCCAAAGTGGATTGTGGGCTTATAGTCGACATCCAAATTATTTTGCAGAACAGAGTATATGGTTGTGTTTTTATTTGATAGCAGCCGCCGCATCAGGACAATGGCTTAACTGGTCTATTACTGGGCTTATCTTGCTCGTATTGCTTTTTCAAGGATCTGCAAATTTTAGCGAGGAAATATCAGCTTCAAAATATCCGGAATATCAAAATTATCAAAAAACGGTATCCAAATTTATCCCTTGGTTTAAATAATAATTTATTCTATTTTCAATTTTACTAATAGACCAATTTACTTCATTGGATGTTAGCATAAATGTGGTATGAGTAAAAAGATATTTTGAATTGTGGGTCAACAGATTTGAGCAATTTGTCCAGCAATTAGTCGAGCAATTGATTTTTTATTTTAAATTTAAGTTGTTTGTAGTATATAAAATATCTTGCTACTCGTTTTTGTTTTTACTATACTCTACTGCAGCTTCCAATTCTTCATAGAATTCTTCTCCAAATCTTCTGATCAATGCATCTTTGACAAATTTGTATAAAGGAACTTTTTCTTTTTTGCCGGACTTACAGGCTGCTTTACAAATATCCCATTGATCATAATTTGCTGCAGTAAATCCTGTAATCTTATTTTCCGTTATTCTAACAGGATAAAGATGACATGAGATAGGTTTTCTGAATTTTGTCTTTCCGGCTTTCCATGCTTTTTCGATTCCACAACAAGCAATGCCAAGTTCGTCTGTAGTCATAAAAACACAGGGCCCACCATTTTCCAAATTTGTGCCATAAGAATTCAAATCTTTATAATATTTATAGGAGCCTTCTTTTCTAATTTGTTCGAGGCGATTGGGTTCCAAGAATTCAGACAGCTCATCCAAAATTTCATCCAATATCTCCAGTTCAGAATCATGCAAAGGAGCTCCCAAGTCACCTTCGTAACAACAAGCTCCTTTGCATGCCGTAAGGTTACAGAGAAACTGCTGTTTGATCAGATCATCACTGACCAAGATATCTTGAATAACAAACATTCTAAATATTTAATCCACCACAAACGCTGATCACTTGACCGGTCACGTAACTCGATTGGTCAGAGGCTAAGAAGGCCACAACATCAGCTACTTCTTCGCCTGAGGCTAATCTTCCAAGTGGAATATTTTTTAAAAAATTAGCTTTGGTATTTTCATCAAGAACTTCAGTCATTTCGGTCTGAATGAATCCCGGAGCTATCGCATTGCATCTTATATTTCGCGAGGCAAGTTCCTTGGCAATGGATTTTGTAAACCCAACCATCCCGGCTTTTGAGGCAGCATAATTGGATTGTCCGGCATTACCAAATTCTCCAACAACAGAGCTGATATTGATGATTGAACCTTGCCGTTGTTTCATCATTTGTTTGGAGACAAATTTCGTTAAATTAAAACAAGATTTTAGATTGGTATTTAAGACCGCATCCCATTGCTCTTCGGTCATTCTCAATAATAAATTATCTTTAGTTATTCCGGCATTATTGACTAAAATCTCAAGACTTCCGAAATCAGCAATAACTTGATTTACCAAAGTTTCGCTTTGAGAAAAATCTGCTGCATTGGACAGATAAGCTTTTGCGTTTACTCCATAAGATTTCAAAGTCTCTACGACTGCCTCAGCTTTGTCCGGTGAGGACAAATAGGTGATTGCTACATGAGCTCCATTTTTGGCAAGCTTTTGTGCTATGGCAGCACCTATTCCTCGACTTCCGCCGGTAACCAGAGCTACTTTTCCGGGAACTTTACACATATTTTTTTGAATTTAATTTGCGAATGTAAGCAAGTCGGTTGAATTTACAAAAAAGTATTCATCTTTAAACTTGCTTTATAATCCATGCAGTAAACTACAACAGTTCCAACTGCTTTCTGATCCCGGGGCTACATCGGTATCTGTCTTCTCCATAGAACTCATACAGTTGATCAAGTGTTTGTTTTACACTTGCTAATCCTAGCTCTTTGCCCCAGCTCAAAAGTCCTTTTGGATAATTTACCCCTTTGGTCATCGCAAGTTCTAAGTCTTGCTCACTCCCCAATGATAAATACAATGCATCATATGCTTCATTAATCAACATACAAATTACACGTCTAAATATGGATTGAGCTTTTTCAGCGGCGACAATTATTTGTGGCTTTTCATAGGGATAGGTATAAAAACCTCTTCCGGTTTTTCGACCCAAATATCCGGCTTCTACTAGTTTTTTTTGTGTCAAACTTGGCTTAAACCTGTCTTCAAAAAAGAATTCTCGCCATACAATCTCAGTCACAGAATAATTTACATCATGACCAATAAAATCCATCAATTCAAATGGACCCATTCTAAAACCTCCCACCGTTCTCATAATTTCATCGATCTCTTCGATCCTTGCAATTCCTTCTTCAATAATGCGAATTGATTCTGAGTAATAGGGTCTTGCAATACGGTTTACAATAAAGCCGGGACAGTCTTTTGCGACCACAGCAATTTTTTGTGTCGACTCCAAAATGGTCTTGCATTGAGTGACAATCATTGGGTCGGTTTGCATTGCAGGAATGATTTCTACCAACTTCATGGCATGGACCGGATTGAAAAAATGTACTCCTAAAAACCGTTCAGGTTGTCTAACAGAAGCTGCCAGTGCAGTAATCGAAATAGACGATGTGTTACTTGCAAGAATACATTCTGAATTTACGATTTCTGAAAGAGAACTGAATAGAGCTTGTTTGATTTCTTTATTTTCTATAATAGCTTCTATAACAAGATCACAATCAGACAAAGCATCAAGTTGATTGACCCAACTAAGCCTTTGCAATAATTCTTGTGCATGTTGATCAATTAAGCTTCCTTTGCTAACAAGGGAATCAAGACTGGCTTTGAGCTTGACCCTGGCGTTTTGGACAGCTTGATCAGATTGGTCGAATATTTTTACAAAGTGTTCATAATGAGCAAAATGCTGAGCTATCCCTAAACCCATGGTTCCACATCCAATGACTGCAATATTCATGTTTCGATCCTTTTTGTTGAGAGGTTTGAAGAAGCTCAAAAGTAGCAAATATTAAGAGTTTCAGGCCGAACTTTTCTCGATGTACGGTCTCCATTTTTGCTCAAAAAATTATTTATTTAATTGATAATCAATTAAATACAATTTCATAATTTTTTTTATTTTAGAACTTATTGATTTTCATTCATTTGTATTATCTTTGCACAAATCCGATCCAAAGTGGATTGGGTATGATATATATATTTATTTTTTAATACATAAAGCATTAATTTATTTCTTTTTAAAGAGCAATTTAGGTTTAGACAGGTTCTTACAACATAAATTTTTTTTGACACAGAATACCCATGAATGAATAAAAAGTACATCATTTCGAAATGAATGTACAGGATTTAGTTGTATACCTCTTTTCCTTAATATCTTACGGAACAAATTGTGCTTATAAACGAATCAAGTTATGAGTCCAATAGTATTAGCGATCATCGGTTTATTGGCCGGAAGCGGGTTAGGATTTGCAGTGGTAAGCGCCATCATCAAAAAATCCAATCAAAGCAAGTTAGACGAAATTAATAAAATTTCTGATCTTGAAGTTGAAAAGGCAAGAATTGCAGCTCAACGAATCACAGATGAAGCAAATAACAAAGCAGAGAAAATAATCTCCAAGGCTGAGCAAAAAAATGACAGCATTAAACAACAAAAAATTCAGGAGACCAAAGACAATTTTAACAAGCTAAAAGTAGAATTTGAGAGCTTCAAGTCCAATCAAATGATTGAACTCAAGGAGCGCGAGTTGAAAACTCAGGTGGTCGAAAAGGAAATTAACCAGAAAAAACAAGAAGTTTCATCCAAAGAGTCAGAACTCAAAACACTTAGAGAAAATTTGGAAATGCAAATGAAAATTGTTTCCAAGAAAAAGGACGAGTTAGAAGAACTCAATGAAAAAACAATCAAAGAGTTGGAGCAAATTTCCAAAATGAACGAGGCAGAAGCTCGCGAGCATATTCTTCATGCTGTCAAAGCTAAAGCCAGTACTGCTGCATTATCCATAGAAAAAGAAATCATTGAACAAGCTAAAGCCAACGCCAATAAAGAAGCAAAGAAAATTGTTATTCAAACCATTCAAAGAATGTGCGCAGAATATACAATAGAAAACTCTGTGTCTGTATTCAATTTGGAAAATGATGACATCAAAGGTCAAATTATTGGTAGAGAAGGAAGAAATATAAGAGCTCTCGAAGCGGCCACAGGAGCAGAAATTGTCGTTGACGATACTCCGGAAGCCATCATCATTTCAAGCTTTGACCCGATTCGAAGAGAGGTTGCAAGACTTGCTCTCAAGAAATTGGTTGCTGATGGTCGTATCCATCCGGCCAGAATAGAAGAGGTGGTTGCAAAAGTGCAAAAACAACTTGATGAGCAAATTATTGAGATCGGAGAAAGAACCATTATTGACCTCGATATTCATGGTCTTGATCCTTATTTGGTAAAAATGGTTGGTAGGATGAGATTCAGATCATCCTATGGTCAAAACTTACTTGAGCACTCTATAGAAACAGCCAATTTATGTGCCGTAATGTCGGCAGAGTTGGGACTCAATGCCAAGCAAATTAAGATGGCTAAAAGAGCCGGATTGCTTCATGATTTAGGTAAAGTTGCAGAAGAAGAATCAGAATTATCTCACGCTCTTTATGGAATGAAAATGTGTGAAAAATACAACGAGCATGAGGTAATTATTAATGCCGTTGGAGCTCACCATGATGAGATAGAAATGAATAATATTATCTCACCCATAGTCCAAGCTTGTGATGCTATTAGTGGAGCAAGACCGGGCGCGAGAAGAGAGATCCTGGAGTCTTATCTTAAACGGATCAACGAACTTGAAGAATTGGCAATGGCTTATGAAGGAGTTTCAAAGGCCTTTGCATTGCAGGCCGGTAGAGAATTGAGAGTTATCGTTGAATCAGAAAAAGTTTCGGATCAATATGCAGATGATTTAGCGTTCATGATCTCACAAAAGATTCAGGATGAAATGCAATATCCCGGACAGGTAAAAGTAACAGTGATTCGAGAAAAAAGAGCAACTGCTTTTGCAAGATAAATGGTTTTGAAAAAAACTTTCGATAAGGCTATTTGAATCATTGAACTTCAAATAGCCTTTTTTGTTTTTTAGCTTATAATTAATTAAACTTCTTGTATAGGAATCCATTATTTTTTTCATAAAATTAAACAGATCAATGTACGAATTTCCCGACTTTACAGCGTCCTCAGTAGTTTTAAGCTTTCTTACCTTAACCTTTCTTGAAATTGTTTTGGGAGTGGACAACATTATCTTTATCTCTATTACCTCTGCCAGATTAGAAGAAAAGGATCGGAAAAAAGCAACCAATCTTGGCTTATTGGCAGCGATGTTTCTTCGTATTATTTTACTTTTTGGATTAGCATTTCTCGCTGCAATGCAAGCCGAGTTATTCCATATCGAAACTGGTTTTATTTTTGCTTCTTTTTCATTACAAAGTCTAATCCTGATTGTTGGAGGTATATTTTTGCTTTATAAATCTGTTAGTGAAATCCATCACAAATTGGAAGCCGATGATGAAAAAGATGTAAACTCAAAAAAAGCAAAAATGAGTTTTACCAATGCCATTATTCAAATCACGTTGATCAATTTAATTTTTTCATTAGACTCTATCCTCACAGCTGTCGGAATGACCAACGGAATTCAGGGAGCATTATGGTTGATGATTTTGTCAGTAGTTGCATCAATTTTCATCATGGTGATATTTGCACATCCGGTCGGAAAATTTGTCAATGATCATCCCACCATCCAAATGCTTGGATTATCCTTTCTGATATTGATCGGATTCACACTTATAGCAGAAGGCTCACATCTCGCCCATGTAAAAATTGCTGACGAAGAAGTAGGCTCGATCCCGAAAGGATATCTGTATTTTGCAATTGCATTCTCATTGCTTGTAGAGTTTCTCAATATCCGCATGAGAAAAAGACTTAAACCACTGCAGCTACATGGTATCCAAGAAGATGCCAAAGAAGCTGGCTATTACAAACAAAACAATTAAAATCAATGAAATTGAATGACAATCCAATTTTAATTTTTTAGTTTCAAATTTTTCAATTTATTGCTCTTTTTTAATATAAAAAAATAAACTAAATATGAGCTTCTTTAAATATTGGTTAAACCCCGGAAACTCAGAATTCAAAATGGATATTGTTTTGTTTATGTTGCGTATAGTTTTTGGAGGTTTTATGCTATTGCACGGTTACTCCAAACTTCAGTCTTTACTCAGCGGCTCTACTGATTTTCCGGATCCCATTGGCATTGGACCACAATCTTCATTGGCGTTGACGGTATTTGCAGAATTTCTATGTGCACTTCTTGTTATTTTTGGATTGATGACCAAATTAGCTCTCATTCCATTAATGATCACAATGATGGTAGCAGCTTTCATCGTCCATGCTCAAGATCCTATTGGAGATAAGGAACAAGCTTTACTTTATTTGTTTGCTTACTATGCTATTTACTTGGCCGGGCCCGGTCGGTTTTCTTTAGATCACAAAATTTTTAAACCTTAACTATGCTTAATCTTGAAAGGGATTTGGTTTTTTTTGATGTCGAAGCTACCGGATTGCATATAATTCGAGATCGCATTATTCAGATCGCAATGATTAAACATTTTAGAAATGGAGATTCTCCAAAAGAACTATGTTTACTTATCAATCCCGGAATACCAATGAGCGAAGAAGCATTTAAAGTTCACGGCATCTCGCCTTCATCACTGGCCAATAAACCAACATTCCAACAAGTCGCCCAACAAATTTTTGATTTTATTGGTGAGGCTGATTTAGCCGGTTATAACTCCAATCGATTTGATATTCCCATTTTAATGGAAGAACTCAATCGATACGGATTCGATTTTTCTATTGATAACAGAAGGTTGATTGATATGCAGAGAATCTATTATAAAATGGAACCTCGCACTCTAAGAGCAGCCTATCAGTTTTATTGCAATAAAGACTTGGAAAATGCCCACGATGCATTAGAAGATATTAGAGCTACAGTCGAAGTCCTTAATGGTCAATTAGAAAGGTACAAAGATCAGGATTATACCACAGACGAGGGTCAAGTTGTTTCAAAGCCGGTACAAAATAATATTCAAGCACTTCATGATTTTACTAATGATTTGAAGACGCCGGACGCCACCCAAAAATTCAGATATGATGCTGCCGGCGAAATTGTATTTAATTTTGGAAAATATATAAATCAAAATGTAGCTAAAATCCTTTATGAGGATAGAAATTATTATCACTGGATTCTCGAGAAAGAGTTTTCTATTCAAGTTAAAAAATTGGTCAAAAAGTTGCTAAAGGAATACGAGCAAAACCTAAAAAACAATAATGAAATGTAACTTTTTTGTGCCCAACTTCGTTCTTTAAGTAAAGGGTCATTCTTTTTTTCTAAAACTTATAATTATGAACTTTAAGTCGGTTGAATTGAAAACAATAGCCTTATTTCTCAATATTGCTTTATTTACTGTCGTTTTTTTTCCCTCTTGTAACAATAACAATGGAGGTGATGCTGCACAAGAAGGAAAGCTTGCTGTCATTTTTAAAGCAAAATATGACGGTCAAACGATGGTACTCAATAAAACCTACAAATATTTTGATCAGTCCGACATTACTTTTACCAGATCCGAATTTTTCATGACAGATTTAATGGTTCTGGATCAAAATTCTCAGCAAAAAACCATTTCTAATACCAATTTTGTAAACTTTACAGAAAAAAATAAAACTGAAGCTTCAGCAGAACAGGGCATTAGTTATGAATTTACATTGCCTGTAGGTACCTATAAAAATTTGGGATTCCATATTGGTCTTCCTCCAAGTCTAAATTCAATGCAACCCTCTGACTTCACTGTCGGGTCACCTCTTGCAGAAGGAACAAATTATTGGGCCGGATGGAAATCTTATATTTTCTCAAAATTTGAAGGTACTATCAAGAACCAGAACTTCAACGATGCTTTTGGCTATCACTCAGGATTCGATGAAGCATACAGGACTGTACAATTTACTAATAATTTTGACATAAAAGCTAATGAAACGACCACTTTGGTTATTGAATTTGACCATAAGCCTATGTTTGGGAATAATGTAGATTATTTTGATATCTATAGCCAGTTAGTATTTCATGATACCAAAGGGGGATATATGGCTCGCTTTATGGATCTGATGTCCAAGTCATTTTCCATAAAATAAGTTTATGCTGAGACAAGGCATTTTACTGCTTTTATTGTTCCTGCTTATAGGTTCTTGTGACGAACACAAAGTAAATTCTGATGCAGATATATTAGCCGTTGCCTATTCTCCTGAAGATTACCCAATTAATTACCCCAAAGAATTTCCCAAGCCCGCTCCGGTTCCCGATAATCCTTTAACCAAAGATGGGGTGCAACTTGGTAGATTCTTGTTTTATGACCCGATTTTATCCTCAGACAGCAGTCAATCTTGCTCCAGTTGCCATAATCCTAGGGTGTCATTTTCTGATAACCTTGCTTTCCCCAAAGGAGTTACAGGCATTGAAGGGCCAAGAAGTTCAATGAGTTTGCTCAATGTTGTTTATTTCAATAAAGGATTGTTTTGGGATGGAAGATCAGCAACATTAGAAAAACAAGCTCTAGAGCCTGTAGAAAACCCAATTGAGCTGCATGAGGCATGGCCAAATGTGGAATCTAAGTTGAGGAAACATCCTCTTTACCCCTTTATGTTCAGAAAAGCTTTCGGTATTGAGTCAAGAGATCAGATTACGAAAGAATTGGCAGTTAAAGCCATTGCACAGTTCGAACGTATTATTGTAGGAGGAAACAATAGTCTGTATTTCAAACAGGAAAGAGGTGAGATTTTTTTTAACTCAGATCAGCAGGATGGTAAGGATATATTTTTTGACCTTGAACCTCTGATACAGGACGGCGAGTGTAGTCACTGTCATGCCGTTCCACTCTTTACGGCTAATGATTATTTTAATAATGGACTGGATTCTGCTGCAAATTATCATGATTTTAAAGACGTGGGTCACGGTAAAGTTTCCGGAATTGCCTCAGACACTGGAAAATTCAAAGCCCCCAGCCTAATCAATATTGAACTCACTGCTCCTTATATGCACGACGGCAGATTTAAAACCCTAGAAGAAGTCATGGAGCATTATAATTCAGGTGGACATGGCGCCCCCAATAGAAATCCTTTGATCTATAATCTTAAACTCACTGCCAGAGAGAAAAAGAAAGTAATAGCTTTCCTTAAAGCCCTTACCGACACCACTTATTTATCCAATAAGGATATTTTAAGCCCCTTCTAAAAGTTTTTTTTAAAATTTTTCTTCCTTTAAAATCTTAAAATAGAAACTTCAAAATAACTTTTGAATATTTATTTTTATTTATATTTTTTTAAATTATTAAATAACAATAATATATACATTAATAAAATAACATATATAAAATATTTATATGTAACAGTGGCATTTTTTTGTACTTGTGGGCAGAAAAAAAATGTCGGACGTTTGTATCGTGATTGTTAGACAAAGGGAAGAAATACAATCAGAATGCTGGTAAACGTATCAGCGACCGTAAATTCGGATATGTTCATGGGATTAAAAAATTTGTTAATAGGAAGTCCGGTAATTTAGCTGGGCTTCTATTAACAAATTGATCCTGAACCAATTCACAGCGATGTTAAATCATGAGATTATAAAGTAAGCTAGTTTGGATATGTTCATGGGATTATAATAGCCGGTTGTTGCCTTCAACCGGCTATTTCCTCAAACCGGCTAAAAATTGCAAAAAATTTTTTCAAATAAACCTATTTCAAAACGAAAAACAGAAAATCCTGCCAGAAGAGGCGGGATTTTTTTTGCTCCTAACTTTCCTTTAGCCTAAAATTGGAATGTTGGGAATATTGTTTTCCTAAAATGGATGATGGATCAATTCATTAGGGACGTATAGTTTAGCTTGTCTGCCCATGCTTAGTATCCAATGATGACTCAAATCAGCTCAGGAGGAATATCTAGGGTTTTGGCCTTGCAGCAGAAATGATAAATCCGACAAATAAGGGGATGCATTGGATAGAATTGATAAAAAATTAAATCCCCACCCGGAATATCTTCAGAGTGAGGATTTGTTAGTTGTAGGCTAGAATTAAAATTGATTTTCAACTTTAATTTCTATGCTGTACTGGTTTATGTTGTATTGGGTAAATATCTTATCTTATGAACATCTTGATTATAGTCGGATTTTTGTTTTTATAATTGAATATATCCGTGAATATATCCGGACTCCAATTTCAACTCTTATCTTACTACATTAATTTTATATTGGGTTGAGTTTGTCCCTGAAGTTGCTTTAATAAAATAGACTCCATTGTACAGGGTTTGGATATCAAAATATCCCATGGTCTGCCCGGCCAGGATCTCGGTTGCTTGTACAAGCTTACCTTGCATATCTACCAATTGTAATTGTACATCTGTTTTTACAAGACCCTGAACCATGATCACAACGATATTTGAGCTTGGATTGGGAAACACTTTTAGATCAAATTCAGCATCATTTTGATCATTTATTCCTGTTGTAAATTGGTATATTGTAACAGCCTCATTGATAGCGCTCACTGTTGTACCTGTTACGTTTCCGTAATACGTAGGCCCAACAACATAGGGATATGTTGAATTCCATTTTTCATCTACTGTTGCAAAATAAGCATATATACCATTGGGATACTCCGGAGTTACACAAAATCTACCGTTATGTTCATCGAGGTAATCTGTCTGATTTGGATGAGCAATATATTCATAATCTTCTTTAAAATAACCTAATGGATAGGTATTGGATACATTGGGCCCTGCGGGGACTGACGTGCCTGTCGGACTCGTTGTCCTTGTGCTTATATTTCTAAGCCTGTAGGAAGATTTCATTCTGACGATGTCGCCTTTTCCGTCTAAATTTTTATAGCCATAAGCTCCATAGATGGGAAAGCCGTCATAAGCAAATCCTATGAGTGGCGAATGTTTTGTGCTATCCAATGAGTAAAGACCATCTGCATCATATAAATTGCAAATGGTTGATACATTTTTAATATCCAATTTAAAGGTACTTGGATTTTGATGATGATGGTAGTTTCCCATCGCAGGATGTCCTTTTGAACAGTCAAACCCTGCTCTCTCTGCAACGACTGCATCTCGATTCCAGTCCATTTCTACACCCATTCCACCCGGACACGGAGGATTGCCCGGTCCACCACATAGTGAGGATGTGTTTGGATTCCAAGCTACACCATCTCTATAATCGAACAATGCAACTCCATTGATAAACATCCCAATATTTCCGGGCCTTGTTCCTGTGGGAGTGCCGCTGTTTTTTACCGGCTTCAACGGCAATTTTATGATTCTATTTTGATTGGAAGATTGTGATGGATTGCCATCTAAAAAAGGACCTGTTGGATATGATGGAATCCCTTTTGTTTTGATATAAACCCAATTGGATGAGTACGAAACTTCTTGACAATTGACTAAAATATTATTGGGAATAGTGGTCGAATTTCCTTTTGCATAATAAGATCCGGTCTTGGTCGTATTGTATAACCATGAATTAACTACAGGGCTTACCTGAGCTTGGATTAAAAAAGGAACAAAAAAGAATAGGATAGAATGATTCACCAATTTGATTTTCATAAATTTTGACATTTGGATATTAGACCTTCAATTTTTAAATTTCCTTCGGTTTCTATTAAATTAATTTTATTTGACGATTTTTAATATGATTTCTTCCCCTTTTGCACTTAATCTTAAGAAATAAATTCCATCGGGGTATTGGTTAAACTCCAAACAAGACTTGCTTGCATCCAACTCGCCATAACTTAACTTGGATCCTGTGTTATTGTACAGTTGAAACCCAAAACGCAGGTCATTATTTATTTCCAAACACAATTGATCGGAAATTGGATTTGGAAAGAATTTAAAGTTCATATCATTGACCGCCTCAGTAGAGACAGTGCTGCAAGGATTTTGATTAATTAAAAGATTAAGGCTATCGCATAAACTATAATATTGTGTGCGTTGCTCATTGGTCATCGATTGAGATAATAAGTTTACTGTTTCTTTGGGGTCAGTCGTGAGATTATAAAACTCTTCTGTACCAAGATCAAATCGGATTAATTGATAATCATTATTTCTTATTGTTTTTCCGTCACTGGCTTTGGTTGAATCCTGAAATTGCTCTGAGAAAATCCAATTTCGAATGGGTTTTAGTTCATTTTTTAAATATGGATAAAAGCTTTTCGAATCTATAGAAGTCGATTGGGGAATTTGTTGCTGCCAAAATGTTATTCCACATAACTCAAGGATTGTGGCAAACAGGTCTTGGAGATTAATCAAATGAGTAGATGAAGTTCCCGGTGCAACAACAGAGGGTCCATTTACTATTAGCGGAACATGAACGCCATAATTATAAAGGGTATTTTTACTGTGTGATGCATTTCCATTTTGAGCCACAGAAGGTGCATTGCCATTATCAGCAATTAAAATAATATTTGTATTGGAGAGTTGTCCCTTGTTTTTTAAATAGTATAATAGTCTCCCTATTTCTGTATCCAATGCTTGCAACGATGCTTTGAAATATAAACTTTTGTTGGCATTGATATGAGAGCTTGTTCCACTCAATCCTGTAACATCACATAGTTGTGCTGGCGGAAGATGAAATGGTGTGTGAGCTGCATTGAATGCCATCCAAATAAAAAAGGGTTCGGAAGACGGAATTTGGTCTAACCAGTTAATTGCATCATTCACTGTTTGTGTTGTTGCGTATTGACGAGCTGTGTCCAGCAATCCATTCAATACTATAGGATACTCATAATAATTAGTAAGGCTACCTAAAAAATTTCCTGAATAATAATCAAACCCCATTTTATTTGGATAAGTTCTTTTGGCTGCCGTGTTGTTATGCAAATGCCATTTTCCTACACAGGCAGTGTGATATTTTATTTGCGGATTTGTTTTTAAGATTTTAGCTACTGTTACTTCTGCAGTATCCAGTTGAGCGCTTAAGTTTCCCGCAACAACTTCTCCTACACCGGTTCTGAATGAATACCGTCCGGTAATCATTCCTGCTCTTGTTGGAGAGCAAACCGGATTTGCCCACACATTTGTAAAGCGCATTCCCTCTGCAGCAAGCTGGTTTATTTGCGGAGTCTTTGCTGTATCAGTAGTTTTACTAAAACAAGAAAAATAATCAGGGCTCACGTCATCTACAATGATCAGGATGCAGTTCTGTTGAGAATAAATTAAGCTTGGAAGAATAAAAAGCAAAAATAAAAGTGTATAAACTATTTTCATCGTTTTAAAATGGATTTAGGAAAATGATAAGCTGGATTAAAAACAAAGGATGTATCATTTAATGTTAATAAAAAAGAAATCAAGTCAATTTTTTCATTTGAGTTTAGATTAATCTCTATGGTTTTATTGAGTGAATCTTTCATGGAGGTTAGTGTTTGGTTTGAATAATGTTCTAGGACTTCTGACAAGTATTGAAATCTTCCGTCATGCATATAAGGATATGAGTAGCTTAAATTTCTTAGGCTGGGTACTTTGAACCCGAAGGAGTCCCGAGGCTCATTGGTGATTTGGAATTTTCCTAAATCTTGTAAATCAGAATCTACCTTGAGCTTGTTTTTTTCGATCTCAAAATTACTAAATAAGGGTTCAGTATGACAATGATTACAATTTTCTTTGAACAGAGTGTAACCTCTTTGTTCTTGGTCTGAAAAATGATTTAATCCTACTTTCACTTGATCGTATTTTGAATTGGCGCTGATGAGACTAAATTGAAATTGTGCCAATGCTTTGACCAGTTTTTCACCACTAACTGCTGAATCTCCAAATGCTTTATAAAAGAAATGCGGATATAGAGAAGATTGACTTATTTTTTTTACAACATTGGCCGTAGTTTCAGCCATTTCTTTAGGGTGATTTATAGGGGACAATGCTTGCAAATCTAAATGTAAAATAGAGCCATCCCACATAAAATTTTTACTCCACGCAAGATTAAATAATGCAGGGGCATTTCTAGTTCCGATTTGATCCTGAATGCCATGACTTAGTTTGTGATCTGTGTGAGCAAATGCATTATAAGGTGAATGACAAGATGCACAGCTTATACTGCTGTCGGCAGAAAGGTTGGGGTCATAAAATAGCAATCTTCCAAGCTCAATAGTTGAGCTATCTAAGAGTAATATTTTTTCATAAAAATAAGGTTTTGGAAAATGGGGAGGGATTCCTATTTTTGAATACTTAGTTGCAGCTCCAAAAACCATCCATAGAAAAAATAAAACGGCAACAGCTCTCATTGATATAGTTGTATTGATTTTTTAATGGAATGTGCCATCCTCTGACTTTTTTTTCCGGGACTCATAACAGTATAATTTTGTTCTCTAACATCGGCCTCAATAATTTGTTTGAAGTCAATTTCAATCTCAGCGAATTTTTTATTGTTAACAGGAAAATTTAGATATTGGATTGAATTGTATGGAAATTTATAACCTCCAATGTGAAAATTCATTGAATGATTTCTTTTAGTCTCATTGCTTACTATTCCATCGCATTTCAAATTTATATAGCCTGTTTGCCATGTCCAATACATACCGTGCATAGGATCCAGATCTCCGCCTTTTGCTCCATCTTCATTGGTTAGACTGTCTGTTCCAAAACTAAATTTCAGCTGACGGACGGAGTAGCTTTCCTGAATTTTAATGTGAATGGTTTTTCTAATGTCAAGGTCAATTAAATAATAATTGATTGTATCATTCAAGGTCTTTTGATTAGAATCCTGTAATGATACATTAGTTATATAAAATTTGATATGGTGGAATGTAAGAGTATCTGAGCCCAAAATATAAGGTCTGTTAAGTTCTAAGACTTCAGACCCAAATTTCGGCTTAACATGGAGTGAGAATTCTTGACATAGCAAGAAGTGAATCGAGATAATTTCAAGAAGCAACACAAGAAAGATTCGAATATTTTGGAACCAAAGATTTGTCATAAGGAGAAGCTAAAATGGTTTGTCGTTTTTGTGTGCATTGCCATTCAGAATTTTCATTAAAGCCTTTGAGATAAATTGATTATAGGCGTTTAGTTGTTCGGGTTTAAGAAAAGATTTAATCTCTTCAAAATGATTGTACGTGATATCCAATTTTTGACGTTCAAGCATTTGAATTTGAACTAAAAGGCTGTCTTGAGTTGCAGAAGCAGGATTGTTCATTGCTTCTAATGGTTCAAAGTATTCATTCAATACTTTATGTAAATTGGAATTGAGTTCTTTGATCTTTATTTTATGCTTGCTGGCACTGGATAAAAACAGTTCATTCTGCTCGTCTGTAAGATTCATTTCTCTTTTGGCCGGATGATCATTAGGATTCCATCCTCGTTGACTAAATGGAGGTTTAAAAAACAGATATAAGATCAAAGCGATATTCAAGATGAACAAAACTATTGATGTTATTTTATAAAAACTTAGCTTACTCATACAAATTGAAGTTTAATGTAAGGTGTTCGTTTTTTTCCAAGTCTTCTTTTTTTAATTTTTGATCAGTGTTCAACAATATAATGCTATTGCCCAAAATAAGGCCTGCAATGACAGCCGCTGCCAACCAAAACTTAACTTGTGTTGACCCGACTTGTTGATTTTGTAGCTTGAGTTGAATTTGCTGAAACAACTTTTCACTTGGCTCAATTTGCTTTAGTTCCTTAACTCTTGCTAGCCATTCTTGATTTATATGCTCTTCTGTTTTCATATCTATAACTTAGACAATCATTTTATAGGTTTCCTTCGATTTTATCAAATAATTTTTTACCAAGATTTTATCCTTTGTTTATTTGATGTCTAATCTTTTCTTTGGCTCTTTGCAATAATGACTCAACTGCTTTGAGGGAGATGGACATTGCATTGGCTACTTCTTCTCTGGGCAACTCATCTATATAACTTAATATAAAAGCTGTTTTTTGATTCACGGGCAGGCTATAAATTTGTTTATAGATCAATTTCATTTGATCGCTCTCTTGTTCTTGCGTGGTGGGATGATTTTGAAAAACGTTTTGATCTGATAGATCAAAAAAATCCAAAAAGGCAAATCGTTTTCTTTTCTTTATAAAGTTCAAGGCCGTATTGATAGTAATTTTATAGATCCAAGTTCTCAGCTCAGACCTTTGTTCAAAAGATCTGGCGCCATGGTATATTTTGAGAAAAACATCTTGAGTAATTTCTTCCGCATCCTGAAAGTTTGATACATAATGTAGAGCTAGATTCAATACCATTTTTGCATACTGACTGTATAATTCACTAAAAGCAGCCTCATCGCCATTGCCAATTTTAATCATTAATAAGTCATTGCCTTCCTTCACAAACTTTTGGTTTCATTGATCTAGCAAAATACGGATATATCACACTAATTTTCAAACTTGTTCAGCATAAATCTTCTCTTTTGTTTGTATTTTTCACAGCTTTTCAAGCTGTAAGAATTGTTTTCTTTGACTAAAGAAATTTTAGTCAGATCCTTTTTTAAGACGAATTAGACTTTTTCTTATATATAAATTGATCCAAGATTCGTTGTCATTTTGTATTTTTGTTTTGACAATGCAATATTGATTAAGTAAAATCGAGGATCAAAATGAGATTAAATGTAGTGTTTTTCTTTGTGGTTTTTCTTTGTGGGGAGATTTGGTCTCAAGCTCAATGGCAGGAGCATGACAGTTTGCCCGGAGGAGGAAGGCATCATTCCGCCTGTTTTGTTATAGGAGATTCGGTGTATGTCATCGGAGGTGAGTTGTCCAATTTTCGGGATGCAGGAGATGTTTGGTGTTTTAATATTAAAACAAGCAAATGGAAGAAAAGGAATGATTTTCCGGGAGATGATAGATCATATGCTGCTTTTTTTTCTATTGGCAATAAAGGTTATCTGGGATTAGGGACAAACTTTAAAAATGATTTTTGGGAGTATGACCCTCTTGCAGATCGTTGGAAACCAATTGCGGATTTTCCGGGGGGAGCTCTATACCATCCTTTGTTTTTTGTAATTAACGACATAGCTTATGTTGGATTGGGGCAAAACGGAAGCGGAAAACACGACGATGAGCTCTATGCCTACGATCCAAAAGTGAATCAATGGACAAAAAAATTGCCTGTGACCATTCCACCCAATCACCACCCGGCAATGTTTGTAATAGGCAATAAAGGATATCTTTGCACAGGCCACCAGGCTGATCCCAACAGAATGATGAATAATTTGTATGAATATGACCCTGAGAATGATCGATGGAAAGAACTTGCTTCCATTCCCTCCGAAGGTCGAGTAGGAGCTGTTGGATTTTCTTTGGAGAACAAAGGATATATTTCTTGCGGATTTGACGAATTAAGAACAGGAAAATATTATGAAGATGTATGGGAGTATAATCCTCAAACTAATCAATGGACGGCCTTAACCGATTTTCCGGGAGGTCCCACTTTTGCTGCGATCACTTGCCAAACCAAAGACAAAGTCTTTGTAGGTACCGGACTGAAAGAACAATACTCGCCACAGTGGTTTGAATTTAGCGTTCCTACTTTAAGCAGCACAGACAAGTTAAAAAATGAAGAAGATCTCAGCATTTTAGCTCCCAATCCTGTTGTCCAAATATTGCAAATAAGGAGAAACTTTGAGCGATTTGAGATCCATAATCTCCAATCTCAAATTGTTCTTTCAGGTACAAAATCGGAAATTGACGTAAAACAATTGCCTTGTGGAACTTATTTGATAAAACTATGGTTTGAAAATAAAGATTTCAAAGTCCTGCGTTTTGTCAAAGCATTTAATTAATGATGAATTGTCAATGGGCCTGAATCTAATTTGTAAAATCTACACATTTTAAATTAATGAAAACAGTTTCGCTTTTCCATTTATGCTTTGCATTTTTGATATCCTGTTCTAATGTAAAAAATCCGGTCAGCCTCGCCGGAAAATATCAAGCTCATATTGAGATTGATAAGTCAAAATTGAATTCAGCAGGGGTGAAAGACTCTATTGAGCTTCAACTCTCCAAAGCAAAAGAAGAATTGCAAAAAATTGATTTTAAGAATGAGATGGATCTGAGTAAAATTGATACCTCTACAGCTGAAGGAAAATTGGAGTACGCAGCCAAAGAATTTGCAGGAAGCATGACAAACTTAGGCAAAGAGCTGGGGAGTATTGGCTTGAATTTAGGTAAGTTTCTTGGAGATGTCACTATAAATGGAATCAATGATTTGGAATTGGGTTTGCATGATCTCAAATTCGATGTAGAATTGCAGGAAGATGGTGACATTAAGACAGATCAAGAGTGGATTGCTTGGATGTATCTTAAGAATGTAAGCTGGGAACAATCCAATGATCAGTTCATACTCAAAAATAAAGATGGAGTATTGCGAACATTCAAGTTTACGACAAAAGATGACGGATTTATTCTAGAAGAGAATGCAATGAAAGTCGTCCTTACTAAAATCAATTCTTCGAAAAAAATATAAATTTCAAAAGATCTCAACGATCCTTCTAAATTAGAGAAGGGTATCTAAAAATGATTCCAGCCTTGTGCTGTCAATGGATGTAATTTTCCTGAAGAGCTTCTGAGTTGAGTACCGGCATCCGGTGTAGTAATTTCCCCGATATGATAAAAATCAGGAAGGAATTTTAGCTTGTCTGTATCTTCAGCTTTGACACAAAACAACAACTCATAATCTTCTCCACCATTAAGTGCACAAGTTATGGGATCCAAATTGAATTTTATTGCCAATAATTTTGCATCCGTATGAATGGGAACAGACTCTTCATCTATTATTGCTCCACATTGGCTTTGTTTACAAATATGCAATAAGTCAGAAGACAGCCCGTCAGATAGGTCCATCATAGCGGTAGGAATTACACCGGATTTAGCCAACCAAAGAATCGTATCTTTTCTTGCTTCGGGTTTTAAAAATTTTCCAACCACATAATCTTGATTCTCCAGATCGGGTTGGATGTTAGGGTTTTCAAGATAAATTTGTTTTTCACGTTCCAACAGTTGAAGTCCAAGATATGCTGCACCCAAATGACCGCTTACATAAATTTGATCTCCTGCTTTGGCACCATTTCGATACGTAATTTTTTCTTTGGACTGAAACCCGACAGCAGTAACAGATAGGGTCAGTCCCTTGGGAGAAGAAGTAGTATCTCCTCCTACTAAATCAACTTTGTAGGTTTCGCAAGCTATACGAATCCCTTCATACAATTCTTGTAAGGCTTCTACAGAAAATCTATTGGAAACAGAAATCGAAACCGTAATATGAGACGGAATGGCATTCATCGCATAGACATCAGAGAGATTGACCACAACGGCCTTATAACCCAAGTGTTTCAATGGCGTGTACATAAGATCAAAGTGGATCCACTCTACCAAAAGATCAGTAGTGATAACCATTGCTCTGTCACCAAGATCAATAACTGCTGCATCATCTCCGATAGATTTGATGGTAGAATTTTGTACCTGAACAAATTCAGAGGTCAGTGTTGCAATCAACTTGAACTCACCCAATTCGCTGATTTCGGTTCGTTGGATATTCGATTCTTCGGTACTCATACAGTAGATTTCTTTGGTTCAAAATAGTTCCATATATCATGGTCAGGCCAAGGAGAAAAAAACTCAAGATCTGCTTTTGTAGAAGGATGTTTGAAGTTTAGTTGCCAAGCTAAAAGGGCTATGGATCGATCCTCATTTTTTCTTCGAGCTCCGTACTTCACATCTCCTTTGATGGGAAATCCTGCAGCAGAAAGCTGTGCTCGAATTTGATGAAACTTTCCGGTACCGGTTTCAATTTCGATTAGATCATAATGGTTTCCTTCTTGGATGTAGGAAGTTTTTAAAGTAACTTCCACAAATCCTTCCGAAGGATTGTTTTGAATCCAAGATTTTCCTGATGTTTGTTTCTTGATATAATGTTTTAATTCCGGTAGAAGTTTTTCATCTTTTTTAGAAACAAGGACTAGATACTTTTTTTTAAATTCAGATCGCTCCATCTGAGTTTGTATCTCCGTTTGCACAGCAGCATGTTTTCCAAAAACAACCAATCCCGCAGCAGGTCTGTCCAATCTGTTGCACAAGTGTAATTTTTGTTTGAAATATTTTTCCATGTAAAATTGCAAACTTGCATCTTCTGTAAGATCATCTTGCACAGGCATTGTTGCAGGCTTATAACAAACCACAATATGATGATCTTTGTAAAGTACAAGTTCAGAAAAAGTCTGCATCATTTGGGATCGATTTCTTCGTAATCTGTGTATTCTTTTTTGCCCATTCCGGGTTTTTGTGATCTGTTTTCGATCACGATTTTTTTATCACTAAAAAACAGCATATACAGTCCATATAATGCCAACCCTAAAACAACTAAACGTATCATCATTTTAATAATGAAAATTTTTTATTTTATTTTGCTGTGTCCCCACATTCTGTGGGGTCGGAGTCTTCCATGCTCGCTAACGCTCGGTGCTTTGCACCGCCACATTATGATGTGGCGCATTCCAGCCTCCTCACAGATTTTTTACACCATTTGAAAAGCCAACTTTTTTTATCAAAAGAATACTTCATCCAAATTAATTCAAAAATTCATCTCACACAAAGATAAAGGGCTTAGTCTAATTGAACTCTATTATTTTTTAGACTTACAGGTGGGTAAGCTATAGTTTGAGCCTGTTTTAGCTTGGCAAAATTTTTATTTTTTCATAAATTGGCTTAGAAAATTGGAGTTGACTTGATTTGCCTCTAAGATTCTTATCAAGTAAAAAGCGAAAGCTATCGGAGGAGGTCATTTTCAACACCAAAAACCTAGACATTTGGATTTTAAAAGTGGAAATTATTTGAGGAGTAAACAATAATAAGAAAACTTACAACGTTATATGTACTTTCTCTCACCTCAATATGGATTTTGCAAGAGTGGGTGGAAGGGCAGACCCGAATAGGGTCTGGTGCGAAGCACCGATAGCCCTGCAACACACGACGGCAAAGCCGGCTTGCCCATATTATATTTATTTTCTATTTTTAAATAATTGATATACATACATATTATATATATGTATTATTTATATAAAAATAAATTCTGTAAAGCTGACTAAGTTTTTCTACTTTTACATGAATTTTTATTGAATATAAAATAATTTAATTTATAAGAATCTGATAATCCAATGAATTCGTATTTAAATCGAGCTAATGTGACAGGATGGATGGTCTTTTTGTTGACCTTCATTGTGTACTTTTTTGCGGTAGAGCGCACCGGAAGTTTATGGGACTGTGGTGAGTTTGTCCTTGGAGCCTACAAGTTACAGATTGTGCACCCACCGGGAGGTCCTTTGTTTGTGATGATTGGGAGAATGTTTGCTTGGGTAGCGACATTACTAAGCAATAATCCATCAGACATAGCTTTTGCTGTAAACCTCATGTCGGCACTCTGCACTTCTGTGGCAGCAATGTGCCTTTGTTGGGTAACCATAATGTTTGCGAGGCTTATGATTTTCGGAAGAGATCAGCAAGCAGAGGGTTCTGAAGATTTCATTGCCTGTGCAGCAGGTTTAGTAACAGGATTGGTAACGGCATTCTCAACCTCTATTTGGTTTTCTGCAGTTGAAGGTGAGGTTTATGCAATGTCCACAATGTTTACTGGGCTAACCATGTGGGCTGCCACAAAATGGTATTATCTTGAAGACAGACCAGGCACGGACAAGTGGTTGATTTTTGCCTTGTACGCTACAGGTCTCTCCATAGGTGTTCACTTATTGAGTTTGTTGACTTTTTCATTTATTGCCATATTAATCTATTTCAAAAAATGGAAGGAACACAGTTTTATGGGAATGGCGCTTGCAGCCCTTGCAGGGGTATTAAGTACAACCGTTTTTCAATCTTTGATTATTACAGGAATCCCTAGTCTCTGGGCAGCTTTCGATAAGTATTTTGTAAACAGTCTTGGACTGCCTTTCCACTCCGGATTGATCCCAACTTTAATTGTTCTTACAGGTATTTTTTGGTATGGAATGACATACTTTAAAAAACTGGGTTCAGATTTGGGATATAAAGTAGTGTTTACTTTCATGCTATTGTCCATTTCTTTCTCTACGGTGGGAGTGGTAATCTTGAGAGCCAATGCCAATCCACCGATCAATATGAATGCTCCTACAGATGTGATGAGGTTGTTGCCCTATCTTAATCGAGAGCAATACGGAGACAGACCATTGTTAAAAGGACCTCACTTTGATGCCAGACCGATTGATACAAAATCCGAGCCACGATGGGGAAGAGTAGGAAATAAATATGCTGTTGTCGATAGGAAATTTGATTACGTTTTTGCTAAAAAAGACGAAATCTTTTTACCTCGAATTAGCCACAATGACCAAGGAAGGAGTCAGCTTCATAGAATGTGGATGGATTATCTTGTGGACAAAAAAGAAGGAGTTCCGACCATGGAATACAATCTGAAATTCATGTGGAATTATCAGTTTGGGTGGATGTATTGGAGATATTTCTTTTGGAACTTTATAGGAAGACAAAATGCAGAACAAGGTTTTTATCCTTGGAATGTAAAAGATGGAAACTGGTATTCGGGCATCAAAGCTTTTGATAGTGCCAAATTGTATAATCAAGACAGATTGCCTCGAGTCATAAGAGAAGATCAGTCTAGAAACGGATACTATTTTATCCCATTTATACTGGGAATTCTTGGGGTGATCTATAATTTTAAATATGGAAGAAAAGAGTTTTGGGCACTTGCCTCCATGTGGTTGTTGGCAGGGCTTGGACTTTGTTTTTTCAATAACTCTCCACCGAATGAACCTCGTGAACGTGACTATGTATTGGTGGGTTCATTTATGATTTTCTGCATCTGGGTCGGCATGGGCGTACTGATGATTGCAAGATTGTTAATGGAAAAACTTAAACTGAATGGAATGGCTCCGGTTGCAATTTCAGCTTGTTTAGGTTTGGCAGCACCATTGATCATGGTAACAAAAAACATGGATGATCTTGGTAGAAACGGGATTACTGCTGCACGCGATTACGCCATCAATATATTAGAAAGTTGTAAACCTAATGCGATCTTATTTACCTACGGAGATAATGATACTTATCCGGTATGGTATGCACAAGAAGTAGAAAATATTAGAAGAGATGTAAGGGTAATCAATTTGAGCTTGATAGCAGTAGACTGGTATATTGATGTTCAACGAAGAAAAATCAACGAGTCTCCGGCTGTTAAAATGTCTATTCCTTCAGAAAAATACAGAGGAATGCTAAGAAATCAAATATTCTATTACAACCCTGAAGATCCTGAGGGAAAGGGAAATGCTGATAGAGAGATGGATTTGGGTTCGTTTCTTAAATTCTTGGGAGAAGATCATAAATTGAGTGGCGGTGGCGGAAGAGAATTTGAAACTTATATGCCAACTCATTTGGTGTCTTTAAATGTCGACTTGAATAGAGCGCAACAAATAGGAATGGTGAATCCCGGAGACTCCAATGTGGTTACAAAAATACCGATCAACCTCGGAGGAAAATCATACATGACCAAGGATGAACTTGCAATAATGGATATCATTTACTCCAATATTCATGAGCGACCGGTTTATTTTTCTGTGACCTGTCATGGAGAAAAGTTGATGGGAATGGATGATTATACAGAGATGGACGGAATGGCATTGCGTATAGTTCCCAAAAAATCCATCAGCGATAAGTCAATGTATATTTACGGTGCAGGAAGTATGAACTACGATTATACTTATGAGGCAGTAATGAATAAGTATAAGTGGGGAAATTTCGACAAGCAAAAATTGTTTGTGGATCATTCTTATGGTCCGAGTATACAGGCTTTACGGATGGTGATGATGAGATTGGCAGCAGGATTGGCAGCAAAAGGAGATATGGAGCGCGCAGGAAATGTGGCAGCAAAATTCTTCGAAGCTTTTCCTAACATGAATTTTCAGTATGATGTCAGAGTTATGCCTTTTATTCAGACTTTGGTCGATGCCAAACGTATAGACGAGGCCAAAAAGCATCTCAATATTTTAGTGGATGAAACCATAGATATGCTGGAGTTTTATGAGACTCTTTCTCCACAAGAATTGGAAGGTGGATTTCAACAGGACAAAGCGTATACACAGAGTGCTGTAAGAGAGATTGTGGAACGAGCAAAGTTGATGGGAGATGCTACATACTCATCTGAAATCGAAAACAAACTCAAACGTTTTATTCCTGCAAATCTGCCTAATTAATGCATTTATAGAATTGATTTGTTTTTGTGCTATAAATTATAAGAATCAATGCAAACAATAATTTCCATCGGTACAGATCATGCCGGTGTAGAATATAAAAATTCAATCAAAGCCCATTTGGAACAAATGGGCTTTGCCGTTTTAGATCATGGTACCAATTCTGATGAGTCTGTGGACTATCCTGACTTTATTCATCCTGTAGGAGAAGATCTCGATGCGAACAAAGCGAAATTTGGAATCGTGATTTGCGGGTCCGGTAATGGTGCCGCTATAACAGCAAATAAGCATCGCAGTGTAAGGTGTGCACTGTGTTGGAATCAGGAGTTAGCTGTTCTAGCCAGAGAACACAATGATGCCAATGTGATGAGCATTCCGGCTCGATATGTTTCACTACCGTTGGCGATCTCTATGGTAGATTCTTTTTTAAATACTGCTTTTGCAGGTGGAAGACATCTGCGCAGAGTAGAAAAAATTTCTTGTTGATTATGGATAAAATGAAGTTGATTGTAGCTTGTTTTACAATTGGGATTCAGTCCTTATTGGCACAAAAAGAATATTACTCAGGCGTTGACAAACCTAACAATGCTCCGATAAAATCGGACAGCCAATACAGAAATTCATTGCTGGCTATCGATACTCCTGAGATGAAAGAGATACTCTTTACCCTTGCCTCAGATTCTTTTGGTGGTAGAGAGTTAGGAAGTGCCGGAATTGAGTTGGCCGCAGATTTTATCTGTTCTAAACTCAACTCTTATGGCATTCAAAAAATTGGAGAGAATAACAGCTATATTCAAAAAGTTGGGTTTACTTGGCTGTCATGGCGCACCAATGAAGTAAGAATTGATGATCATCAATACAGACAGTTATGGGATTATCTGGCACTGCCCAGAGAAAATCAAAGCATTAAAATTTCATCCAATGAAATTAGCTTTTTAGGCTATGGAATTGATGATGAAAAATACAGTGATTATGCCAAGCAAAAAGTCGAAGGCAAGGTAATTTTAATTTATAATGGTGAACCAAAAACCAAGAAAGGAAAATTTTGGCTAAGTAAATCAGAGGATCCTTCGGATTGGACAAAACAATGGGATAAAAAATTGCAGGCTATCTATAAATACAAGCCTAAACTGGTTCTTGTTATTGATGATCAGCTTAAAATGAGGATTGATAAGTTCAGACCTCAGGTGGTTTCTCCAACAGTTTTATTGGACTCAGAAGCAGAACAATCTCATGCGAGTAATGTGATTTTTATATCGAGCAGCATGGTGGCCCAATTATTAGGTAAAGAAATTGGAAAGCTGATTAAAGCAAGAGATAAAATTACGAAGACCGGAAAACCCCAATCTATTAACTTGAAGACCGCTAAGTTGGAAATTAATATGAAGCGTGAGGAGAATGCTGTCAAGGGGAAAAATATCATGGCCTTTATTGAGGGAAGTGATTTGAAAAATGAAATATTGATTTTGTCGGCTCATTATGATCATATAGGGAAAAGGGGATCTGAAGTATTTAATGGAGCAGATGACAATGGTTCCGGAAGTACTGTTCTTACTCAGCTGGCTCAAGCTTTACAAATTGCAAAAAATGAGGGACGAGGTCCGAGAAGATCGGTACTGTGTCTATGGGTGACCGGAGAAGAAAAAGGATTATTGGGTTCTATGTTTTATACACAATCTCCACGATTGGATTTGAACCAAACCATTCTTGATATCAATATGGACATGGTTGGACGATCTGATGACAAGTATGGGCCGTCGGCAGATTATGTTTACGTTATAGGAGCAGATAGATTAAGTCATGAACTTTATGAATTAAATCAAGAAATCAATGATTCCTACAGTAAATTAATTATGGATCATAGCTATAATGCGGAGAGTGACCCCAATCGCTATTACTATCGTTCGGATCATTACAATTTTGCTCAAGCAGGGATACCCGCCATCTTTTTCTTTAATGGGAATCATGAAGATTATCACAGAATAACAGATGACCCACAAAAAATACTGTTTCATAAAATGCAAACAATAGCTAAACATATTTTTAGATTGACCTTGAAAATTGCAAATCAAGATCATAGATTAAAAAAAGATTGAACATTTTTCTGATTTTTGGATTATGCTTGTTTGAAATTATTAGTCATATAAAAATTTTACAGTTATCAAGTTTTAGTTAACGTTTAATTTGCTCAAATGAAAATTGCAATCTTTAGAAAAGCCCATTTTAATGCAGCTCATAGACTTTTCAATCCGAAATGGGATATGGAAAAAAACAAAGAAGTGTTCGGAATATGCGCAAATCCTAACTTTCATGGTCACAATTATGAGTTTGAAGTCAAAGTGATGGGAGAGTTGGATGAGGACAGCGGAATGTTAATGGATCTTAAAGTCCTCAAAGAACTAATTGAACAGCATGTAGAGTTAAGATACGATCACAAAAACTTGAATTTGGATTTGCCTGAATTCGAAGAAAAAATTCCTACAGTAGAGAACATCTGTATTGAGATTTATAATATTTTGCGAACCCACATTGATCCTCAATTTGAACTCCAAATAAGATTGTACGAAACGCCAAGAAATTATGTAGAATATCCCGTATAATAATTATTCCTTACGGATGAGTAAATAATGGCTTATGAAGGTATCCTGTATCCGTCAAAGAATGAAGAAACGCTAACAGCTGACTACGCTCCTCATTGGTCAACTGAAATTTTTCGAGGCGCCCACTGTTTCTCAGAGGGTTCTCCGCCCCCTCGCCTTGGCAATCGCCAAACGATACTAGACGTCCTCCTCTTTCGTATTGTTTAATGACTTCAAGTAATGAAGCTTCCGAGCCATCATGATAATAGGGAGATGTAATGGCTACATTGCGCAAACTCGGTACTTTAAAACTACCTCTATCTATACTGTCTCTACTGTGGTTGAATTCTCCTTGGTCTGATGAGGGATAATTGCCATCGCCGCAATTATAAATACCGATATTGGCAAAATGATCTCCCATTTCCGGATGGTCCAAATTGGTTCCCCCATGACAATTGGAACAAGCTATTCTTTCACTAAAAAATAATTTCATTCCTTTGATAGCCTCACTGGACATAGCAGAGCTATCCCGGTAAAACTTATATCTGTCAAACGCAGATTGATATGAGTTGAGCTGTCTCATATAAATGGCAATACACTGTTTTATTTCTTTAAAGCTAAAAAATTTGAGCTCAAGTTGAGGAAAGGCTTTTTGTATTTTCTTTTTGTAATCTTTGTCTGAAACGATTCGACGAAGAATGTCACGTTCAAATGGTTTCGCTCCCATTTCGGCCGGAGAATCTGCAAACAGTGGTTTTACCATTTGATCTTCTAATTCCACGATAGACCTATCGGACCAGGTTAATGATAATCTGTCTTTTACATTGAGTAAAGAAGGAGAATTACGCAATGTGGCATCTCCATATATTCCGGAAGATGTTCTGTAGCTATCCGAAAAAGCAAATTGTGGATCATGACAACTTGAACAAGACTTGGTATTATTGCCTGACAACCGAGTTTCAAAAAATAAATGATGCCCTAAATCTATTTTAGCATCTATACTGTCTGATGAACTCAAAGTTTTGTTTTTTTTAGAAAAGGTACATTGTGAAAAATTAAGAATAAGTAATGAAGCAAATAGGGTTGTTATCAACGACCAAGCCTTTGTGCTCAATTTAGAAATCATAAGCTTTTTCATATCTAAGTTAAAAAACCATCGAAACGATTTTCTTATAAAATTCTTTGGTATCTGCTCAAAAAAATTCACAATGTATAGAAAAACAATTTTCAGATTAAAAAAGTTGGTTCATCAATACATAAAATGACCAAACCGGCAATAAAAATAAAAAGCTTAGATTAAGTGAAATTAGAATCTTATTGGGGCGCTAGAGCATCACACTTTATCAGAAAACTCTAGAGAATTAATGATGAAATCCAGATTCACTTTGATGATAAAACAGATTTGTTTTTTCATCATATTGATATTCTTTTTTGTAGTCTTTAAAATTGACTCTGATGTCATGAATGGCTTTAACAATAAAATCCAGATCTTGAGAATTCATGCATGGATGAACAGACAATCTGATCCATCCGGGTTTCTTACTATTGTCACCGGCATCAATCAAATCGCAAATCGAATGAGAAGTTTCTATTGGAATATCAAAAAGATAATGCCCATAGGTGCCCGCACAACTACAGCCTCCTCTCACCTGAATACCATACAAATCATTCAGTAATCTCACACCCAAGTTGTAATGCAAATCTTTGATGTAAAATGAAAAGGCCGCAATACGATCTTGAATATTTTCCGCCAAAATATATACGTCCTCCAAACCACCAAATTCTGAAAATAATCGTTTGAAATGAACCTGTTCCATTTTATGCATTAAAGTTGGATTCATTTCTTCTTTAAGAGTAATCGCTTCTGCAGCTTTAATGGTCTGAAAGAAAGGAGGTGTTCCTCCGTCTTCTCTGTCTTCGATAGAATCAATAAATGAATGTTCACCCCAAGGATTGGTCCATTTTACTGTTCCACCTCCCGGAATATCAGGAATTTTATTTTGGTATAATGAAGAGTTAAATACTAATATTCCCGGGGTACCCGGCCCGCCTAAAAATTTATGCGGAGAAAAGAAAATTGCATCCAACTGCATAAGCTCATCTTGAGGATGCATATCGATATCGACATAGGGAGCACTGCATGCAAAGTCTACAAAACACCAACCACCTGCCTTGTGAATGATTTTTGAAATTTCATAAAAAGGAGTAATTACTCCGGTTACATTGGAACAAGCAGTAATCGATGCGATTTTTATTTTCCTTGAATTATATTGATTAAGCATTTTTTGAAACTCTTCCAGATCAGGCAGTCCGTCCTTGGTTGGAGGGATTATGATAACTTCACATAAACTTTCCAACCAACTGGTTTGATTGCTGTGATGTTCCATATGAGTGAGAAAAATGATGGGCTTTTGCTCGTTCGGAATGTTGACATAAGGTTTCAATTGTTCAGGACATCTCACGCCCATAATTCTCTGCAATTTTGCTATAGCTCCGGTCATTCCTGTACCACAGGCAATTAATACATCATTTGAGTTGGCACCAACATGAGATTTAATTTTATCCTTAGCAGAATGATATGCCTCAGTCATGAATTTGCCGGTGTGTGTGGCCTCTGTGTGTGTGTTTGCAACCCATGGACCGTAATGTTCCAGCATCTTTATCTCGATGGGCTTATACAGCCTTCCACTGGCTACCCAATCCGCATAAACAAGTTTTTTTCTTCCATAAACAGTGTCAAATTCAGCAAATTGACCAATAATTTGGTCTCTAAAAGACTTGAAATGAAGCTCTAACTCTTGAACAGTCATAAACCCTGGTTTAAACACTATAGAAATGGTAAAGGTATCAATTTTTCAAGCTAAAATTTTGATAAAATCGACAATTTTTCTGTATAAACAATCATTTCCAAATACAGATTATCCTCAATAAATTTTAAAAAAAACAAATTGTAGAATGTGATTTAAAGATCAATATTTCATTGGTCAATGATTTTCTTAGTTTGATCAATTTTTAAGAGCCTTTAATGGAGTTTGGTGAATTGCAGAGATTTCCAACTTTAACTTTGCCACTCAACTCAATCTCTTATGATGAAGCTACATGTATTTGGTTTTATACTGTTTGCTCTGAATGTTTCTTTGCATGCTCAGGCCGGGAATGGGAAAACTTCATTGGCCTACAAATGGCTCGATGTAGCATTGGAAGTTACGGCAAATGATGTAGACCG
>DEQQ01000056.1 GCA_002360455.1 Saprospiraceae bacterium UBA3362
TTTGGACCCTTTTTACAATTTGCATTGCCCTCTATGTTTTTAATATGGCTCTTAAGCTTGGTATTAAGCATTGCAAAATCGGACCCAAATCCGAATTCACAAATTGAACCAAAAGCGGTATGATAACATTGCATTGCATTGGCTCTATGGAAGGCGGTGGAGCAGAAAAACAACTTTGTAAAATAGTCACAGGATTAAAAAAACAAGGAGTTGAAGTTCATGTTGTTTTACTTAGAGAGGGTGTCAATTTCCAACTGTTGCAAGAATCCGGGGCGACAATTCATAAAATTAATTCAGCCTCAAATTATTCGCCAAAAATATTAATTAATTTGATTAAGTTAATTAATAAAATAAACCCTGATATCATTGAGGTATGGCAAAGACCAATGGAATTTTTTGCCAGTTTAGCAGCTTTTATCAAAAGAAAACCCTATATCTCTATTGAGAGAACAGCTCCTCCCACCTATATATATTCATTCAAAGGGTTAATAAAATATGTTAGTGTACTTTTTTCAAACGCTTTAATAGCAAATTCAAAAAGTGCTGTAACATTTTGGAAAAATAAATCAATTTTCAAATTAAATACTGTATTCATACCTAACATTATTCAAGCTCCAAAATCTTTGGACGAAGGACCTGACTCTAAAGATGTCATTCTGTGTATTGCTAGATTATCTGTTGAAAAAAATCTGGATTTGGTCATTAGATCATTTCATATTTTTTCTTTGCAAAATGATAAAGTTAAACTACTTATACTAGGAGAAGGTCCCGAGAGAAAAAATTTGGAAAAATTAATTCAAGAATTAAAGCTAAACGATAGAGTAAATTTATTGGGTTACAAGACAGATATATATCCTTTCTTAAGGCAATGTAAACTAGTTATTAGTTTAAGCAAAATTGAAGGAATGCCCAATACTGTACTAGAAGCTGCAAGTCTTAAGAAACCCTTGCTATTGTCCCCAATAGTCCAACATTTGGATTTATTCTCTGCACATTCAGCGTATTATATCTCTTCTGAATCTCCGGAACATATTGCAAGCATGATGAATAAAATATGGCTAGATCCCGAACCGGAAAAAGTAGGTAAAGCTTATAATACAATTCAAGTGTTTAATGAAGAGACTATCTCTATGCAATATCTTAAAGTTTATCAAACTGTTTTGAACACTGATTAAAAGCTTGTCTATTATAAGATTAACTTAAATGTGCGGCATAGTTGGTATATATAAGAAATCGGGTGTAAATAAGATTAACTTTGATTTATCTTTAAATGCTATAGCTCATCGAGGACCTGATGCTTCGGTTGCTCAGTATTTTTTAGCCGACCAATTGGCCTTAGGTCATAGAAGGCTTTCTATTATTGATTTAAGCTCAGCTGCAAATCAACCAATGAATTGGGATGACAAAGGACTAAGCATTGTCTTTAATGGCGAAATTTACAATTTCAAGGAATTAAAACAAGAATTAATAAATTTAAATTATCAATTTAATACAAGTTCAGATACTGAAGTATTATTATACGCATACAATGAATGGGGAAAACAATGTGTTTCAAAATTGAACGGCATGTTTGCCTTCTGTATCTATGATAAAATCAGAAAACAGTTATTTTTAGCGAGAGATAGAGCCGGTGAAAAACCTTTATTTTATTCTACTAAGGAAGACGGATTTTATTTCGCTTCAGAAATTAAGGCTTTATTAGCATATAATGATCACAGTCCTGAAATAGATCTTCATTCACTGGATCTGTATTTAGCACAAGGATTTACAGAGGGTTCAAAGTCCATGTTAAAAGGAATTTCTAAGCTTGCTCCCGCACACACTTTAACCTATTCTTTATTAGACTCAAAATATGAAATTGAACGATATTGGACATTACCAAAAAACAACTACTCTAATACGAATTTTGGTATAGATGAACTAGCCTTAAGATGTGGTCAATTGTTAAAGGATTCTATTTCTAAACAACTGGTGTCTGATGTGCCCTTGGGAATATTATTAAGTGGCGGTGTAGATTCCAGTTTGATTACAGCTTTAGCAGCAGAATCCGGTTCCAAAATTAAAACGTATACAGTTACTTTCCCTGGATTCTCTAAATTTGATGAATCATCTCATGCCCAATTAATCGCAGATTATTTTTCTACCCAACATACAATTCTTGAAGCATCCAGTATAGAACCTAACTTGCTTCTCTTACTCGCCAAACAGTATGACGAGCCTATGATAGACTCATCAATGATTCCGACCTATTTGGTCAGTAAAGAAATAAAAAAGCACTGTACTGTGGCATTAGGTGGCGATGGAGGAGATGAATTGTTTGGAGGTTATGGACACTATGATAGGTTATTATACATGTCAAAACAATTACAACATATTCCCAAGTTTATAAAACATCCTTTAAGTATTGCTGCCGGTTTTTTACCTATAGGTTTCAAAGGAAAAACCTGGTTTCGAAATATCAATACAGATTTTGAAAATGAATTGCCGCTTGTTGCATCTTATTTTGATATTGATCAAAGAAAACATTTAATTAGTTCTAATCTTGACTGGAAACCAATTGCGGAAGAGAGTAGAAAGAATTCTTTGCCTAATGGTCTTGATCTTTTGGACAGAGCAACTAGAGCTGATTTTTTGAACTATTTGCCTGAGGACATCCTTGTAAAAGTTGATCGAGCAAGCATGCTAAATAGTTTAGAAATTCGAGCCCCGTTTTTGGATCACAGAATAATTGAATTTGCATTTTCGGAGGTTCCATCCAAATTTAAAACGACCATTAAATCCAGAAAAATTTTATTGAAAAAATTAACAGAGAAATTACTTCCTCCGGCCTTTGACAAACAAAGAAAACAGGGTTTTGGAGTTCCCATTGGATTATGGTTTAGAAAGGGTAAATGGAATCAATTCCTAAAAGAAATTTTACTCTTAGAACCACATCCATTTAATAAAAAATATATTGAGTATATTATTAAAAGGCATGAAAACGGTGCTGATAATGCAGAGCGTTTGTTTGGCTTGTTACTTTTTGTGTTATGGGCTAAAGAATATAATGTAAAAATTTCATGAATCAATTAAAGCTATTATTTCTATGTGATGAAATTATGTCTTATTTTGAGTCTGTAATTCATATCCTAGCGACAAAATACCAAGCTCAAATTATCATGGTTGAACAACCTGAAAGAAAAAGAACGAGCTACATTGCCGGAAAAAAATCAGAATATACTTATTTAACAAAAAAACAATTCTTTTCCTCCTCTATCCATCACGAACAGATTTTCGACTTGGTATTTGTAGCCGGTTGGTTTGATCTTAGCTATTTAGATTTTGCAAAGAAACAAAAGGCAAAAGGATCCAAGGTAATTTGTGGATTTGACACCTTTGAAACCAATCCACTAATGTTATTGATCAAATCAATAGCGGTCAAATTCAAAATCAATAATTGTTTTACACACTTTTGGGTACCGGGCAAACCACAGGCTGATTTTGCAAATTATATAAATTCTAAAAATCTTCCTGTGCTGCAAAATTTATATACTGCAGATACGAATTTATTTAAACCCAATACGTATGATTTTAAGGATCGAAAACGCTTATTATTTGTAGGTCGTTTAGAAAAAATAAAAGGAATAGATTTATTATACAATTCTTTTAAAGAACTTTATAAGAATTTTCAAGATTGGGAGCTTATTATTATAGGAAGTGGAAGTTTGTCTAATATTATTCTTCCCTGTCCCGGAGTAAAATGTTATCCATTTATGAGCAGTTCTGAACTCAATGAATTGACCAATCAATGTTCAGTATTTGTTTTGCCAAGCAGGAAAGAACCTTGGGGAATTGTTTTGCATGAATTTGCCGCCAAAGGTTTCGTTTTAATTTGCTCAGACAAAGTAGGCTCCTCCTCTGTTTTTCTAAATCAAAATGAAAACGGCTTTAAATTCAAACACAACAATGCCAAGTCAATATCAGATATACTAACAATGGTAATGCAAAAACCTCTTTCTGAATTGACACTCATGGGACAGAAAAGCTACGAACTCTCAAAGAGGATTAGCCCAGAAAATAGTGCCGAGACTTTAATGAAAATTTTTTCATGATAAAATTTATTTGCCCTGAATGTAAATCAGATTTAAATTCTAACGAGTTTGAATTTAAATGTAAAAATTGTGAAAAACAATTTCCAATAATAAACAAAATCCCTCGCTTTGTAGACCAAGATAACTATACTTCCAATTTTGGGTTTCAATGGAATTTATTTTCTAAAACTCAGCTGGATTCTTATTGCAGTATTGAATTGTCAAAAAATCGGGTTGAAGAAGTTTTAGGGAATTCGCTAGAGGTCCTTTCCTGCAAAACGGTATTAGAAGCAGGCTCAGGAGCTGGTAGGTTTACCGAAATATTTCTTAATTCTAACTGTGAATTGTACAGCTTCGATTATTCAAATGCTGTAGAAGCCAATTCCATGAACAATGCAGATCAGTTTACTTTATTTCAGGGAAATATTTATAAAATGCCACTAAGTGAATCGCAATTTGATTTTGTATTTTGCTTGGGTGTTATTCAGCATACTCCGGATCCGATCCAATCATTAGATGAACTTCATAAGCAAGTAAAAATTGGAGGACAATTATGCATTGATGTATATGAAAAAAGAGCATATAGTTTTCTTACTTGGAAATATTTATTGAGGCCACTATTTAAAATTTTACCTAAAAAATGGACGTATCAACTTTCTAAGTTCATGGTCTATTGCTTTTTACCTTTTTCTACTTTGATGGGTTTTGTATTTGGAAAAATTGGACATAAATTATTTCCAATAGCCAATTTTTTTATTGTTCCGTTTAAATCCTATCACGATCGATTAATTTGGTCTATTTTAGATACATTTGATTGGTATGGCCCGGAATATGACCTTCCTCAAACTCAAGAAACTATTAGGACTTGGTTTTTGGAAAAAAATTATAAAGATATTGTTGTAAAAAGAGGGTCTAACGGAGTTATAGCCAGAGCCATTAAAATGCAATAGGTGAAAAAATATATTCTGGGTATTGATGCATCCAATTTATCCTCCGGAGGAGGCTTAACTCATCTCATTGAATTTCTAAATAGGCCCGAAATTCTATCTCAGTTTTTTAGCAACATTCAGGTATGGTCTTCCAACGAAACGATTTCAAAATTACCTAAACACGATTGCATACAATACCACTCCCCTGCCTCTTTGAATGGAACTATTTTATCCCGATCTTATTGGTATATCTTTAAGTCTAAGTCTGATTTTTTAGACTGTTCGATTGATCTTTTATTTAATCCAGGAGGAGCTTACATAGGTCAATTCAGGCCGTTTGTGAGCATGAGTAGAAATATGTTGGTATTTGATCATAATGAAAGAAACAGATATGGTTTTAGCAAGATCTTTTTTAGATTGAAATTACTTGAATTTATTCAATCCTATTCATTTTCGAAAGCAAAATCGGTAATTTTCATCTCAAACTATGCAAGACAAGTTATTACTCAAAGGTTAAAGATTTCGAATTACAAAGTAATACATCATGGTGTTTCTACTAAGTTTGAAACCACACAAAAATTGAGTAGCCCAAAATTAAGAATTACATATATTTCTCAAATTGATGTTTACAAGCATCAACTACAAGTCATAGAGGCTTTTCATTTATTAAATAAGCAATATCCAGACACAGAACTTCATTTATATGGATATGGCTACCCTCCGTATCTAAAAAAAGTTTCCTCTATGTTGAGCGAAATTAATAATTCGAATATCTATTATCACGGTGGTATGTCATACAATGGTATTCAATCTGCTTATCAGAATTCAGATTTATTTATTTTTGCATCAACTTGCGAAAATATGCCCAATATTCTTCTAGAAGCGATGCAATCAGGATTGCCCATTGCATGCTCAAAATATCCTCCAATGTCCGAATTTCTGGAAGATGCAGGCTTATATTTTGATCCCTTAGATATTAATTCAATTTACAGAACACTTGAAGAATATTTATTAAACCCTGAACTGAGAACAAAAATGTCTGAATTATCAAAGACTAAAGCACAAAACTTTCATTGGGATAAGTGCGTTAAACAAACTTGTGAATTTTTATATGAACAGATCTGATGTGTGGACTGATTGGGACGTATAACTTAGAGATAAATAAGGATAATTTATTAGAGATTATTTCTCATCGTGGACCGGATGATCGCGGTTTTTTTATTAGTGATAATTTGTTTTTAGCTCATGTACGATTAGCCATTCAAGATCTCTCTGAATCAGCTCATCAACCTATGATTTCGGCAGATGAGAAATATGTTCTTATTTACAATGGCGAAATTTACAACCACTTAGAATTGAGAGCCCTGCTTGATCCTGACCTTCAATACCGTTCGAATGGCGATACCGAAACATTATTGCATTTGCTTATCCAATTTGGTGAAGGCATTTTAGAAAAATTAAATGGCATATTTGCTTTTGCATTTTATAATAGAAAAACAGAGGAATTAATCCTAGCAAGAGATCAATTTGGCATAAAACCTCTATACATTTTCAAAACAGAGCAACAATTAGCCTTTTCCAGTGAGCTAAAAACATTGACCGCAATATCCGGAATTGATTATGAAATCAATTCTAACGCTCTTGCAAAGTACATTCAATATTTGTATTCACCCGGAGAGGAAACTCCTTTCAAGAATATCCTTAAATTCAAACCCGGACATTATTTAAAAATCGATTTGACTAATATCACTAAATTCGACTACAAATCATTTTATAAAATCCCTTTTTGCGGTATAATAGTAGAGAAATCAGAAAAGCAATGGATTAAAGAAATTGATGAAGCACTTTCTTTGGCGATTGAAAGACAATTGCTTTCGGATGCTCCCATAGGCTACTTTCTTTCCGGAGGTTTGGATTCAAGCTTAATTGTAGCTATTGCATCAAAGATGTCTCCTTCCAAAAAATTAGAATGTTTTACAATAAACAGCGGAACATCAGATGTAGACGGATTTGAAGACGATCTACAGTATGCAAGAATAGTTGCGGATCAATATCAATGCAATATAAATATCATTGACGCAGATTCAAGCTTTATTGAGCATATAGATGAAATGCTTTATTATCTTGATGAGCCGTTGGCAGATATTGCTCCTTTGTACGTACAAAACATATCGAAACAAGCTTCAAATCATGGAATTAAAGTATTACTTTCCGGAGCCGGTGGCGATGATGTTTTTAGTGGATATAGAAGGCATCAGGCCATTGTGAGAGACCATTACTTCGATATTATTCCTAAGACAATTTCAAATTTTTTGGCAAAAGGTTTCTCTCATTTTTCTACAACCAATCCCACAATTCGAAGGATTAGAAAAGTTTTAGCTCTAAGCTCCTTAGACAAGCATGAAAGAATGGCTTCCTATTTTGAATGGATTGATCCGGCACTTACCAACTCTTTATTTCTTCCTTCCAAACAAATTCAGTTACACAACACAAGAATAGAATTTCTTGACAAATTAAATTCTATTCAATCAGAAAATAATAGACTAAATCAAATGTTATTTTTGGAATTGAGTTATTTTCTTAAAGATCATAATTTAAATTATACTGACAAAATGGGAATGTCAACTGGTGTAGAAATTAGAGTTCCATTTTTGGATGTTGATTTGGTAAATCTATCAACACAACTTCCACCGGATTTGAAGCTAAGAAATAATCAAACCAAATATATATTAAAAAAAGTTGCTGAGAAGTATTTACCCAAAGATGTCATTTATAGACCAAAGACCGGATTCGGTGCTCCGCTTAGAGAATGGTTGACTGGTCCGCTAGCAGACTGGTTAAATAAGGAATTATCCCAAGAAAATATTCGGCAATTAGGCATTTTTGATGAGCAGCAAATAGCTCAATTAATAGAGGCAAACAGAACATTTAAATTGGATGCAAGTTATTCTCTTTTGGCATTGGTCATGATTCATCGGTATTTCAAAATTTTTCCGTTAAAAAGCAACTCTTGAGTCAGGAAAAATTATATGATCCTATTAGAAAAAAATGGATTATTTCTACGCCGGAAGAACTTGTAAGACAAAAAGTACTTTCGCACTTGCTTTATGATTTAAAAATTCCGAGATCTATTATTTCGGTAGAGAAAGAAATAAAATTTAATGCACTAAAAAAACGCTATGACGTTGTAGTTTACAATGGAACACAAGCTTTTATTTTGATAGAATGCAAAGCCGCGCACATTTCTTTGTCTGAAGATTTTTTCTATCAGGCGCTGCAATATACTTCTATCCTAAAAGCCCCTTATTTTATGCTCACCAATTCTATTCAAGCCTTTCTGGCAAAAATTGATCCGATTACCGGACAAATCAATTCAATTCCCACACTCCCAAGCTACCCTTTTAGCTCATATTGAAACATTATTAACATATTAATATTAAATTTAAATTTATATCATATTTAATTAATTATCATTATTTTATATATTTGTATTACTAATATATCTTTTAATAAGATTGTATAAATTGTTCCAGTATTGCGAATCAAAAACTTTTATTGTCCGAAAAGGTTTTTTTGTAATAATTAATTAAAAATGACTCGCTTATTCCTTTTTGTTCTAATTTTTATCGGACTTACTATTTCTTCTTGTGGTTCAAAAAATAAAACAACATCAGATCCTCAATCTCGACTTACAGAGTTAAGAACACAACTTAAACAGATTCAAGATGAGATCGCGAGTCTTGAAGCTCAGTCAACAAAGGGTGAAACACAAAAGTCGTTAGCTGTAAAAGCCAAAATGGTTTCTGTGGATTCCGTAAAGAAAATGAATTTTCATCATTATATAGAAGTTCAAGGTGTTGTTGATGCGAAAAACAATATTCTTTGCGCTCCCCAAATGCCCGGCGTAGTTAGTCAAATTTATGTAAAAGAAGGAGACTATGTGACAAGAGGAAAAGTGATGGCAAGTTTGGATGTCTCAGCAATGCGAAAAGGTTTGGATGAACTAAAAGCAGGTATTGCTTTAGCTACAACAATGTACGAAAAACAAGAGAGACTTTGGAAACAAAATATTGGATCTGAAGCACAATATCTCCAAGCTAAAAATCAAAAAGAACAACTAGAGCTAAAGTTGCAAACCATTCAAGCTCAATTGGCCATGGGCAATATTGTCTCTCCTATTAACGGAACAGTTGATGAAATTAAATTGAAAATTGGAGAAGTTGCAGCTCCTGGTTTTACAGGGATTCGTGTAGTTAACCAATCTGATCTGACCATAAAAGCCAAACTTTCTGATTTGTATGCCAGTCAAGTAAAAAAGGGAGATCAGGTCAATTTATTTTTTCCGGATCTCAACAAAGAAATGAAATCCAATATCACGTTCTCAGGTCAAACAGTAAACAATGCATCGAGAACCATTCTAGTGGAAGCAGGACTTCCAAAAACTAAAGATAAGTTTCTAGCCAATCAAATTGTTAAATTAAAAATTAATGATAAGGTTCTAAAAAATGTTTTTGTATTACCTACCAATGTAATTCAGAAAAGCATAGATGGAGAAGATTATGTCTTGATTGCAGAGAAACGCGATGGTTCGATTTATGCAAAAAAGAAAATTGTAAAAGTAGGTGTTGAATATAATGGCCAAACAGTAATAGAATCAGGACTGACTACAGGCGATCAATTCATCTCAACCGGATATAGTGAAATTGTTGATGGTCAGTTAATTCAACTTTAATTTTTAAGAACAAAAAGGAGCCATGAACATTGACAAAATAAAAGAATTATCCTTCACCAAATGGTGTATCAATAATTCAACCAGTGTATATATTTTTACAATTCTAATATGTTTGGCAGGATACATTGCATACAATCGTATCCCCAAAGAACTTTTTCCTGATATTGTGGTGCCAACAATATCCATAGCAACAATATATCCGGGCGCCACACCTCAAGATATAGAAAATTTGATTTCTAAACCGATAGAAAAGCAATTGAAATCAATTAATGGGATTAAAAAAATATCGAGTTCTTCTGTTTCTGATTTCTCATTAGTCATTGCAGAATTCGGGACAGAAATGGATCCTAAGATTTGCAAACAACGAGTAAGCGATGCTGTAGACAAAGCAAAAAAAGACTTACCTAATGACCTCAAACAAGATCCACAGGTACAAGAATTTGACTTTAGTGAAATTCCGATTTTAAACATCAATATCGCCGGAGATTTCCCTCTGGATAGAATTAAATTATTTGCTGAGCAATTGAAGGATGCTATTGAAGCCAACAAAGAAATTACCAGAGTCGATATTGTTGGAGGTATAGAAAGAGAGATTCAGATCAATGTAGATCTTTATAGAATGAATGCTGTAGGTCTAACTTTTGGGGACATAGAAGGAGCTATAGCAAGACAAAATTTAAATATTTCCGGTGGAGAACTAAAGATAGGTGAATTAAGAAGAAATATTAGAATCAATGGTGAATTTGACAGCCCCAAAGATATAGAAAATATAGTCATTAGATCATTTTTGGGTAACGTTGTTTATCTTAAGGATATTGCCACAGTGAAAGATGGCTTTAAAGAAAAACAAGACTTTGCGAGACTAAATGACAAGTCGGTAATTACACTCAATGTCATTAAAAGAAGTGGGGCGAATCTTATCCATGCTACAGATAAAATTTATGAAATAATAAAAGAATATCAGGGCTCAAAGCTACCTCAAGGATTAACAATTAAAGTGACCGGTGACACTTCTGAAAATACTAGGATCCAACTTCATGACTTATTGAACACGGTTATTTTAGGTTTTATATTTGTAGTGTTTATCCTCATGTTTTTCATGGGATTTACCAATGCGTTTTTTGTTGGCTTAGCAGTTCCTTTATCTTGCATGCTCGCATTTCTTATTATGCCGGGTCTTGGAATGAGTTTAAATGTTATTGTATTGTTTTCATTTTTATTGGCACTGGGAATTGTAGTAGACGATGCCATTGTTGTAATTGAAAATACTCATAGAGTTTTTCATCAGAATAAAAACCTCAGTATTAGACAAGCTGCATCTTACGCTGCAGGAGAAGTATTCGTTCCTGTTCTTACAGGAACATTGACAACGTTAATGCCCTTTGTTCCACTCTTATTCTGGCCAGGAATAATTGGAAAGTTCATGAGTAACTTGCCTGTCACCTTAATTATTACTCTGGGTGCATCACTTTTTGTAGCTTATGTTATGAATCCGGTGTTTGCTGTTAGCTTTATGAAAAGAGATGATCATAATCTTGGCAAGCTCCAAGATTATAAAAAAGCGTTTATATTTTTTACTGTCCTTGCAATTATAGGCTATATAAAATTAGGAAATGGAATTGGTAATTTTTCTCTTTTTTGTATCCTGTTGATACTTGCTTATCATTTTTTCTTCGAGAAATTAATATTCTGGTTTCAAAATTCTTTGTGGCCTAAAGTATTGTCACTTTATAAAGACATTTTAAAAATATTTGTGAAAGGCTATAGACCAATTGCTGTTTGCCTAATTTCAGTGCTCATCCTCGTATTAAGTTTTATATATTTTGGATCGACAAACCCTAAGAAAGAAGTATTCCCAAACTCTGATCCTAACTTTGCTTTTGTTTATTGTAAAATGCCAATGGGAACAGATGCAAATGTTACCGACTCTGTTACCAGAGTGATTGAAACTCGAGTTCATAAGATATTAGGCGTAAACAATCCTTTGGTTTCTTCGGTCATATCAAATGTTGGCTTGGGTGCAGGAGATCCTGATAATCCGGATAGAGTTGCTACACCGCACAAAAGTAAAGTTTCTGTAGCCTTTGTAAAATTTGCAGAACGCCATGGGGCTTCTACTCAAGCTGTATTGGATTCTCTTAGAGAGGAGTTTGTATTAGGAATTCCAGGTGCTGAGATTAGTGTCGAAAAAGAACGCAACGGACCTCCAACAGGAAAACCCATAAGTATAGAAATTTCGGGAGATGATTTTGATGTTTTGAATCGTTTAGGAAATATACTTGTTAAAAAAATTGAAGAACGAGGAATCAAAGGTATTGATGGTTTGAAGTCCGACTTACAAATTTCGAAACCCGAAATTATTCTCGATATAGACGAGGAGAAAGCTCAACGCGAAGGTGTAACCGTAGCCCAAATAGCGTTGGAAATCAGAACAGCTTTATTTGGAAAAGAAGTTTCTAAATATAGAGACGCAAATGATGATGCTCCCATATTTATTAGACTTCAAGAGAAAGATAGAAAAAAAGCAGAAGAATTATTGAACTTGGACATTTCATTCATGGATATGTCAAGTGGCCAGTTCAAACAGATTCCCATTTCTACAGTGGCAACATTGCGTTATGGCAACTCAATAAGTTCAATTAATAGAAAAAATCAAAAGAGAGTAATTACTCTTTCCTCTGATGTCCTAAGCGGTTATCAAGGAGATGCTATAATGCAAGAAATTCAAAAACTTTCAAAGGAAATTGAAAAACCAGAAGGATACGAATTTAATTTTACAGGTGACCAAGAAGCGATGAAAGAAACTATTGACTTTTTTGGCGTTGCATTCCCGGCAGCTTTAGCTTTCATGTTCTTGATTTTGGTTACACAGTTTAACTCTGCCGTAAAACCGCTTATGATATTTACTACAGTGGTATTTAGTTTAATCGGAATTGCCTTGGGATTTGGCTTCTTCCATATGACCTTAAGTGTTGTAATGACAGGTGTAGGTATATTTGCTCTTGCAGGAATCGTCGTAAGAAATGGAATTTTACTTGTAGAATTTATTGATGAATTGAGGATCCGAGGATATAATGCCATTGATGCGGCAGTAGAAGGCGGAGCAACAAGATTGACTCCTGTGATTCTTACAGCCTTGTCAGCAATACTAGGATTAATTCCTTTGGCCATTGGATTAAATATGGATTTTGCAAGCTTATTCAGTCATTTTGATCCTAAGTTTTTCTTAGGCGGAGACAACGTTGCGTTCTGGGGTCCTTTGGCTTGGACTATGATATTTGGATTAATTGTAGCTACGTTTTTAACTTTATTGGTATTGCCAACAATGTATGTTCTCGCCTACAAAACCAAACACAAGTTCAAAAGAGTTTTCAATATTTAGGATTTTGTGATTAGTAAATAAATCCTAAGTTTGGAATCATTTAATCCATTTGCAAATGTGATTTGTATTGCTTTCTACAAGAAAATAAAGTCCACTTTGTAACTCGCTAATATCTAGTTTTCCATAATGTAAGGAAACTGATTTTATTTGGCCACTTAAACTGGTTAATATCATATTGATTGACGGATAATCATTCCATTCTTTGAATATTATCTCTGAAGAATTTGAATTCAGATAACAGTTAGATTTATTTTTTTGTATCGAATTATACGTTTGTGTAGATTGATCGAATTCAAAACATCCTATTGATGGCGGGACTAGGAATTTCTTTGCTTCAATATCACGAATTAAAATTTTATGCAAACTTCCTTTTTGTTTAGCCGGACTGTTGGTCGCAAGTTTATACTTTGATCCAACGGTCAGCAATGGATCTTTAACTATTTGTGTCATGTCTCGAGTAGGTAAGGTCGGTCCTGCCCAATTGAGGTTAGCACTATTAAACCAAAGATTGGATTGGAACACAAAACTTGATGGAGCTGTATTGGGTCCAATGTTTACCTGAGTAGTTACTCTTTGATCAATTAAAAAAATATTATTTATAATTTGATTATTTCGGCATGGAACGAATCTTGTTGTATCAACAGTTTCTTGCAATATCCGCATTGCCCATTTGGTCGGATTTACTATTGTATTGTTTATGACCATCACATTTTCACAACCTACAAACGCAAAAGGAGATTCTGATCCTTCAAAATAGTTTGAGTGTACAAAAATCTCACTTGCCTCATTTGTTGCATCAAGCGGTCTAAAAAATTGCAATCCTGTACTTCCTCCCAGGTTTAGAGCTCTTGCACCACCATTAATAAATTGATTAGAATGATATACTAAATACTTGCAACCGCCTTTTGCCTGAATTGAATTTGTTCCTTGATTTTCAAAAAGACAATGATGAATTACTCCAAAATGACATCCCACCATATCAATTCCACTCCCTCCCGGAGATCCATTTGCAAACTGACAATGTCTAACTTCAAATGAGTCCAATCCTGACAATTTGAGAAGATCATTGTTCCCTGTAGCAGCAATATCTTTAAATATACAGTTTTGGATAATTATTCCCTTAGAAGGTGTGTCAAAAGTAGAACCATCATCTATATTCAAGCCATTTCCGGTTTGACCAACAATGATCAGATCAGAAATGACAAGATAATTGCAGTCAGAAAATTGAATACTATTTGATCCTCCGGAAATAGTTGTCTTGCCCAAAGGATTCCCAAATATAGAGATGGGTTGATCCGCAGTTCCATTAATATTATTGAAAAACATTCCACCGCGAATTTGCTGATCGGTTAAAACAAAACTATCCCCCGGCTGAGCCAAAGGAAGTGCTAAATTTAGATTGGCATATTGCGACCCTACACCGACATAAATGATTTTGGCATAAGAAACAAATGCATAACTGCTTAGAAATAAGCTTAATAGAAGGCGCATTATAGAAATTTTGAATAAAAATAAAAAAAAATTAAATTTTCTAGGCAGCAAATTACAGCTCTAGGGAGTCTTATTATGTGAGATACCAATAAAGATTGGATGTTGAAATTTGAATTTTTGCTTAACCTATTATTACATTTTCAAGTAGTAATAGGTAAGGTTAGCTCTGATCATCCCGGGGATCAGAGTTCTTAAAAGATTGTATATCAATATATTATAAGAAATATTTTACATTACCTACTACTGTCTTAGAAACTATCTTGCAGATGTGCAGGATAGTTTCCTATTTTTAGCCTGTTTGGGATGTTAAATTCGGGATGTTATCCCCTTTTTAACATTCATTTTTACTGTAAATCAAATTTAATAATCTAATTTACAATAATATATAGTTTAATATATTAAATATATATAATATCCTGATAATCTACTGCCTTCTTCTCTTATTTCTCCTCTAAGTTCATTAATTTTGCATTCCAATTCAGTACAGCATGGATCGCAATACCATAATAGGATTTGTATTAATTTTTATTCTCTTTGTTGGCTTCAACCACTTTTTTTGGCAGCCGGAAATGGAAGCAGCAAAGCAAAAAAAGATTTACGAAGATTCACTAAAACAGGTTCAACAAAATTTGAACGATAGTTTAGTATCCATAAATCCTTCCCAACCTACTCCATCTATTAATGACTCTACAACCAGAGCAACAGATACTATTTCGAAAATTGCTCATAATGAGCAACGTTTTCATTTAAAAAATGATTTGGTTGACATCGAGATTAGTAACTTAGGTGCTGTTATAAAATCGGCTAAAATTATTAATTACAAAAAAATAATTACAGATAGCGCCGACAATGAGATCAAAACCGATTTGTATTTGCTTGAAGATAGTAAAAATACTTATGACTATATATTAAAAAGCACTGAGGGCAATATTTCTAGTAAATCTATTTATTTCAACGCCGTTAAGCAAACTGACAATGAACTAGTTTTTGAGGGAGTTGTGGGAAACAATGGAAAATTGACCCAAACTTACAAGTTAAATCCTAATGCTTATACTCTAGATTATTCCATTCGATACGACGGAGTAAACTCATCGGATCCGGTTCATATCCATTGGGAAAACTACTTGGATAGATTAGAAAAAAATACAAACTACGAGAGATTTTACAGTTCAGTTTATTACAAAGAAAAAGATGCGAACACAGATTATTGCTCTTGCAATAAAGATGATAAAGCCTCTTCAGAAAATAAAAATGTGAATTGGGTTTCCCATTCAAACCAATTTTTTAATAGTACTTTAATTTCAGAACAAGGGTTTAGCTCGGGATCATATGAAACTGTAATGCTAGCTGAAAATTCGGAAGATTTAAAGCTATTGAAAACAAATTTGAATATTCCTTCTGATCAAGTTATTGGGAAAGATTATAAAATGAAATGGTTTATTGGTCCCAATGTATTTTCACATCTTAAGCCGACTGCAAATCACTTGGAAGATATTATACCCTATGGATGGAGTATCTTTGGAACAATCAATAAGTATGCACTTAGGCCATTATTTTCATTTTTGGCCGGATTGATTGGAAGTAAAGGAATCATAATTTTGTTGATGACCCTAATAGTTAAGTTACTGGTTTTTCCTTTAGCTTACAAGATGCTCGAATCGCAAGCTAAAATGACAGCCCTTAAACCGGAAATTGACAAGTTAAAAAATAAGTACAAAGATGATCTTCAAAAGCAACAGATGGAGACCATGAAAATGTACAACGAGTTTGGCGTAAATCCTTTAGGTGGATGCTTCCCTCTCATTCTTCAAATGCCGATATGGATCGCATTATATCGGTTCTTCCCGGCCAGCATTGAGTTTAGACAAGAATCTTTTCTTTGGGCAACGGATCTTACAAGTTACGATGTTTTTTATAAGTTACCATTCTCTATCCCAATGTTTGGAGATACAATCAGTTTATTTGCCTTTTTGTGGATGGTCAGCACTCTTATTTTTTCATATTTCTCATCACAGACAATGGATTTCTCATCCAATCCTGCAATGAAGTATATGCAATATTTGATGCCATTCATATTTTGGTTTATGTTTAACAAAACGGCTGCAGGTTTGACCTGTTACATGTTCTTTTCAAATCTTCTTAATATTTTACAAACCGTAATAGGAAAGAACTTTCTATTCGACAACGAAAAGTTGCGAGCCAAACTTGAACTCAACAAATCTAAACCTAAAAAGAAGGGAGGATTTCAAGAGCGTTTGGAAGAAATGATGAAAGAGCAACAAAGAATTCAGCAAGAAAAATTAAAGAAGAAAAATTAAATCTTTAACTATGTTTCGATCTACAATTTTGGTTCTATTGTCTATACTTACATTATCTTGTACTAAAAAATCTTTTCAGCAATCCGGATCGAATGTTGCAGAACCTCCTATTCCGCCTTTACCTCGATTTGTTCCCTTATTTCAGGATGACACTTCTTTTGCCCATCTGGATACACTTATTTTTTTAAAACGTGGAGCTTGTTTTGGACGATGTCCAGCCTTTGAATATATTGTCTTCAACAATGGTTTGGTTCGATATTTTGGAAAGAATTTTGTAGAACCATTGGGAGTTTTTTATTCTCAAATAAATGAAAAAGATTTTAACGATATTATTGCCAAAGCTGATTCCATACAATTTTTCAACTTAGCAGATCGGTATCCCGAAAATCAGGCTAACTACATCCCGGATTTGCCCAATACCACCATAATGATCAATTATAATCTGAGAAAAAAATATATACTCGACAATCATAGTGCTCCTAAAGAACTAAAAGAATTAGAAATATTAATAGATGACCGACTTAAAAATCCAAGTCCACTACCCATTCGAAAATAATAATTAAAGTACTGTACACAAATTTATATTGAAGCAATTTAAACATACAACTGGAGTTATAGGAGCAGGCAGTTTCGGAACAACTGTTGCAACCTTATTGTCCCATAATTCCAATGTATTAATGTTCACAAGACGCAAAGAACTTGCAGACAAAATTAATACCAGTCACGAGCACTTAGGCGTGAGTTTATCTGAAAATATAGTTGCTACAAATTCATTAGAAGAATTGTGCGAAAAGACTTCTCTTTTGTTTCCTGTGGTTCCGTCAGAAGTTTTTAGAACTACCATGCAGGCAGTAGCACCTTTTGTAAGACCTTCCCACATCATCATTCATGGTACAAAAGGGCTAGATATTACCGGAATCAAAGTGGATGAATTGTTTGAGAAAGAAATTTCAAGAAGAAACATACACACAATGAGCGAAGTCATCCGGCAGGAATGCTCAAGCCTAAGAATAGGATGCCTGGCAGGCCCCAATTTGTACAAAGAAATTTTAGAAGGCCAGCCTACTGCATCTGTTATAGCCAGTGAATATGATGAAGTAATCCATGCAGGGCAAGGGGTTTTGGCAAGTAAGGTGTTTTTTGTTTTTGGTTCTTATGATTTGATTGGAGCAGAAATGGCCGGAGCACTAAAAAATATTATTGCCCTGGGTGCCGGAATTTTAGCCGGTAGAGGCCTTGGTAAAAATCTTCAGGCAATGCTGATCACAAGAGGCTTAAGGGAAATGATAGAAATCGGCAAAGCCGTCGGAGCAACTCACCGAAGCTTCTTAGGAACCGCCGGGATTGGAGATTTAATTGCAACGGCTACGTCTGAAAAAAGTAGAAATTATTCCTTTGGCATACGTCTGGGATCAGGGGAGCAAAAGGACAATATATTGAAAAGTATGGACGAAGTAGTAGAAGGCGTCAGAACAGTAAGAATAGCAAATTCATTATCCAAATATTATCATTTGCGAACTCCCATTGTCAATTTAATTTACAATGTAGTGTTTGACCACCTAAGTATTGACAAAGCAATTCAATTTTTAATGAGGTATCCATTTTTGCCTGACGTTGATTTTGTTTAATCCATCTAATAGTTACAGCAATTGGTCTATATTTTGATTATGCTAAAATTCAATTTCAATTTTTTTTGTTTTTTAACACAAGCTATTTATCTTGCACAATTAATTTTATAGAAAGATGTTGGATTTAATGTTTGACCAGTCTGAAATTCAGGGAGATGCCCAAAGCCTTAAATTAATTGGAGTTAGTATATCTCAAAAAACAGGTCAAAAGTTTGATTATGTAAAATTCAGACAGGCTATTTATAGTTTAAAAAAGATGGCTATGGATGAAAACACCTCCATCCAGTCAACCCTGGCAACAGCAAAAACAATGGGAGTTCAGACCTCAGATATCATTCAATCTGCCGGTCAATTTGGAGAGCTTTTAACAGAGGAAGAAAAAAAGTTTAATGAAGCTCTTCAGAAACAAACGAACGAAAAAGTACAATCAAAAAAGCAAGAATTAGAGTCTATACATTCGCAGATTCAACAACTTAAAGAATCTATAGAAAAAATCCAAAAGCAAGTTAGTGAATTGGAGAAATCTGCACCTGCTTTAGAATTAGAAATCAATTCGAATGAAAAACTAATTGAATCCAAAAAAGAAAACTTTAATAACACAATCCATAATTTAAAACAGTTAATTCAAAACGATATTTTATTACTTCAAAAATTTTAATTAATATGTCAGTTACTCCTCCATCCGGAATTGAAAAACCTAAATCATTTTGGGGCAGACCAGAAGGCGTTACAGGAAGCATTGTGCTTGGCGGGCTTATTTTAGGAGCCGGAGCGTTACTGTATAAATTCCTACCTCAGATCATATTATTGACAAACAATTTACTATATCTATCCGGAATGTTACTTGTATTGGGTGCTGTTATTTACATGGTACTAGACCCAAAGATGAGAACACTTATAGGCTACATGTACAAAAGTATGATGAGATGGATCACAGGATTATTTGTGACAATAGACCCAATCGGAATTCTCAAAAACTACGTGGAAAGTCTCGAAGAAAATCTATCCAAAATGAGTGAACAAATCGGTTCATTAAAAGGGCAAATAAGGAAACTCTCAACCAGTGTATCCGAAAACAGCAAAGAAATTGAAACTCAGCTTCGCATGGCACAGGTAGCAAGAAATCAGGGACAAGAACCTCAAATGGTGCTTGCGACAAGAAAAGCCGCAAGACTTCAAGAAACCAATGAAAAATACAATCACTTGCTTTCTAAAATGGAAATACTAAGCAAAGTACTGAGTAAGATGTATTCCAATTCTCAAATTCTTCTTGAAGACACAAGAGATCAAGTGAAGCTCAAGGAAGAAGAACGCAAAGCCATTAGAGCATCACATTCCGCAATGAAATCAGCTATGAATGTCATTTCAGGAAATGCCGATCAAAGAATGATGTTCGATCAAGCCCTTGAACATATTGCTGATGATGTTGCAAATAAAGTTGGTGAAATGGAACGTTTTATGGAATTATCAGAAAATTTCATGAACTCTGTTGATTTACAAAATGGTGTATTCGAAGAAGAAGGCATGAAAATGTTACAAGATTACGAAGAGAAATCGAAATTGTTGTTGATGGGTTCTGACAAATCAGATAGACTAAAACTTGATTCTGCTATTCCTCAACATGAAACATTACAGCAAGGAAATTCATCCTCTAATCAATATGATGGCTTGTTCAACCAATAGTTGTACGCCAAATCTATTCCATTTTTAAGCCTGCTTTTAGCAAATGAAAGGCCAAAATTTACTTTTTGACCAAGCTCCATTGACCCCATTGATGGAGCAATATTATCAATTAAAAGCACAACATCCTGATGCTATATTGCTGTACAGGGTTGGTGATTTCTATGAAACCTTTGGCACAGATGCAGTTGCTACTTCCAAAGTTTTGGGCATAGTTTTAACCGCACGCAACAACGGTGGAACTGATGTAGAATTGGCAGGATTTCCTTTTCATTCTTTGGATGCTTATCTCCCGAAGTTGGTCAGAGCAGGATATCGAGTCGCAATCTGCGAACAATTAGAAAAACCAAGTAAAGGTAAAAAAGTAGTAAAAAGAGGAATAACAGATGTTATAACTCCGGGAGTAACAACGGACGAAAAGCTACTTGATTTTAGAAAAAATAATTTTTTGGCATGCTTAAGTTTTTCTAATGAAATTATTGGAATTTCTTTTGCAGACATTTCTACAGGAGAATTCTATCTGTCCGAAGGATCTCTTCCTTATATCCAAAAATTAATTCAAAATTTTCAACCTTCAGAAATATTATTGGCAAGATCCAAAAGATCCTTTTTTGAAACTGAATTTGGAGAGCATTATTATGCTTATTATCTAGAAGACTGGATTTTTCAATCCAATTTTGCAAAAGAAAAATTATATAAGCATTTTCAGGTCAGTACACTAAAAGGTTTTGGTGTGGAAGAATTTTATACAGGACAAATTGCTGCCGGCACGATTCTTCATTATCTCGAGACAACTCAGAATAGAAATCCAAAACATTTATCAAAATTAAGCAGAATAGCTTCTGATGATTCCATTTGGATGGATCGATTTACAATTAGAAATTTGGAGCTTGTAGATTCACTTCATCAAGGCACTTCACTTATAGAGGTATTAGATCAAACCAAAACTCCAATGGGCTCAAGAATGCTCAGAAAATGGGTATTAATGCCTTTGATCAATGGAGAAAAAATTAATGCAAGACTCAATGCAATTTCTCATTTGATTTTCAACGAATCATTCAATCAGTGTCTTGAAGAACACTTAAATTCTTTTGGAGATCTTGAACGTCTGGTCAGTAAGATCCCTTTGCGAAGAATCAGTCCTAGAGAAATTCTGCACATCAAAAACAGCCTAAATAAATTACAACCAATAATAGAGCAAGCTAAATCCTGTGATGATCCATTAATATCTCAGATTCAATCCAGGATGCACAGTTGCAAAGCGCTGGTCACTAAAATCCTTGATGAGTTTCTAGAAGATGCTCCCAATACAAGCTCAAAAGGTGGTATTTTTAAGAATGGAATATCTCCTGAGCTGGATGAATTGAGACAACTAATGACCAATGGCAAAGATATGTTGGTCGAAATTCAAAAAGAAGAGGCTCTTAAAACCGGCATTGCAAATCTTAAAATTGGTTATAATTCTGTATTCGGATATTTTCTGGAGGTAACAAACAAATACAAAAATCAAGATTTAATCCCTCAACACTGGGTGAGAAAACAAACCATGTCTACGGGTGAGAGATATGTAACCGATGAACTCAAAAAGCTTGAATCAAAAATTCTTGGCGCCGAAGAACGCAGCCTAAGTCTCGAAGAAGAATTGTATCAAAAATTTTTAAATTATCTTCAAGACGAAGTTTTAAGTTTACAAGCCAACGCCCAAGCCATTGCAGAATTGGATTGCCTGCTTGCTCTCGCCACTATTGCGCAAAAAAATCATTATTGCAGACCTCAGATCGATGACAGTTTGGTTATTGACATCAAATCCGGAAGACATCCTGTAATTGAAAAACAACTTTCAGTAACCGACTCTTATATTCCCAATGACGTCTATTTGGATGATCACACACAGCAGATTTTGATGATAACAGGTCCAAATATGTCCGGAAAATCTGCCTTATTGCGACAAACTGCATTAATTTGCATTATGGCGCAAATAGGCAGCTATGTTCCTGCAACAGAAGCCAGATTGGGTGTATTGGATAGAATTTTTACTCGTGTAGGTGCTAGTGATAATATCTCGAGCGGCGAGTCCACTTTCATGGTAGAAATGAATGAAACCGCCTCAATCTTAAATAATTTATCCAATAGATCTTTGATTTTGCTGGATGAAATTGGAAGAGGAACAAGTACATATGATGGCATAAGCATAGCTTGGAGTATTGCAGAATTTTTACATGAAACTTCTTCTTGCAAGGCCAAAACCTTGTTTGCTACTCATTATCATGAATTGAACGAGTTGGCGAACCATTATTCCAGAATAAAAAACTTCCATGTTTCTACCCAAGAAATTGATAACAAAGTTATTTTTTTAAGAAAATTGGTTCAAGGTGGAAGTGAACATTCTTTTGGGATACACGTGGCTCAAATGGCCGGTATGCCACAGGAAGTAATATCCCGAGCAGAAGAAATTCTCACAGAATTAGAGTCGTTAAGATCAAAAAACAATTCAGAAGAAAAACTTCCTTCACAGAAAGCAAATCAATTGGTATTATCCATAGTAGACGCCCATCCTACCCAAGATTCTGAAGTCATCAATGAGCTCCAACTGCTTGATTTACAAACCATGACTCCCATAGAATGTATGATGAAAATTATTGAATGGAAAAAGAAAATTCAATACTAATTCCTTCTCTCTATAAACCAAGATACCTTATTATAAAAGTTTTTTGATTTATCATTACCACAAAGAAAAATAAACCATGTAGTTGATTATCTACTTTGATTACAAGTTCATTTTCGGATAATTGATCACAAACCCATCCCTTGTTTATAAATGATTGATTTAATAGATTGATCATTTTTAGATCAAATTTTTCAATTTTTTCACAATGAGTTATAAAAATAAAATCGTTAAGTTGTTTGGCCACACAGCATTTGTCGTCGACTAAGCTGATTCTATTTGAGTAATCAAAGAATGGTTCCTCATTATCTCCTCCTTCATAGTGTTTAGAAAGCACAGGGCATCGCAATGGAGAAAGTACTTTAATAAAATTGGTTTTGGTAATTGAATTAGTACCATTAGAATTCTTTACCTCTAATTTTACATTATACAAACCGGGCTTTCCAAATGTTACGATTGGATTTTTCTCTTTGCTTAATGAAGGAATTCCTCCTTGAATATTCCATTGCCAGTCAATAACATCTCGCGAACATTGACTTAACAATTTGAGTTCCTTACCTACACATATCTCCTGTGTCTCAACCTTAAAATCAACTTTAGGTATAAGATACATATCCACCCACTGAGAATCAAAACTAATCCCACATTTATTAGTTGTTTGCAAAGAAATCATATACTCTCCTTCTGATGGAAAAGTAAAGGATGGAGAGTACTCAGTACTACTCCCAAATCGACCAAAAGTCCAGGAACTTTTTTGCACATTCTTGGATTTATTGTCCAATTGCAATGTAAGACCCTGTATTTTGTAACTAAATTCATTCTCAGGCAAACTGTCAATCTTAATGAATCCTTTTTTCTTTATACTGTCTGAATAAAATTTTGATTTAACCAGTAAAGAAACATCATACTCCCCTATTCTTTCATATTTGACTCTTGGATTTTTTTCAGTCGAAAAAGAAGGCTCGCCATTGGGAAATGACCAGAAATATTCTAAAACATTATTTGTAGATTGATCAGTTATTTCAACAATAGTTGGAGCACAAAATCTTTGCATAGAATCTAATGCAAAATTGGCCAATGGTCTTGTTTTTATTTGAATCCGCTTTGAGATGGTTTTCGAGCCACAATAATTTGTAGCTTTGAATACTACTGTATAATCTCCATCTTTTTTGTAATCATGTTCAGGATTTTCTTGCATGGATTTTGTTCCATCTCCAAAATCCCATTCGAAGCTTGTTGCAAATTTCGATTGATTTGTAAAAAACACATGCCTTTCTTGAATTAAGTGATCGAATTCCGGAACCGCAGGTTCAATAACATTAATGTAGTTATATTCTGTTTTTTCTCCGACACCGAAAGCATTAGTAGCCTCAAGGCTCACATCATAAACACCATGAGTAGCATAGCTTACTACAGGATTCTGACTGGTAGAACTTGAAGGTGTCCCTCCCGGGAAAGTCCAAAGCCAGGCCGTTGGCTGCTGTGTAGATAGATCGGAAAACTGTACCTGAAAAGGAGCACAGCCCAACAGAGTAGAAGCAATAAATTTTGCAGAAGGCGGAGCGCCATTAATACATGGATCCAAACACCATCTTGAGTTGATATGGTTATTGATCAAAGAAATCGATTGAGCTGACCAACTTGAACTTCCATTGACTCCGGCTGCCATAATATGCGGAGAGCCGGGGCCATCGTGAATAGCAGAAAAATTATGCCCCATCTCGTGAGCCTGTAATTGCCTAGAAATATTGGATGAATTACTAAAAGCACTGCATACATTATAACGGTCCGAAGTACACACGGACTCAAGTATCGATACACCTACAGGGCCTGATGTATATTTTCTTGTCCAGGCTGTGGCTACATCATAGCTTGCACCACCATAACCTCCTCCGTTGCCCCAATTATAGTGTGCATCAAGATGAGCAGAAATATCATTGATATTCCACCAAGGGTCTGAGGAGGGACTCGTAGCCACATAACTTGCAGAAACTACTAATTCCAAACCATGATCGAATTCATTGTCGTAATTCATATTTACTAAACCCAATATACTTGCTCCCCAAGCTTCAACTGCCGCCTCGGATCCCAACCAATCAAAAATAGTTTTATCAAAAGCCAAAGCTACTTCAACTAAAAGGCAATGGTTTAATCTGTTTTTAGCTTGTAAATGCTGCTCATTTTTATTTACCCAGTGCTTCGATTGCACAGCAAGACAGGATACTGCATTGGATTGAATTACATCATTGGCTTCATAACAAATAAATTGATAAGGATCAGCCTCTGGCAAATACCATACTAATGGTTCAATGTAATAAGATTTATTATCCCTAATAAAATGAGCAAACAGATGTTGTTTCGATATACAAACAAAACCACCTGATCCATTTGAATTTTTAGGGTAATTCTTGTAAAAAGAGATGTTAGGGCGTTGCTTACAAATTTGCTGTTTTCCGTCTTTGAATTTTATTGCTTGATAATCTGAACTAAACATCTCAAATCCAAACAACTCAACCGAAAGTCGGCTACCGCCCAATTCCAAATTTAAATTAAGTTGAGCTGAATTATTATTATACAATTGCTCTAATTCATTCTTTGAGAACTTTAATATCTCATAAGATTTAAATTGTCCCTCCAAATGTTTACTGTACTTGTTTTCTAATTCAACTATAGGTTGACCAAACAAGCTATTAATATAGAATAGTGCACCAAATAATAATGAAGGCTTCATATAGAGCGCATTGTTCTTTCAAAGATACTTAAGAAACCTGAAATTCAATAATTCTTATTAACCTTCCATCTCATCAAGCACCAACTCATGATTGTATTTTCTGAAATCCACAGCAGTTACATTGGATATTCCCTGCTCTTCCATGTAAACTCCATACAGCACATCTACTTCTGCCATTGTAAGCTTGTTGTGTGTAATGATAATAAACTGAGATTCTTTAGAAAACTTCCTAATGATTTGATTAAACTTCTCAATATTAATATCATCCAAAGGAGCGTCAACTTCATCAAAAATACAAAATGGAGCCGGCTTAAGTAAATAAAGAGAAAACAACAATGCAATTGCGGTCAATGTTTTTTCGCCTCCCGATAATTGGTGAATAGATTTAGGTCGCTTTCCTTTAGGTTTTGCAATGATGTCTATTTCACATTCTAGAGGATCGTTTTCATCCATTAATATAAGATCACAATCATCATCCAATGTAAATAAACTTCTAAATACGTCTTGAAAATGAGTTCTTACTTGATTGAATGCCATCATAAATCCTGCTGTAGCAGTGGCTTCAATCTCCTTGATTGTCTCAAGTAATTTCTCTTGGGCTTTGATGATGTCTGCACGTTGCTCCTGGATGGTGTCATATCTTTTCTTCATCTCATCATAAGCTTCAAGAGCCATTGGATTTATCTCTCCATAGTTATCCAACCTTACTTTGTAATATTGAGCTCTATCTTGCAGTTGCAGCTCATCCATGCCATCGGTCTCCTGATCAGGAACAAATTCATCCAGTTTCATCCCAAATTCCAGCTCTGCTTTTTCATAGGCAGATTGAATTTTGAAATTGAATTCCGTCTTTTGATCTTTCAGCGAATTTATGGCAGACTGAAAATCTGAAATGATTCTCTGACTGGCTTTAATCTCATTTTCAAAATTAACTATCGTGTTCCGCGCATCATAATAAGCTTTTTCTAAGGACGACAGGTCAGACTCCATGGCCTTTTTGTCTTCATAATGCTGTCGCAAAACATCGCGCTCTCCTTCCAAGAAATGTTTGATCTCCAGTATTTCTTCTGAGTACTGCTCTATTTTATTTTGATCTTCTGTCTGCTTAGTCTTTAGCTCAGAAAACTGTTGTTGCTTAAATGCGATATCCTTTGCAATATTATCATATTTATTTTGCCATTTAAGGACTTCAAGTTTTGTCTGATTGAACAAATTAGTGGCTTGAGATAATTCCAAACTGACCTTCCCAAAAACTTCATCTTTATCAGAAATAGTTTGGATTAATTTGGATTGCTCCTGCTTCAATTTTAACAATTGATCATTAGCCTGTTCTATAAGGGTACCCAAAGCTGTTTGTTGCGATGTCTGATCTTCAATTCTTTTCTTGAGCTGGGAACTGACTTCAATAAAATGAGCTCTGGTGGTATTGAATTTAGCCTGTTCAGCTATACAATCTGTTTCTTGTTTTCTTAATTGATTGAGTTCTACTTGTTTGTTTTCTAATTCTAGTTTCTTCAGACTGTTTTTTTGATCTGTCAAAGTCCTATCGAGCTCAATCAATTCCAATTCCAATTTTTTTATCTCTGTCTCAAGCTTTTCTAAATTTTTCTTTCTTCCGAGTTTCTTTCCTTCAAACAAACCTACAGAGCCTCCGGAAATAGTTGTCTTTTGTTTTAGGATTGAGCCGCTCAATGAGATGATACTAATTTCATCAGGAAATTTAATGGCGTCATCTATTGGCCTGCTCTCATCCAAAATATAAACTGAATCCAAGAGTTTATCAAACAATGGCCTGTACAATTCATCAGTTTCTATTAACTCTGTAGCCAATTTACAGGATTGGATGGAAGGGTTTTTAGTTTGTATTTTCTTAAACTTATCAAGAATAAAAAAGTTTGCTTTTCCCTTTCCATTACTGAACAAAAGTTTAATGGCATGAACTGCGTCTTCTTCTGTTCTCACAACATAATAATTCAAGAAAGGCTCGAGAAACATTTCAATAGCATTCCGATATCGCTCTTCTGTATAAATCAAATCCGACAGCAATGGAATATCCGATCTCCAAGTCTGATTAAGAAAAACTATCGACTCAGGAAAACCTTCCATTTTATCGATCATTGACTTTAGCAAATCGTACTCATTCTTTTTTGCGTCCTTGCTTCTATTACACTGAGCTATTTTTTGTGTCTGAGATTCTATTTGTTTTTGCAAACCCTGAATGGCTTCTTGGCGAAGTGTCTCTTCGCGTTGAAGCTCAGTAATTTTAGCTTGAATAGATTGCAATCTAGAATCAGAAGAATTGATTTCTGTTTCCACAGATTTAAAATCGATTTCCTTAGATTCCAACTCTTGCTTTAATCGAATGTTCTCAGATTTTAAATTGTCGATTTGATTAGACTGAATCGCTATGCTTTTTTCGATACTGTAAATCTCTAGCTCGACCTTAAGTTTCTTTTGATGAAATTGATCTACTCCTGATTTTAGGTCCTCAAATTCCTTTTGTTTTAATTGATAGATAGATTCATTTTTTTGAGACTCGTCCTTGACATTGTTAAAATCAGACTGGATAGCTCCAATTTCAGACTCCAAAACTTGCAACTCTCCCTCCAAGGAACTGATTCTTGCCACAGCTGACTGAACCAATGAATCTAAATGAGTGATCTGCGTTTCAAGTAGAATTTTTTTCTGATCTTTTACTTGAATATTACTTTCTGTAACTCGTATTTTATCAAGAATGTCATTCACTTTCTTTTGAAAATCTCCAAGATGTTTTTCTTTATCCAGATTAGAAAGTTTGAACTCTTCTAAGTTTGCTTCTTTAGTTCTAAGAACAACTTCTTCAGCATTCAATCCATCCGATTTTACAGTAATGCTTTCTGTTAGTCTCTCCAGCTTTTCCCGAATACTTGAAACAGAGATATGATACAACAACATCGCTGTTGATCTGTACTTATCTCGCATCTCAAAAAATTTCTTAGCTCTTTTGGCTTGCTTCTCGAGCTCATTGAGATTATTATTTATTTCAAATAATAAATCTTCAATCCTAGCCAAATCTTCATTGGTGGCTTTGAGCTTGTTTATTGATTCTTTTTTTCTTGCTTTGTATTTTGAAATCCCTGCAGCTTGCTCAAACATTTTTCTCCTTGCATTTTCTTTATTTGCAAGAATATCTTCCACCATTCCTAACGCTATGATGGCATAAGAATCCGATCCCACACCTGTATCAAGAAACAATGAAGTAATATCTTTTAGCCTGCAGGTTACTCCATTCAGTCTGTATTCGCTCTCTCCACTGCGATACAGCAACCTCGATATTTCGATATTTTGATAATCAGTAGGAAGCAAATTTTTTGTGTTCTCAAAATGAAGAGTAACATGAGATACCGGCGCAGGTTTTCGTTTTTTAGTACCATTAAAAATCACGTCACTCATTGCCGCAAGTCTCAATTCTCGCCCTTTTTGCTCACCCAAAACCCAACGGATTGCATCCACAATATTGGATTTACCGGATCCATTTGGACCAACAATACCGGTCACTGCCTCATTAAAATGAATCACAGTTTCGTCAGCAAAAGACTTGAATCCCTTAATTTCTAATCGCTTAAGCCTCATAAGAAGGCAAATATAGGGCTTGTCGTTGCATATAAAAAATACTTATATTAATCAACTAATTATCTAATCACCTAATTATCAATTATATATAAATATTTATACTATTTTTTGTATAAGGAATCAGAAACTTGTAACATGTAAAAAAGCCTTAAAATTTTATTCATTTTCTGCAAGAAATTAAATTAGGGCATGCCCAAATGCACTTCGTGCATTGGTCGGAGTACTGCGTGGTTCCGTCCCTTCGGGACCAGCTTCGCTGCACTCCGTCCTCCTCATGCAAAGTAATCCCATTTGTTTATAGGTAGAACCAAGCGTTAAAACGCTTCTATAGTTCCTGAACCATAACTGTTGAGTTTCAGTTTGGGATTTCCTCTATAAAAAATATTACCGCTTCCACTCAGTTCGCCTGTTAAGATCTCTTCCACATTAATTTTAATTTCACCTGATCCACGCAAATCAATATTTGCAGTTTTACATGGAGAATTTTGAAGGAAAATATTGCCGGAACCAACGATTTCTGAATCTATGTGGCCGACTGTCCCAATATTTAGAATATCGCCTGAGCCTACCAATTTACAATTTAATTGCTGACCGGAAAACTTCCCATTAATCGATCCACTGCCCAATAATTCAAGCAACACAATTGGATTCTGAAAACTATCGACAACTTCCACTTCACCAGAACCACTTGAAATGATTTGGTCAAGTTTGGGCAATGACAGTTCCAGTTCCAAATTCTCATAATAATTGGAATACAAAGTTTTCCCCATAGAAATTTGCAAAACAGAATCTACAACTTCCACTTTAAGAGCATTGACAAGCAATGAATCTCCCTTAACTCGAAAAGAAAAAGTTCCTTTTTTGATTTTAATATCAGCAGCAATTGAAGATTTGACAATACTAAAATCCTTGACAGGAATTTCCTTGTCTACTTTAGACAATTTATGTTTCTCGTATAATACCATCGCATCGGACAATTCCGATTTTAACAATAGCATTACAACTAAAATTGCTAAAAAAACTAAGGCCAATAGCGATGCTAAAATTTTGTTGCTGGTTTTCATTTGATAGTTTGAAAGTATAATTAATAAATTGGATTTGGTTTAATATAATTGATAATTTAAATAAGCCATCTTAATATCCTCTAAGTCAATTCCTAATAATTTCATCTGTTTTATGGTTTCAGGCAGAACTTCCTGAATAAATTCCCTTTTCTTTAATTCAAGTGTTTTATGGTAGACCGTATCACAAAGAAAAAATCCTATCCCTCTTTTTTGCTCAATGATTGACTCATCTTGCAACCATTGAAAAGTTCTTTGGACGGTATTAGGATTAACCTGCAACTGAATGGCCAAATCTCGAACCGATGGGATTCGATCTCCATCTTTGATTTTCTTTTGGAGAATGTCTTCAAAAATGACATCTGCAATTTGGATATAAATGGGTTGATGCTTTCTAAAGTCCATATTAGATTTCTTTTTCTTTTAATTTAAAATATGCAAAAGAGTAACAAAAAAATAAGCCCAAAGAAAACAGAGTATATTTAACCCAGCTGTGTTCAAAATAATGATCCATATTAATATTAAAATTCAATCCATTTTCTTTAATCCTAAATCCATCAAAATGCTCATAAAAAATGATTCTAAAAATAAGAAAGCCTAAGGCCGCCGTTGCAATTAATAGAATAAATCCAAACAAAGCTGTTTTAAAAAATGAATATTTGGGTTGCCATATTGAGCCTGCAAAAAAACAGCTCACGCCAAGAAACAATAAGGGAATGCTATTAAAAAAAACCGACCATTCTTGTTTGCTTCGCACTAATCTTGAATTAAACCCAAGATTTAAAACTAGAAATTCGAGGTTCATAAAAATTATATAGGCAACGCTAAAGGCAAGTGGAATCAGGATCAGAAAAAATACAGCCTTGGAGACCAATTTTTCTCCGATAGAAGCAGGCAAACTAAGATAAAAATGTTTGTTGCTTGAAGATATCAATTCGGAAAAGCTTAAACTTGCCCATATCAAAGACCATATAAACAAAATCTGTGTCAAACTATTAGGGCCCATTCCAGAGGTGACCTCATTTGGATTATTATACAAAACAATAACATCACCCAATCCTAATAGAATAAATATTATTGTTGAACTAAGGAGAAAACTCTTGTAGTTGAGCTTGACTTCTCTTATGACTAAGGCTATAATACGTTGAAATGAATTTTCTGCTGCTTTATTTTTCATCTGTTTATTGTTTAAAATTTTGAGGAATTGTTTTTTTCATTATAGCTGTAATTTGCTCCCGTTTTGTTAAAACAGCATTAAATAAAACTTCGATATCGGGATCTGAAGTTTGATCACCTGTGTTCTCCTTTATAGAAAGAAATCCTCCTGCAATCCTCTCAGAATATATTACTCCTTCAGGCTCATGCATAGAAAAATGAGTTTCAAAATAAAGGGCTTTAGCTATTTCTTCTAAACTGTATTGAAAAATAATCTTTCCGTCTTCAACTATAATGATAGGATCTATTAAGTGAATCATATCTCTTACTTGGTGAGTAGAGATGATTATCATTCTATCCTCAAACATTGCTTCTGTCATCATTCTTCTGAATTCTGCTTTGGATGGAATATCCAATCCGTTAGTTGGCTCATCCAAAATCAGAATTTTGGACTGTGTAGAAACTGCAAAACTGAGAACAACTTTCTTTTTCTGCCCATGAGATAACTTATCCATTTGGTTTCCACCTTCTAGACCGAAACTGCTTATCAGTTTAAAAAATTTATCATAATCAAAACGGGGATAAAATGGAGCATAGGTATAGCAATAAGAAAGGATACTCATGTTGGGAATAAATGGCTCCTCTTGCACAAAGAATATCTCAGACAACATCTCGACTTTGCGTTCTGAAGGATCTGCACCCAGAACATTGGCAGTACCCTGCTTGGCAAACACCAAGCCATTGATTAATTTCAACAAAGTGGACTTGCCTGCACCATTCTTTCCAAGCAAGCCATAAATATTACCGGGGAGCAATTCTAACTGGAGATCATCAAAAATTGGCCTCGACCCTGAATAACTGAATTTGACATTTTGTAAACTGATCATATCTATCGAATTAGTGCATTACGTATCTAATACACCACAAATCTATGATACTTAGGCTAAATAGTGCAAGTTTTTTGGCAAAAATTTTCAAATATTTTTATTTATAATGCTTATATCGTTGATATTCTTTATTTTAAGAAATTATTATTATAATCCTGCCCTTTATATAAACAACCTCTAAAAAGCGAAAAAGAGCATGTAAATGAATACATACTCTTTTTCCATCTGAATACAACTGTTGCTCTTAAAAAAGAGAATCAACAGCAAACTTAAAAAAACCTGATCATTACTTCCAGCCGCCTCCCAGTGCTTTATAAATGTTAATTTTTGCCATCATTTGCTTCAATTTTATTTCTACAAGTTCGATTTTAGATTCCAAAGCTTCTCGTTGAGTAAGCAATACTTCAATATAGTCAGCTCTGGCTGAGAGAAAAAGGTTGTTGGATATTTCGACAGACTGATTAAGAATTTCAACTTCCTTTTGTTTTGTTTCTACACTTTTGCTATAGTTTGACAAACCATTTAATTGGTTTATTACTTCTACATAAGCATTAAGAATTTTCATTTCATAATTGTATGCAGACTGGATTTGTTTCAAATTGGCATTATAATACATTGCCTTGATAGCATTTTTGTTCACCAAAGGAGCCATCACATCTCCAACAACATTGTACAAAATCGATTCAGGGTGCAGTAACACAATAGGATTGAAAGCTTGGAATCCTAATCCTGCACTTAACTTAAATGACGGTAAAAAGTTAGCTTTTGCAACGGCGACATCCAATTTACTTGCTTCAAGATCTTTTTCGGCCATTAGTATATCCGGACGATTTCGAATTAACTGTGATGGAAGTCCTGCATGAATTACTTCCAAATTTGCAATATTAAATCTTGTTGAATTTCTTTGAACAGTCTGAGGAACTCGACCCAGCATGAAATTGATTCTATTCTCTGTCTCTGTAATTTTCTGTTGTACCTCATATTGGAGATTCATTGTATTGAGCAGCAATGCTTCAAATCGATTTACTGCCAATTGATTTACCTTTGCCGCATCTTTTTGCAGTTTTACCGCATTCAAGGCATTAGATTGGATTTCAATATTTTGTTTAATGATTTCAAACAAATTATCCAGGGCCAATAACTCAAAATACGATGAAGAAATCTCAGAAACTAAATTTGTAATTAAAAAATTCTTTGCATCTACTGATGAGAGATACTTCATCATTGCAGACTGCTTAGCATTGCGGAGTTTCTTCCAAACATCAAGCTCCCATGACATATTGGCCACACCCAAAAAATCCCCAATATATTTTGGGCCGCGATCAGGACTTTGTTTTAAGTCTTCTTCTGAAAATCCATTCCAAGTATATTTTCCGGCTCTATCAGGCCCTAAGGCTGATCCTAAAGTAACGAAGGGCAAATATTCACCTCGTTTTGCATTGACTTCATTTTTTAACATTCCTATTTCCTGCAAAGTTATATTCAACTCTTGATTATGTTCAAGGGCAGAATCAATCAATGCTTCCAAATTTGGATCCGAAAAAAACTTCCTCCAACTTACTATAGCATCATTTATGTTATCATGGGAATTAATATAAGCAGAAGGGAGAGACGGATTGGCCATTTTTCTCGAAATAACCGGAGTCTTACAGGAGGCATGAATTAATACTAATAATCCGGCTGCATATATAAAATAATTCAACTTAATGTTCATGATCTTTATTTGAAATTTGCTTTAGAATATTTGTAATTTGAATTTTAAGAGCTTCTTCAGAATTTTTTTCTACATACTCTTCAGAAAGTGGATTATCTTCTTCATCTCGGATCATTTTGATACCTTCTTGTAAACTTCCAAAAATAAAATACAAACCCGGCACTACAATCACACCAAAAACAGTACCCACCAACATCCCACCTAATGATGAAGAGCCTATGGTGTGATTCCCTACAGCTCCCGGACCTGTTGCTATGACAAGAGGAATCAACCCGGCTATAAACGCAAAAGAAGTCATCACAATTGGTCTAAAACGAGCCCTTGCACCTTCAATTGCGGATTGAATCACCGTCATACCTTGATGATGCTTTTGAACAGCAAATTCAACAATCAATACAGCATTTTTTCCAAGCAAACCCACCAGCATGATTACACCCATTTGTGCATAAACGTCATTGGCCAATCCTGCAAGTTTTAATAGAGCAAAGGATCCAAAAATTCCGGGTATCAATGAAAATAAAACTGCAAACGGTAATAAGAAGCTTTCATACTGTGCGGCAAGAATCAAATACACAAATAAAATTACAATTAAAAATAAGTAGAGTGCTTCATTTCCCCTCCTTGCTTCATCATACGACAATCCCTCCCAAGCTATGTCATAACCTCTTGGCAATGATTTAGCCGCAACTTCTTTGATTACATTGAGAGCATCTCCGGAAGAATATCCTGCAGATGGAGTACCGTTAATCAAGGATGAAATGTATAAATTATATCGAGCTATTTCATTAGGCCCCTGTGTCTTTATTATTTTCATAAATGCTGTATAAGGAACCATCTCCCCTTTTTCATTTTTTATAAACATATTCAATATGTCCGAAGGTTGCTTTCTGAACTCAGGCCCTGCCTGAGTATAAACTTTATAATAATTATTAAAACGGATAAACCCTTGTTCGTAAGTACTGCCTATCATGATATTGAGATTCTCCATAGCTTCCCCAACAGATACTCCTTTTTGCATGGCCAATTCATTATCTACTGTGATTTCATATTGAGGATATTTAGCAGAGTAAAAGGAGAATAAACCTGACAATTCTTTTCTCTTTTTTAGTTCTGCAAGAAAATCTGAATTGACTTTATCAAAATCTTGATAATCGACATCGCTATTCTTACACAATAATCTTAATGAAAAACCGTCGGACGTACCGTATCCCGGAACAGCAGGAGGTTCGAAATATTCTATAACGGCAGGAAGATCTTTTGACCTTTCTTCAAGCTCTTCAATTACTTGCTTGACAGAATGTTTTCTTTCTGACCAATCTTTCAAATTGATAAGACAAGATCCTGCATTTGACCCACGACCTTCAGTCAAAATTTCATAACCTGCAAGTGATGTGACCGACTGGATATCCTCAATTTCTTTTGCTAACTCCTGAAGCTTTCTTGAGATTTCATTTGTTCTTTCAAGAGTTGTTCCCGGCGAAGTTTGTATAATGGCATAAATCTGCCCTTGATCTTCAGAGGGAATAAATCCGGCCGGGAGTACCCTGTTGACTCCTACTATCCCAAGACCAAACCCAATCAGAATAAGATAGGTAATTAACTTCCTATTTGTGATCAACTCCAACAGCTTTGTATAACGACCTGTAGCCTTGTCAAACTTTTGATTAAACCAATCTATAAATTTTCTAACCGGAGATCGCTTTTTGTTCTCACCATGATTGTTCTTTAATAGGATGGCACATAATACCGGAGTAAGTGTCAATGCCACAAACCCGGAGATTACGATTGAGCCCGCCATTGTAAGTGAAAATTGTTTGTACAATACTCCAATAGGTCCCGACATAAACGCTACCGGCACAAACACACAGGTCATCACTAGTGTAATGGCAATAATTGCACCACTGATTTCATCAATTACTTTTTTTACTGCTTCATAAGCCGAAAGATGAAATTCTTCCATTTTAACGTGAACTGCTTCTACAACCACAATTGCATTATCCACAACTATCCCTATCGCCAATACCAATGCGAATAAAGTAATCAGATTGATGCTCAACCCGAAAAAATTCATAAAAATAAAAGCACCTATCAATGAAACCGGGACAGCCAAAATAGGGATCAACGTAGACCGAAAATCACCAAGAAAAATAAATACTACAAATGCAACAAGAATAAAAGCCTCCAACAAAGTGTGCAACACTTTGTCAATAGAGGCATCTACAAACTTAGAAACATCATAGTTGATCTCATATTCAACTCCCGGAGGAAAATCTTTCTCAAGTTCTTTCAATTTTAATTTTACTTCTTCAATTACTGTGTTTGCATTACTTCCGGGATTTTGTTTTAAAACTAGAGATGCCGAAGCTTTTCCATCTTTATTGGAGTAAATATCTACAAATTCACTTCCCACTTCGACTTCTGCTATGTCTTTTAACTTTAGCATTTCGCCGTTTGCATTTGCCTTTATAACAATGTCTTGATATTGCTCTGGTTTGTTATACCATCCTTTATAAGTAAAAACGTATTCTTGCGACTGAGCTTTCTTCCCCGAACTCAAACCAACGCGGCCTGGCCTTGCCAATACACTTTGTTTATCAATAGCTTCTAGAACTTCCTCTGCAGAAATACTATAGGCTCTCATCCTTTCTGGATTCAGCCAAACCCTTATTGCAAAAGCTCTACTCCCAATGGCCTGTGCTAATCCCATTCCCTTTATTCTCTGCAGCTCCGGAAGAATGTATGTATTGGCATAATTGAAAAGAAACTTTTCGTCAAGGCTGTTATCTTTACTGTATAGATTGAGATACATCAACATACTTGGCTGTAAAGGTGCTATAATTACGCCTTCGCGTTGAACCAGAGGTGGTAAATTCGTCATTACTTGATCCACGCGTGACTTTACTCTTACTGCCGCAAGTGTTGGATCTGTTCCCGGTTCAAAAATTACTTCTATGCTTGCTTCACTGGCACTGGTAGCATCAGAAATCATGTATTGCATTCCCTGCACTCCATTGATAGCTCTCTCCAAAATGGTTATTGTAGATTTTACTAGAACATCTGCATTAGATCCGGGAAATTCAATGAAAATATTAACCCTTGGCGGAGCTATTTCAGGAAATTGAGAAATTGGAGATAACTTAATTGCCAACAATCCCAAAAAAACTATACAAACAGAAACCGATATGGCAAGCACCGGTCTTTTTATAAACTTGTTAAACATTTATTCTAATTTTTTAAATTAAGGTGAATCATTCTGCATGCAATTGATTTAAATCAGACATTTCCTTTTCGAAGTCTACGAATTCGTAGTCTATTTTCTCATTGTTTTTAACTTTTCCCAAGCCATCGGCAAGAATTTTATCATTTGTTGTCAAACCCGATGAAATAATATACAGATGAGCCAATTCATAAGCTACTGTAATTTGCTTTGCTTGCAAAACATTATTCTCATCTACCACGTAGACATATTTTTTATCAAGGATATCAAAAGTTGATTTTTGAGGAATCAGTATGGCCTTTTTTAAATTGACAGGCATTAAAATATTTCCGGTTTCGCCATGTCTAAGAATCCCCTTAGGATTAGGAAAATTTGCTCGGAAAGCAATATTACCTGTTTCATTATTGAACTCTCCTTCTATAGTCTCAATAGTTCCCACAGATTCAAAAAGTTCTTTATTAGCCAATCTCAACTGAACTTTTGTTTTTACATCGCTTTTTCCTTTTTTAACAAACTCCAAATACTGGGATTCAGGTACATTAAAATAAACCCACATATTTGAGATATCAGACAAAGTAGTCAACAATTCACCTTCTTCTAATAAGCTTCCTAACCTTGAATGAAAACGATCCATAATTCCATCAAAAGGAGCTTTGATTTCTGTAAATCCTAAGTGCGTTTCAGCTAATGAAAGTTCTGCCTTTGCCTTCTCTAGTTTTGCCTTTGCAAGAGCAAGTTCATTAACAGAAACAACGTTTTTATCTGCTAATATTTTGGTATTGTTGTACTCAATTTCTACAAAATTGAGCTCCGCTTTGGCCTTTGCAACTTCGGCTTGATACAAGGTTGGCATAATCTTAAACATTAGCTGCGCTCTCCTAACCGACTGTCCTTCATCTACAAATATTTTCTCCAGATATCCCTTCTCTTGAGATCTCAGTTCAATATGGTTCGAAGAACTGATTTGCGCTACGTATTCATTGTAGATCACTGTATCTCTTTGAATTGGGCTGGTAACTAAAAATTTTACATCTTCTTCATGACCTTCTATTTTATGTTTACAAGAAGCCATAATAAAAAGCAATGCCAAAAAGGCAACATAAATATGTTTCTTCATTTAAGAAAATTTGAAATAAAATAAATTTGATTGCTTGTCTATGAAATAAGACAATGGTTAACAAAGACAATAGTTAAAATTCATTCTTCCCTCACTATGTCACATTAATGATCAAGTGATTCAGAATAAAAAAAATAAAACGTTTAGTGAATTATACAATAAAACTCTTCCAAGAATGAAAAAGCACAAAGCATGGAATACAATAAATGCTGTATAGGGTTTTTGAGTTCTGTCGAAACAAGGTGCTGATAGAGATCTCTAATATATCTCTTTGACAACCATTAAAATAGGCTCTACAATCTGTATTCTTTTCAAAATCATCATTCTCATGATCTGTCTCAAATTCTTGCTCATTAATATCTGTTAAGGCAATATTTGATTTATTAAGATCAGTATTATGAATGAAGGCAAAATCTTTAAAATCAAAATTCTTGGTAAGTATTTTATACCTAACAACAGATGATAAAGAAATATTGGCAAAAGATTTGGCTGGCGCCAGTTGAAACAAGAAGGAGAATATGACAATCAATACAAATCCTACATTCAATAAACTTTTGACTCCTTTTATAGATCCGAAGTTATGATCTAGAATCTGAATTAATTTTCTGTTCATAATTGACTTCTACTTATTGCAAGCGTCAAGAATTTACCAATCTAAGCCAATGAAGTTCATTAATTTTGCTTTCACAAATTGCTTATAAATTCTTAAAGCTGATCTCATTCCAAGACAATTTAGTCGTGAAATAGATTCACACAATAAAGCAAAGGTAAGAAATTAGTAAACGAACAACATTTAAGTTAATGTTAAAATTTTAAATAATATATTTAGAAGATAACAGATATTGATTTATCAAGAGACATAAAAAAAATAGGTCTTACGAGCACAAAGCTTTCATCTCATCTTTTAAACATAAGTCTCTAGTACGATTAAACAATAAAATCCCAAATACCCGCAATGCCATTAATAGATTTAAATAAAAAGAGCAGAAAAAACTTACTGTTTTCCCTGCTCTTATATATTGTTCTGTTTTTCTTTTGCCCTTATTCGGGTTTGCGCGGCATGATCGCTTTACGAGACAATCTTAATTTGTTTGTTTTAGGATCAATTCCAACAAGCTTAAACTTCACCGGATCTCCTACTTTAAATACATCTTCTACTTTATCCACTCTACTGTGTGAGATTTCACTAACGTGGAGCAATCCACTTTTGCCATTAAAATCTACAAACACTCCATACGGAAAAATAGAAACTACTTTACCTTCATAGACTTCTCCAACTTCGGGAACAAATGTAATTGCTCTAACCATTCGCACTGCTTCTTCAATGGATTCTTTGTTGTTGCTGGCAATGTTGACCACTCCTTTATCTCCTACTTCTTCAATATTGATTTTGGTGCCTGTTTTAGCTTGCATTTCTTGGATGATTTTTCCTCCAGGGCCAATAACAGCACCTATAAAACTCTTATCAATAATCAACTCAACGATACGTGGAGCATGAGGCTTGAAATCCGGTCTTGGTTCGGCAATGGACTCATCCATTTTATTCAAAATATGCATTCTTCCTTCCTTTGCCTGAAGCAGGGCCTTCTCCAATAACTCAAATGACAGCCCATCAATTTTCATATCCATTTGAGTCCCTGTAATTCCGTTTCTGGTTCCTGTCACTTTAAAATCCATATCTCCCAATGCGTCTTCATCTCCTAATATATCAGAGAGAATAGCAACTTGATTCCCTTCGGCTATCAATCCCATGGCAATACCACTAATAGCGCTTTTTACAGGAACTCCGGCATCCATTAAAGCCAAAGAACCGGCGCATACAGTAGCCATTGATGAAGAACCATTGGATTCCAAAATATCCGAAACTATTCTTACAGTATATGGAAATTCGGTAGGCATTATTTGTCTCAAAGATCTGCCAGCTAAATTAGCATGCCCAATTTCTCTTCGACCGGGAGCTCTCAATGGACGCGCTTCTCCTACGGAATAAGGTGGAAAATTATAATGCAATATAAAGCTTTCATTATATTGCTCAAGTGCATTATCAATCAACAATTCATCATCTTTTGTGCCCAATGTAACACTAGTCAACGATTGGGTTTCTCCTCTATTGAAAATTGCGGATCCGTGAGTTGCAGGCAAATAATCAACCTCTGTCCAAATTGGTCGAATCTGCGTTGTCGTTCTGCCATCAAGCCTTTGGCCTGTGTTCAACACCACTGTTCGAACAATCTCTTTTTTCATTTTATCATAATATTCCGCTAAGGTTCCGTTATTTTCTTTTGCGTATTCTTCACCTTTTTCTGTAAGCAACAACTCTTTGCAATCTTTGAGTATTTTATCAAAAGATTCTTTCCTGCTGTTTTTATCTGAAGCCGATTTTGCTACAGCTTCAATTTGGGAAGCTGCATTCATTTTTAAGAATTCTTTGATTTCAGTTTTTTCTTCTATTGGAGTCAATGTTCTTTTGGTAGCAATGCGCTCGCCAAGTTGTGCTGCCAAAGCCAACTGAGCTTGGCACTGAACTTGAATAGCTTCGTGTCCTATTTTTATTGCTTCCAACATCTCTGTTTCAGAGCATTCTTTGCCTTCACCTTCGACCATCATAAGATTGGTCATGGAGGCGCCTATAATGATGTCCAAAGTTGCTTCCTTCAATTCAGATCGGTTTGGATTGACTTTGTATTGTCCATTGATCTTGGCAACTCGAACTTCAGAAATAGGTCCATCAAAATTAATATTGGAACAAGTGATGGCTGTAGAGGCTGCAAGACCTGCCAATGCATCAGGCATGGTTTCTGCATCCCCCGAGATTAGGTTAATGGTAATCTGAGTTTCATTCAGGTAACCATCAGGAAATAAAGGACGCATAGTTCTATCCACAAGTCTTGATATCAAAACTTCATAATCGGACAGCTTGGCTTCTCGACGAAAAAAGTTTCCCGGGATTTTCCCAGCAGAGGCAAATTTTTCTTGGTAATCAACAGAAAGTGGAAAGAAACTTTGTCCTTCTTTAGGTTCTTTGGCAGAAACAACGGCGGCAAAGAGCATAGTATCTCCGCAACGTACTACTGCAGATCCATCTGCAAGTGTACCAAGTTTGCCGGTTTCCAAAATTACTTCTCTTCCATCCGGAAGATGAAATGAAGTAGAGAAAGGGACTTTTTGACCCATAAATAATAAATCTTAAATGTTAAACAATGGCCGGCATCATCAAATTCAGCCATCCGGTGATCGCTTTTCCGGATGAAATAATCCCCAATACCGAATTTTTTTCCTATAGTTATCTTATAATGGTCCGCCGAACCAAAGGATTACTTACGCAATCCTAACTGATCTAAGATCTTCTTGTATCGGTTTAGATCTTTTTGATGCAGATAATTGAGAAGCTGCTTTCTTTTACCAACCAAATGCAATAAAGATCTTCTGCAAGAGTGATCCTTCTTGTTTGATCTTAAATGCTCTGATAAAGCATGAATTCTGTAAGTGAATAAAGCAATTTGACCTTCAGTAGAGCCTGTATTTGTTTCTGATGCTCCATACTGCTTGAAGATTTCTGCAGTTTTTTCTTTAGTTAAATAAGAAGCCATTATAAGGACTTTAAAAAGTTACCAATAAGATCTCGAAGATCCGTTTTAGCGACGCAAATATAGATAAGTTATTGAAAATCTTAGAGTTTTAAGCTAATAAATTAAAAAATTATACTCTTCATTTTTATTATTATATTGATTATCAATATAATATAAATTAATAAAAAATATAAATTACTTTCTAATAGCTTCTACAGGGTCCATCCTAGAGGCATGAATTGCCGGTATTATGCCCGCAATAATTCCAATGATTATTGAAAATAAAAGACCCAAAAAGATATTGAATACCGACATTGAAATCTCAAACTCAACGGCTTTGGAAACTACAAATAAAACCAATGTGACCAATATCAAACCAACTACTCCTCCAACAATGCATAGCGCAATAGCTTCGATCAGGTATTCCAATAATATAAAATATCGTTTGGCGCCCAAGGCCATTTTTATCCCTATTATACTTGTTCTTTCTCTGACAGAAACAAACATGATATTGGCTACTCCAAAAGCCCCAACCAGCATAGAAAACATTCCTATAAAGAATCCTGCCGCATTCATCCCCCCAAAAACGCCTTTGACTACCCCTGTCAATAAACTAACTTCATTTATAGAGAAATTATCCTTGTCCTTGGGCCTAAGACCTCGTACCGGCCTCAAAATGCTGGCCAATTCATATTTCATTTCATTGATGTCGGAGCCTCTCTTGGCTTTAACACTCAATAAGGTTCCCCAATTCGAATTTGAATTGATATTGATTATTTTTTTTGCTGTGTTCCAGGTGATGAGAACTGCTTCATCGTAAGGCATTACATCTATTATGGATTTACCTTCTTTCTTTAATACTCCTACAACTGTAAAATATTGACCAAATAACTTTACTTCTTTGGCTATTGAGTTTCCATCCGGAAAGAGTTCTTCAGCCAATTTAGCTCCGAGCAAAACAGCGTTTCTTCCCGTTTGAAAATCGCTTGGACTAAAATAGGAACCATGCTCAAAATCGAGATTGACCACTTTATTATAGTCTTCTGTGATTCCTGCAACATAAGCCCCTTGGATAAAATTGTTTTGATGTTTCAATAATTTGCCAGGAATAAAAACCATCAATGATGCAGCTTCGGCCATTTTGCTCCGCGCTTCAATGGCCTTTAAATCTTGATAGCTTAGATTTGGCCGGGTCAAGTATTTCCAGTAATTATTTCCCGGATCTTCATTCCAGGGCTGTTTATCTATATAAATAACGTCGTTTCCTAATTTTTCAAAACTCTGCAAAATATTATCCTGAAGAGAATCCACAGAGGACAAAACGGCGATAACACAAAAAATACCAATTGTGATGCCAAGCAAGGTCAGAAAACTGCGCAACTTATTGGAAATCAGCTGTTGAAAGGCCTGCCTAAAACTCTCAATAATGATTTTGAGCAAAAGAATCATACACAAATGTACTTTTGGACAATTAATTTATTAAAAAACTTAGACTAAAAACCGAATTAACTCGTTGAACTTGCAACAAAATGCCTTAAAAATCATTACTGAATATTTTGAGTCTTATACTTGCTTTTGGCCTATTCCGGAACTTATTTTTGCAACGAATTATAAAATAGTCACAAACCCATTTAATGCGAAGTAAATTATCACAGTTTTCATTCAACCTACCAAAAAATCTTATCGCTCAATATCCGGCTGACGAACGCTCGGAGTCAAGATTGATGGTGATTCACCGTTCTACCGGCAAGATTGAGCACAGAATTTTCAAAGATGTTTTGGATTATGTACAAGATGGAGATGCCATGGTGATCAATAATACCAAAGTGTTTCCTGCCAGAATGTATGGAAGAAAAGAGAAAACGGGGGCAAAAATTGAAGTTTTTCTGTTGAGAGAACTCAATAAAGAGACAAAACTATGGGATGTATTGGTAGATCCTGCCAGAAAAATTCGCGTAGGAAATAAACTTTATTTTTACGATAAAAATGGCAAGGAGGTTCTGGTAGCAGAAGTTGTAGACAATACCACCTCTCGAGGCAGAACCATACGATTCCTGCATGACGGCAATGAAGCAAACTTTCAAGCTGCTTTAAAAATCTTAGGCCAAACCCCTTTGCCAAAATACATTACCCGAAACGCAGAGCCAAGTGACGAAGAACGTTACCAAACTATCTATGCCAAAGAAATAGGAGCTGTCGCTGCGCCAACAGCAGGACTCCACATGTCGCGCGAACTGTATAAAATGCTTCAGATCAAAGGAGCTCATTTTGCAGAAGTAACTCTACACGTTGGCCTTGGCACTTTCAGAACAATAGATGTTGAGGATCTGTCAAAACATAAGATGGAGGCAGAATATTTTAGAATTGATGAATCTGCAGCCGACTTAATTAATAAAACCAAAGACAATAATAAAAATATTTTTGCTATAGGCACCACTTCTATGAGAGCTCTTGAGTCTTCTGTCTCTGCCTCAAAATATCTTAAACCTGCCGAAGGCTGGACTAATCTTTTTATTTTCCCTCCTTATGATTTCAATATAGCCAACAGATTGATCACTAATTTTCATTTACCAAAATCATCATTATTGATCATGGTGTCCGCATACACAGGTCATGAATTACTTATGGAGGCATATGAGGCTGCTATAAAGGAGAAATATAAATTCTACTCCTATGGAGATGCAATGTTAATTTTATAAATTTTCACAAGAATTGAAACTTTTTTGAGTTAATTGATATTTGAAACATATATTACAAACTTAAATCTTAATCTGACGTATTTATGTATTGGACTTTAGAACTCGCACATCATTTAGAAGAAGCCCCATGGCCGGCTACTCGTGATGAATTAATTGACTATGCTATCAGGTCCGGTGCACCCATTGAGGTGATAGAAAATCTTCAAGAACTGGAAGATGATGAGGAAATTTATGAAAGCATGGAAGATATTTGGCCGGACTATCCTAGAAAGGACGACTTTCTGTTTAATGAGGACGAATATTAATTCTCAATAAGCACACACAGTAAAATACCATTTCAGATACTGGAATGGTATTTTCTTTTTAATGAGAAATTTGTAATTTAAAAATATCTATATTTACCTCGTTAGGAGTAGAATTAAAGTTCATGTCTCAATCTCTCATTAATCTAATTAACCAAGAGCCTATCCAAATAGCCATAGATGGATATTCTTCTTGCGGAAAGAGTACACTTGCCAAAGCTTTAGCTACCTACCTTCATATTCATTATATCGATTCAGGGGCAATGTACAGAGCTGTGTGCTGGTATTGTCTTCAGGAAAAAATTGACATTCTTAATGAGATAGAAGTAAATTCAATTCTAAGTAAAATCAACATCGATTTGCATGATGAAAATCCGGCTTCTATTATATTAAACTCACATATTCTCAAAGAAGAGCTCAGAACATTGGAAGTATCCGCTATGGTCAGTGAAATTTCTGCCCATTCTTCAGTACGAAAAAAATTGGTCGATCTCCAAAGAAAATTATCCATGCAAAAAAGCGTTGTAATGGATGGCCGCGACATAGGAACTGTTGTATTTCCACAAGCCAAAGTTAAATTATTTCTCACTGCAAGTACCGAGATCCGCGCTCAAAGACGATATTTGGAGATGTTATCCAAAGGTCAATCCATATCAAAAGAGGAAGTACTTAACAATTTATCTCATCGAGATTACATTGATTCCAACAGAGCGGACAGCCCACTGCGACAAGCAGACGATGCGATTCTTTTGGATAATTCTAACTTAACCCAAGAAGAGCAGTTTGTGCTTGCATTGCAACTCATCGAAAAAAAATTACTTAGTTAGCTTCACGTTCCGGCATTATCCGAAAAACTGATTCAGTCTATCAATATCCAATGCTTGAAGTAAATCCGATTGGAGTTGAGGAAATTGATCCGGTTTTAATTGCTGTGCAAAATGTGCATTTTCTAAAACCAAAATCTCATCACACAATTCTGTAAGAGTTGAAAAAATATGAGATGAAATTAAAACACATTTATTCCTTTCCTTTAATTTTTTTATCATCTCAGAAATCAATAAATTGCTCTGTATATCCACACCATTAAAGGGTTCATCTAATATGTAGACAGCTGTATCCATTAGTAATAAGGACATAATAGCAAGTTTCTTTTTCATCCCCGTAGAATATTGCTCCGCATACTGATCCAGAGGAAGATCAAAAATATTTTTCCGATCCAAATCGAAAGAGCGAATTCCTTTGGCCAACAAAACAAATCTCAAATATTCTCTTGCTGTCAATTTAGAAAAAAAGTAAAGATCTGTAGGTAAATAAGCAATATGATGCTTTAAGATTCCCAAATTGGTTTCTATCAAGCCCGAATAGGACTCAAATCCACACAGACATTTGAAAAAAGTAGTCTTCCCAGCTCCATTTTTGCCCATAATCCCATAGACAGATGAATTGAAAAATGATGCATTTACATCCTTCAATACTTCTAAATCTCCATAGGATTTATGTAAATGTTCTATATTAATTATTGCAGCCATGATTTCAGATGTCTAACCGATTTTTTATAGAAAAAAGGAATAGTAAAAATCACAAAGGGAGGAACTATAATAGAAATAATTAATAATATGGAATCCGGAATACTGATCGGATGAGGGAAATTAGCATATTTACTCAAGATCATTTCGAAGAGTATCAGATAGGAAAAAGCAATTAAAATCAAAACTGGAAACTCAATCTTATTAAAACACAGAAAACTCAATCCCAATATAACTAAATAGTATAATGAGGAACAAACAAATGCGGTCCATATTTTTATCAGCAAAAAACGATTTATAGTAGTATTGAAAATCCATACATAATATTCATGTTCCGGTTCAGCATAAAATGAGATAAAACAAATGGATCCAAGCAGAATTGACAAAAAAACCAAATTAACATTTTCTGATTGATGTGCTATAAAGACCAAACTCAATCCAAACAAAAGAATAAACCAAGTTTTACGAAAACCAACCGTAAATTCAAATGGCCATAATGCATACAAGCTCGGAAAAGAAATCTTTGGAAAAAAGTCAACCCTCACCAAAGATTGCAATACTCCTATACAAAGCAGTATCATGGCAGATATTCCGTCTTTCAACCAAAGAAGACATATCAACCCTAAAGGTATTACAATGAGAAGACCCTCTATCAATCTAATTTTACCAAGAAGTTTGTCTCCAAGTGAATTTCTTAGAAAGTCCAGCTTTTGTTTTTGATTTACACCATTGATCAGAACAGTTCCTAAAACAATTAGCACAGGCCCCGGATATTCTGTTTTATACTGAATATAAAAAACAAAAAGGATTCCAATTATCGGAATTAAAAACAAGCTCAAAAGAGGGCTAAAACCCCAATCTCTCAAGCTTCTGTATATTCTTTTGTATTGTAGTTTAAAATACTCCTGAAACAAATCTAAAAATTATATTCATTTGCCTGAATACATTTTTGAGCAATCTGCCGTCTGCTTTCTCTTACATTAACAGGTTCATATCGGGCAAATCGCTTTACTCCCATCAACATAATTTTCAATTCGTCTCCAGAAGCAAAGGAGGCCAACGCATCTTGTGCATTTTTAACAATACGACTTTGAGCATCCCATAAATAGACCCTGAGAATATGATTATAATTCGTCATTTCATCATCAGATGTTCTCTCTGCCAATTTCTGTAATCTAAGCAATATGGACTCGGCATTATAAAGGTCAATCATCATGTCGGCTACATTCATCAGAATTTCTTGCTGATCTTTGAGATCATGCTTACCATCCATTTGATATTTTACAGCAGCACCGGCAACCATCAAAATCATTTTCTTAAAATCTTTTATGGTCCTTATTTCTTTGCCGTAAACACCTTCCGGAACAGACATGTCCGGCATACCAGTAAGCTCTTTTTGAACCTCCCACGCCGGCCCAACAAGATCAAGCTGCCCCTTCATGGTTCTTCGCAACAACATGTTTACCATCAACATTCTGTTGATTTCATTTGTCCCTTCGTATATTCTGTTGATTCTTGAATCGCGATAAATTCTAGAAGCTTGAAACTCCTCACTAAATCCATTACCGCCATGAATTTGAACCAATTCATCAACCACATAATCCAATGTCTCTGAACCGTAAATTTTTATGATGGCACATTCTATTGCATATTCTTCTGCTGCTTCTAACAATGCTCCCGAATAATTCATTCCTGAATTGATCAGATTGTTTTTCTTGTCATCCATCAAATCTGACACTCGATAACATGTTGACTCCATGGCAAAAGTCCTGATTGCAGATTCTGCAATCTTATATTGGATAGCTCCAAAATGCGAAATCGGCTCACCGAATTGAATTCGTTCATTGGCATATCTGGTTCCCAAAGTGATGCACATTTTGCAACCTCCCATAGACATTACTCCAAGCTTATACCTGCCAATATTGAGCACATTAAAAGCAATCAAATGGCCTTTTCCTATTTCTCCAAGAATATGAGATTTAGGAACTTTCACATTCTCAAGAAAAACCTGTCTTGTAGAAGATCCTTTTATTCCAAGCTTATGTTCTTCTTGGCCTAAGCTTAATCCCGGACTATCTTTCTCTACCAAAAAACCTGTAAATTGATTTCCATTAATTTGAGCAAAGACTATAAATACATCGGCAAAGCCTGCATTGCTAATCCACATTTTTTGACCATTCAAAATATAATGCTCCCCATCTTCTGTTAAAACAGCCTGAGTTTTCGCTGCCAACGCATCACTACCGGAACCAGGCTCTGTCAAACAATAAGAAGCCTTCAAATTTCCATTGCAAAGTCCCGGCAAATATTTTTTCTTTAATTCTTCAGATCCAAAATACAATATAGGAAGCATCCCGATTCCTGTATGAGCTGCCAGAGAAGTACTAAAAGAGCCATTCCCTCTTCCCAATTCTTCTGATATCAAGGTATTGCTATGCGTATCCAAAGGTGAGCCTCCATACTCTTCAGGAATGTGCGCACCCAGCAATCCAAGTTCGGCGGCCTTACCCAAAAGCTCCACCTGATTACCTATTTCATTTCCTTTAGCCCATACCTCAGTCTCAATAAAATCTCGCACGGATTGTCGAATCATTTGTTGATCCTCATTCAGATCTTCAGGAATAAAATTAGTTAACACCTCAGTGTCTTTGATTAAAAATTCACCACCTTTCAGCAACTCGGCCATAATAGATTACTTTAAAAATTTAAAAAATTGTATTGGGCATGCCCATCCTTTCAGGATGGTCGGTGTCTTCCGGAGTTCGCTGTCGCTCCGTCATAAAACCTAAAGCTTTTATGACCAAGTCCTCCAGCCACCTCATGCAAAAAATCCTACGGTTTTGAGATGAACATTTACAACAAAAAACAATATAAAAAGTTGAAATACAAAACACAAACGCTGCAAGAAAGCAATACACTAAAACAGCAATAATTGAATTCAGTTTATTCTTGCTTTATGCCATCTCTCCCCTTTCCCTAATCAATAAACTAAACTGCAATGGGGGCTTTGATGGACGGATGTGACTTGTAATCAATAAGTTTTATATCTTCAAATTTGAAATCAAAAATAGACTTTACATCAGGATTCAATTCCAGTCTTGGCAACGGCATTGGATCTCGAAGCAACTGCTCTTTAGCTTGTTCAATATGATTCAAATAAAGATGAACATCCCCAAAACTATGAACAAATTCCCCAACTCTCAATCCACAAACTTGAGCTATCATATGCGTCAGTAATGCATAAGATGCAATATTGAATGGCACTCCCAAAAAAACATCTGCAGATCTCTGATACAATTGACAAGACAATTGACCTTGATGTACATAAAATTGAAACAAGCAATGACAGGGACTTAATGCCATCGCAGAAAGATCGCCTACATTCCACGCACAAACAATCAATCTTCTTGAATCAGGATTTGTTTTGATTGAGTTGACCAATTCAGTAATTTGATCTATTACTTTTCCATCTTGAGCAACCCATGAACGCCATTGCTTGCCATAAACCGGGCCCAAATCACCATCGCTGTTTGCCCATTCATCCCATATACTTACACCGTGATCATTTAGATATTTTACATTCGTATCTCCATTCAGGAACCAAAGCAATTCATAAATGATCGATTTTGTATGGAGCTTTTTTGTTGTCAATAAAGGAAAACCATCTTTCAAATCACATCTAAATTGATACCCAAACACACTTCTTGTTCCCACTCCTGTGCGATCTCTTTTTTCTACGCCGTGATCGTACACATGTTGCAACAAATCCAAATATTGTTTCATCAGTTTATGCTTTGAACATTAATACCATACAGATTATCCACCTCAATTATAAAGTCTCTTTTAGCCATCTAAAAAATTCAGCCTGCCAAAGCAAACCATTCTGAATTTTCAAAACATGGTGACCCTCATCTGGTATGTACAACAATCTGGATTTCAAATTCCGTAATCTCGCAGCTGTAAAGGCTTCAAAAGCTTGAGTATCCGGGATTCTATAATCTCGCGCTCCTTGAATAATCAAAATAGGTTTATTCCATTTGTTGATCAGTTTATGAGGAGAAAATTTTATATATGATTTGGGCAATTTCTTTTCCCAGTAAGAACCTTTAAGATCAAAATTTGCAAACCATAATTCTTCTGTAGATGCATACCAACTTTCTAAATTGTATGTCCCGCAATGAGAAATAAAGGTCTTGAATCTGTTATTGTGTATCCCTGCCAGCATCATTACAGAATAACCTCCAAAACTGGCTCCTACGGCAGCTCTTCTCTCTTTGTCTACATAAGAATTTTCTGAAACCTGATCTATCGCTGCGAGATAATCTTTCATGCATTGCCCTCCCCAGTCACCGGAAATCTGCTCATTCCATGCTGTTCCCCATCCCGGCATTCCTCTTCTATTAGGAGCAACAATGATATATCCATTTGCTGCCATTAGTTGAAAATTCCATCGAAAACTGTAGAACTGAGACAGAGCTGATTGGGGGCCACCCTGACAATACAATAGCGTAGGATATTTTTTTGACGGATCAAAATCCGGAGGGTAAATCACCCACGCCAGCATCTGCTTCTTATCAGATGTTGTGATCCATTGTTTTTCAACTTTGGACATCTTGAGCTTGCCATAAATATCTTTATTTACGGACGTCAATTGCTCTGATTTTCCGGATTGAATTTCTACAGAATACAATTCTGCAGCATGATTCATATCTGTGCGTTGACAAATTAACTTAGAGCCGGACTCCCCTATTATCGCAGAATAATCCACATCTTCATTGGAAATTTTTCTAATCTTTTGTGGATCATATTTTTCCGATAAGTTAGTCACATTTGCTTCGAACAAGGCAATAACTCCACGATAAGGAGCATTAAAGAAAATCTTTTTACTGTCCTTGCTCCAAATAAATCCACTGACAAAATCATCCCAAGCGGCTGTTATATTGTACTTCATTCCGGATTTCAAATCCATCACCATGATATCTGTTTTATCTGCTTCAAATCCATCTCTTTTCATTGAAGTCCAAGCAAAATATCTTCCATCAGGAGAAAATGCAGGGTTTTTGTCATAGCCCATCATTCCCTCAGTAACATTTTTTGTTTTTCCTGAAGCCACATCATAAAAATAAATATCAGAGTTGGTACTAACAGCGTAATCTTTTCCAAATTTTTTCACACAGACATAAGCCAATGTTTTAGAATCCGGACTCCATGCCATTTCATCTTTGCCCCCATTTGGCTGTGTGGGAGAATCAAATGCTTCGTTAAGCATCAAATCTTTTTCATTCATTAAAACACCCTCTTTTAAGTTGGCTATAAAGACATGATTAAACTCTCCATCTTCCCATACATTCCAATGCCGAAACATTAGATCATCATAAATTTTTGCATCAGATTTTACCAAACTTGGATATAAATCTTGCTTGGTTTGCATGGCCTTAACGGATCTTGAAAACATAAGAAAATTTCCGTCAGGAGACAGCATAAGATTGGAATACTCTGCACCGTCTTGTTGTTGGATATTGGCAACGGATGAAATTAGTTTTCCATCGGAGCTATAAATATAATTTCCATCTGAGCTTGACGTCAAATCTCCGGCATAAGATCCGGCAGTACTTAGTGCCAAAGAGTTTTTTTGCTGAATATCCAATCTATAAGTCTGAGTGTTGGACTTATTCTGTTCTCTGTTGTAATAACTAACTGTATAATAAGCGTAATTCCCGTCCGGCGAAAGCTCCATGCCGGCTACTCTTCCTAATGACCATAAAAGTTCCGGAGTCATTACCTGAGCTGAGCAAAGAGATGAAATTAAAATCGCAAAAAAGCTTTTAACAATGTGATTCATGAATCTTAAGTTTATTTTTATTGCAAAGAATCTTCAAATAAAGTATTGAATAGCACAAAGATAAGGCTTAGCATCGTACTTTTGCCTGCCAAATTAGAAAACATGATCAGTGCAAATAATATTTCGTTGGCCTACGGTAAAAGAATTCTGTTTGATGAAGTCAACATCAATTTTACAAAAGGCAATTGCTATGGCATCATTGGCGCAAATGGAGCCGGAAAATCTACTTTTTTAAAAATATTAAGCGGAGAGGTACAACCCAACAAAGGCAGCGTGGACATCAGTCCGGGAGAACGTATGGCTGTCTTAAAGCAGAATCAATTTGAGTTTGATCAATGGACTGTTTTGCAAACCGTTCTTATGGGTCATAAAAGACTCTGGGATCTAATGCAAGAGCGTGAAGCCATTTATGCTAAGCCTGATTTTTCTGAAGAAGACGGTAACAAAGCAGCACAACTGGAAGAAGAATTTGGAGAAAAGGGCGGCTATACGGCCGACAGTGAAGCTGCTGCTCTCCTTAGCTCATTGGGAGTGGAAGAAGCATTGCATTATCTATCCATGAGCGAAGTGGCAGCACCGATTAAGGTAAGAGTACTCCTTGCGCAGGCCTTGTTCGGGAATCCGGATATTTTATTATTGGATGAGCCTACCAACGGTCTTGATGTGGAAACCATAGGATGGTTGGAAGATTTTTTGGCATCTTATGAGAACATAGTCATAGTTGTATCGCATGACAGACACTTTTTGGACGCAGTCTGCACTCATGTGGCTGATGTCGATAGACAAAAAATCACAACTTATACCGGAAATTACACATTCTGGTATGAAAGCAGTTTGCTTGCCTCAAGACAGCTTGCTGACAAGAACAAAAAAATGGAAGATCGCAAGAAAGAATTATTGGATTTCATTGCTCGATTTTCTGCAAATGCTGCCAAAAGCAAACAAGCTACAAGTAGAAAAAAAGCATTGGATAAGCTTGTCATCGAAGAGATTAAACCTTCTTCTAGAAAATATCCCGGCATCATCTTCAAACCTGAACGAAATGTTGGTGATCAAATTCTCTCCATTGAGAATCTTTCTTACGCTACTGAAGACAGAGTTTTGTTCAAAAACATTTTGTTCACAGTAAACAAAACGGATAAAATTGCGATCTTATCCAAAGACGCTACTGCTGTTCATATTTTCTTTGAAATTCTAGCCGGAGAAAGAAATAATTATGAAGGAAGTTTCACTTGGGGGACGACCATTACAAAAGCTTATTTACCAAACGAAAATACAGATTATTTCAAAACAGATCTTAACATTATAGATTGGTTAAGACAGTATGTTCCGCCAACAACCACAGATGTAGATGAAATTTTTCTACGTGGATATTTAGGGAGAATGTTGTTTAGTGGCGATGAGGTTTTTAAAAAATGCAACGTGTTGAGTGGAGGCGAGAAAGTAAGGTGTATGGTCAGTAAAATGATGTTGCAAAATCCAAATGTCCTTTTGTTGGATGAACCCACCAATCACCTTGACCTTGAAAGCATACAAGCTTTTAATGAAAACATGATTGACTTCAATGGCATAGTTTTGATAAGCTCTCATGACCATACTTTTGTACAATCCGTGTGCAACCGAATCATAGAAATCACGCCTAAGGGCTGTATAGATAAGTTGATGAGTTTTGACGAATACATCACCGATCCAAAAATTAAGGAACTTAGGGATTCTATGTATGCTCAATAAAACTAAGTGATGTAAATTGCAAACCTTTAATTGGTCCACATTTAGCTTATTGTTCATTTCTTGACAGGATCAAAATGTAAGGAATTTTTTTAATACTAAATAAACCATTCATTTTTATGGCCTATAATGAATTGCTTGCTGATAAGATCACTGAAATACTAGAAGAAAAAAACGTTTCTTTTACAATCAAGAAAATGTTCGGTGGACTTTGCTATATGGTTGAGGATAAAATGTGTTGCGGACTACTGCAAGATAAAAAAACCGAAGAAGATTTATTCATGTGCAGAGTCGGAGAAGAAGCCTACGAAGAATCATTAAGCAAAGAAGATTGCATCCCGATGGAATTTACAGGAAAGTCGATGAAAGGATTTGTCAATATTATCGGAGAAAGTTTAATGTCAAAAAAGAAACTAAGCTACTGGATTCAAAAATCTCTTGACTACAATCCCAAAGCAAAGAAACGCAAGAAATAATACAAAGTATAGAAGAACAAATCCTTCCTTATTAGTCTGTGTGGAACTGCTTCCGGAAGAGTAAGTAAAGCTCAAGTTCTAAGAACATTGATGCTTTGCATCATCCAATAAATACTATGAATTTTTAAGGTATTGTTGGACTTCCGTTTTGATAGCATTAATAGCGATATCGATATAATGATTGCTGCGCTGTGTACTTTCGCCAAATAAAACTGACTTAAACTCTGTATCAGAAGATATAGATTTTTGAGAGAGTTCATCCAATTCGTGAATTAGTTCATTTTTTGCGAGTTGGATAATCTGCCATAATTGTTCGCTTACATAGATTTGTTGGACCACATTGTGCTCGTATTCTTGTTGAACTCCGATCATCAATATAGGCAGTTGTTGAGAGAGCGGACTATCTTTGGATTGCAGCCTCAGGACAAGATTAGGAATCCTGATCCTGTCCAGAAACAAAGAAAGTCTTTCATAAGCCTGCAATTGAACCGGCAATGTTGTGCCTGATCTTTCTAATGATAGTTTGTGAATTCTTGCCTGCTGCTCGTTATTAAAATACATTTTGAGCATCAAATAAACAGCTAAAACAACAGCTGCAGAAGGAAGAGTTAGTTTCAATAATTCTAAAATAAAATCTATCATCGCCAAAATTTCTTGTTAATAAAAACTTCAAAAAAATCCATTTTAGTATCCGATTTCAAAAAGTTTATCCGAGTATTTCTACCATCCCTCAAGATCTGTGAGGGATAGCAGCGGAAAGACCGGAAGGAGCAAAGCGACTGAGGACTTGCAGCGGATAGCCCGACCCCACTATTTGTGGGGGCACAGCCTAAAATTCGTCTTTGACAGGGGCAAAAATATGGAACTTTTTGGGCATTAAGTCTGTTGTAATCCTAAAATAAAGAATATGTCTGCAGTTCTGACAGAGGCCCCTATAAAAATTAGCGAAACCGCTATGATTCAGCTCAAAAGGATCATGGAAGAACAGAATATCCCTGCTGATCATGGACTTCGGATTGGGGTAAAAGGTGGAGGCTGCTCAGGGTTTAGCTATGTGTTGGGTTTTGACACTCAAAAAGAGAAAGATCAGGTTTTTGAGCAAGACGGATTGCAGTTGTTTATGGAGCGTTCGCATGGACTTTATCTTGCCGGAATGGAGATAGATTGGGTAGAAGGTCTCAATAATAGAGGATTTTCTTTCAACAACCCTAACGCCAAGGAGAGTTGCGGCTGTGGACAATCTTTCTCTGCCTAAAATAGGTTTTTGACTTAATTTTATTAAATTTGCTTTTTCATTATTTAAATCGAATTACGAAAAGGCAATGGGAAAGGACATTTTGGATCTCTTGGCAAGAATTTGCCTATCTGCTATTTTTCTTTTCGAAGCATATACATCTATAAAATTTAAGTCTCGCACCAAAGAGACAATGCTGGAGTATGGCTTTACCTGGCAACCCGAGTTACTTATCTATATCACTGCATTTGCATTGGCGTTGGGTGGCCTTTTTTTATTAATTGGATACAGACCCAAATTTGCAGTTATTCTTCTTTTGATTTATTGGATTCCGGTTACTCTTGCGGTTTATAAATTTTGGGATGCTCCACCCGGAAGGCATAATATCCAGAGCATTATGTTCATGAAAAATGTAGCGATCATCGGCGGATTATTGATGGTGTATATTCACGGCACAGGAACATTTAGTGTAAGAAGATTTTTTGGAGTTCCCATAGGTCCTAAAGAGAAATGGTAACCGATGAGATGGATCATTTTAGCTTGTTTATTTTATCACTCAAATCCTCTGCTGTCTCAATTCAAAATTAGTTTCAGTTTTGACAGCATTAGAATCAATGGATGGCCGGGAGTGCACTCCTTTGCCTATGCTCAACGGGACTCCGAAATAATAATAATTGGTGGTAGAATTGATGGAATTCATCCCAAGGAAAGTGGCTTCGAACGATCCAATGCAAACGACAAAATATTTATTTGGAACACAGAATCTATGAAGGTAGAATCGTTCGAATTGAAGTTGACTTCGCCTGAGCTAAAGAATTTTTTTACGGCTGCAAATCATTTATTCATTCAAAAAGACAGTTTGTTTTATTTGATGGGAGGATACGGCCAAGCCTCCGACTCAAGTTATCTTAGCTATGATTATTTGGCCCAAATCAATCTACGGGCATTTATTGATCTCATCAAGCAAAATAAATCAGCCGATGAGTCTATTCAATGGATTCGCAATCCATTATTTGCAAACGCGGGAGGCAAATTAATGAAACTTCATTCTGAATTTGTAATTGTAGGAGGACATCGATTCATGGGAAAATACAGCAGCAATTCAAGCAAAATCAATCAATCTTATTTTAATAAAGCGCTTTTCTTTTCTATTCCCGCGTCTCCTATTCTTCAAGTAGAAATCAGAGATTCCATTTTAGATGAGTTTAATTTTCACAGAAGAGATTATAATACGGCGTACTTTGGCAGAGGGAATGATAAAAAAATTATTGTTTTTTCTGGAGTGTTTCAGGTTAATGAAGAAAAAGCTTTCACCAATTTGGCTTTACTTGGCCCAAAAGGCTATACTGACATCAGCACTCCACAATATTTCTCAAATTATCATTGCGCCCATACGGGATTTATCGATAGCACAAACACACAGTACCATGTATTCTTTGGAGGAATGAGCGAACAGTATAAGGACTCTCTAGGACTGTTGAAAACAGATTACCTTGTGCCCTTTGTAAATCATGTCAGTATGATCAGCATTGACTCCACAGCACAATGCAATGAGTACATGTTATCAGAAATTCTACCCGGCGACTTTGGTGCGACTGCAGAGTTTGTCATTTCCGATCATGTTGCTCTAAGAGATGGATTAATTGATTGTAGCAGTCTTACTGCAAATGATAAAACCATTGGCTATATTTTTGGAGGATTATGGAATAAATCAGGCAATAGAAATCCTTGGAAAAACGATTTAGCTCATTTGGTTTCTGCCAATCCTTTTTTTATTAAAGTAAAAGCCAGACTTGCCAAAGATGTTAGCGTTATTAATCCTACTTCAAAACCAAAATCTCTATATTCAATTACTGTATCGGATCAGCAATTGGAACTAATGTCTGAACTTGGCGAAGAAAAACAACTGTACTACCGAATCCAAGATTATCAGGGCAGGTCAATTCAAAAAGGAAAAATAAATTTGGGATATAATCAAAAGGCGCAGATAGAAATGGCTACCGCTTTTCCTAGTGGTCAATACAGATGTTTACTTCTTAACGAACAACATCATATCATAGCCAATTTGGCTTTTCAAATAATTCATTAGATAACCTAACTCCTATTTGAGAACTTATTACATCTTTTACTTCGTATCAGTGAATCCTGTATAAAGATGTATTTATAAAAAGTAGAAATAGACAGAGGTTACAATTCATTGGATCAATTCACGCAACTCTCACTCCTATTTCTTCAAAGACATGACCTACTCAATAATGGATATGTGTACTTACAACGCACAAGCCAAGTTGCAGTATTGCGGATTTAAAAGAAAGTCAAATTACCGACACTGTTTTGTACAATGAGTCTGTATCCATTTTTATCTTTTGAAAAGAAAATGATAACAAGAGTTTAACGATGTTCGCTTTTACTCTTTGTCCTACCTGCAGTCAAATAATAAAATTCAATACCATGAAAAAATTATTTTTGATTTTAATGACAACTTACTTAACACTAAGTATAAACAACAATTTATCTGCCCAAATGGAACTCGGAGGTGAGCTTGGCCTATCTATTTCGAATGGCTCTGTGATAGGAGACTATGGTTTAATTCCCAATTTAAAACCATATGCCGGAATAAAAGCCGGACTGAATGCAAGCTACAAATTAAGCCCAATAGTTTCTCTCGAAAGTGGTTTATTGTATCACAATACCGGATTTAGAATTTCGGAAAACATCAATTTTGACTTGTATAAAATACCTATTCAAACCGGAATTACAGCAATTGCAAGTTTTGATTATTTGGAAACACCGCTATTGCTAAAATTGAATACTACAGGTTCGAAAGTTCAGTTTACAGGGGCCGTAGGGCCTTATGTTGGACTTGCCATTGACGGCGACGTCAGAACCAGAGCAAAATTACTTTTGGACTTTAGCTTAGGAAAGTATGACCTAAATTTGAGAAGCAACTATTTCAACCAATGGGAGATTGGGTTAATGAGTAAGGTAGGTATTAAGATTCCATTGAATAATTCAGCACTGCAATTCTCTGCGTATTATCAACATGGCTTGAATGATCTCACCGACGAGCCAATCCTTGATGTAAGAACGAGAAGATTTGCTTACGGCCTCAGTGGGACTTATGTATATAGTTTCTGATAATGTTTTCTAGTTAAGATTGGGATCTACTTCGGCTTTCTCTTTTTTCTTATGTCGCCAATGAAGATAGCCCAAAATAAGAACTGCCAGGTATGGTAGCAAGAGCAGATAAAGAATTCCTTGATTCAATCCTCTTCCTGCCATACCTCCACTTTTCATATTAGACTCTGCTGCCATTTTGCACATAGGACATTGAGCAAAAACAGGTATCAGGAACAACAAAAACAGAACACAAGCGAATAATTTCTTCATGATGGACATATTTTTTGAGACATCAATGATTATTTATAACAGGGCATTAAGAATAAGTAACATATTGGACCTGAAATACAAATATACAACCAAATCCAATACACCCATCTAGCCATCTTTTTATGGCGTTCAAATTGCTCTGTTAATCCTCTGACATACGTAAACAAAATAAATGGAAAACTTGCACCGGCAAGAATTACATGAGATATTAACAGAATAAAATAAATAATGCGTTTAAGGCCATCTCCACAATATTTGGTTTCGGGAGTAGTAATATGATAGAGCACATACATCATCAAAAAAGCTGTAGAAACCAACAAGGCTATAGTGACCAGTTTCTTATGCAGCAAAACATTTTTTGATTTTATTGCTCGCAAAGCAAAAATTAAGATTATTGCGCAGACTAAATTCAACAAAGAGTATACCGGAGGCAAAAAACTAAAATCAACTCCCGTGTCTATATGAATTTTCCTCATCAATATCACGACAGTTAATACCACAATTGAAATGCAATATGCTGCAATATTATAGTTTCTTACCCTTTGATTGGATACCATAACAATCTAATTTTTTAAGCTAAGAAAAACCGGCAATTGTTTAACCAGCATTTTAACCGATTCAGGATCCTCTAAATTATAATAAGCTCTAATCTGAGAATTCTGATCTAATAATAAAGCGACGGGTTTATTATACAGCTCCAAAGGAACTTGAAACACCTTATCGCAAAATTTATAGAGATGTACATTTGCAATATAGGCTTTCTTCCAAAACTTAAAATTGGAAATGTCATGCTTATAAGAGGCATCCTTGATGAGCTCTCCTTCTTTCAATCCCATGACAGAAAAAACATTGAGGACAAAATCTTCTGAAGCTTGTTTGTTAATGGATTTAATTATTTGCAGAGACTGCAATCCGATTGAATCGTGCTCAAAAAAACACACCAACCATTTTTTTGTAAGGAAATGAGATTGTGTAAATGTGGAGTCATCATCAGTAGTCAATTGAAACAAATCTACCCCACCCTTGGGATTGAGATCTTGCATTGCATCTTTTCTCATTTGGGTTCCCTTCTGGAGAAAATACCATGCGAAGATTGGCAGTATTATAAGAATTAATACAAGAACAATTGCTGAAGTTATTTTTGATTTACTCATAAAATCCACGTATGATTTTAGCCCATTTTTAAATTTGATAAACCAAAAAACTCCTCAAGAATAACCGTATTTATAAAACTGTGAGGAGGCTGGAAGATTCCTCTTTGAGGAAGTGCGAAGCACCGAGCGAATAGCGAGTCTGTAAGACTCCGACCCGGCTATAGCCGGGACACAGTCTAATTTATTATAATTTAAAACAAGTAAAATCAATGATGTTCTTCTCCATGATTATGCTCATGTCCATGCTCGTGATCATGCGAAGTAGTTGAATCTGCCGGCATAGAATGGATAGAATCTTTCATCATCGCTGAAGATGCCTCATGCGGATTGTGCTCGGAAGTTGGAGCTGCATTGGACAATGTTACAGGTCTATCCTTAGCTTTCTGTCTCCAGTTTCTCCATGTAGAGCCTTCGTAGAAAAAAGCAATTACAGCCCAAATCAATAATACAGTCGGAAGCAACACACTTTTTACTAATCCTGGGACTTCATACCTCATGTGCATAAATTCATATACAATGAAATAAGCTTTGTATAATGACATTCCTATCATTGCCAAATACATCAACCATACCGGAAGATGAAATCCCTCTACTATATATCCCTTGCCCAACAAAGCAACGAATACTTCCAATAAGGTTACAATACCTAATAAAATCAATCCTTTGAGGACTACTTTTTTCCCTTCTTCGTAAGATAAATGACCACCCATATTTTTTAAGTCTAAATCGTTTAACTCAAATGTGATTACAATAAATAAAATACCAAGAATACAAACACCCAGACAAGATCTACAAAGTGCCAGTACAAACCGATTTTTTCTACCATTTCATTTCCATTATTTCGCTTCACATAAATTCCACTCCACACATTAAACATAATGATGGTAAGAAATACGACCCCACTAAAAACGTGAAAGCCGTGAAATCCTGTGATAAAGAAAAACAAAGCACCAAAAGCTTTAGGACCCATTTGTTGAGTCTTTACTTCTCCTGTTTCTGTTTTATATTTTAATGGAGCCCAATGCCCATCATGTTTATGTATAAGATAGGATTGCCCAGCTTTGAAAGAATCACCTGCTTTGATGTCATGACCATCGCCATCCAAATAAACACCACTTTCTGTATGAGTTCCGAATGGATTTTGTTTAATGGTCATGTGCTCGCCACCCATTAGAGTTGTCCATTCCCAAGCTTGACAACCTAAGAAAGCCAAACCACCTACAATAGTGAGCGCCATCCAAAATACGATTCCTTTTCTATTATTTCTATGACCCTCTTGTACAGCTCTAACCATAGTTACAGAGCTAGCTATAAGGACGAAGGTCATAATAGTAACAAAGATCAAAGGCTTATGATGAATTCCTCCAGGTAGTGAAGAAAACACAAAGTCAGGTACCGGCCAGGTAGCACTACTAAATCGCAAAGTACCATAGGCAATTAGAAACCCTGCGAATGTAAAAGCATCCGAGAGTAGGAAATACCACATCATTAATTTTCCGTAACTTGCCTTGAACGGTTCTTTTGCTCCATCCCAAAGCCCTCCTTGCTGATGACCCTGTGCGTGAACTGAATGATCTGTTGCCATTTTTTAATTTTATCGTTTACTGAAGAATTAAAAACACTAATAAATAAATCCAAAGGATATCTACAAAATGCCAATATTGTCTCACAAGATTCAATCTGAGTAATCTTGCTGTATTTATTTCAAATTTGGTAAAATAGGCTGTAAAAAAACTAACCAATAAAGC